>DAOVAI010000009.1 GCA_030671085.1 Pseudomonadota bacterium | reverse complement strand
GATACCATGATTGCTATACTGGGCAATTGCATGTGCATTGACCTCGGGCACCACCAGGGGAATTCCAGGGTCCATGCGGTAGGCACTAGAGTTGTCAATAACCACTGCTCCTGCCTTGGCAGCAGCCGGTGCAAAGTCAAGGGATCGGGTTGCTCCAGCTGAGAAAAGGGCAACATCAATACCAGTAAAAGCGTCTTTGCTGAGGAGTTGAACCTCTATTTCCTGATCTTTAAAAGTGATTTTTTTGCCCACTGAACGCTCTGAGGCAAGAAGTCGTAATTCCTTGATGGGAAAGTCACGGCGTTTCAGGACATCGAGCATGGCCCCGCCAACTGCTCCGGTGGCACCAGCTATGGCAACATTATATTTTTTCTGATTTTCATTCATTTCGGATCCTTATTCGTAGTACAGGGCTGAACAACAGCAACCTGAAAAGGGTAATGTTTTCAGGGAATGCTAATCTAAGAAAAAGAAACTAACAAATTTTTTCAGTGGGAGCAATATGCATTGTTTACGCGATAAAAAAAGGCGTATTCGGGGATTGTAACTGAATACGCCTGTGAAAGAAATTAATGGGAAGAGTCAATGATCTTGCTTTGGTAAGGGAGTGGATTTCTTTTTTCTCGCTCGGACTTTTTTGACAATGGCAAACGTCGGTCCTGAAAAGATATAGATCAGAAAAAGAGCAAAGAGCATGATCTGCGGTTCTGCTGCAATGAGAATAAAGAACAGGAGTAAGCCGACAAGAATCTGAAAGCGGTTTATCTTGACCTTTGGCACTTCTTTAAAGCTGTAATAGGTGTGGGTGGAGACCATCAGGTAAGAAAGAAGATAGACAAGAAGGAGAATGGAGATGTGTTTCACTTCGCCGGTGATGCCGAGGAAATTACAAAAAAGGATAGACCCTGATATCATGGCTGCAGCTGCAGGGCAGGGCAGTCCAACAAAGTTTTTTGACTCTGAGGCGACATCCTGAGAGTTAAAACGTGCGAGGCGTAAAGAGGTCATGGCCACATAGAGAAAGGCAGCAAGCCATCCATAGCGGCCATAGGGATGAAGGGCCCAGAGGAAGGCAATAACTCCAGGAGCGACACCAAAGGAGATCATGTCGCAGAGGGAGTCCAGTTCCATGCCAAACTTGCTTGTCGTTCCTGTTGCCCGGGCCACACGACCATCGAGTGCATCAAACACAGCTGCTACAATAATGGCAATGGCCGCTGTCTTGAACTCACCATTAATAGCGGCAATGATGGCATAAAAGCCGCAGAACGAGCTTGCCAAGGTAAACATACACGGCAATGGATAAAAACGGGTGCTAATGTTTTGGGAATTATCTTCCATCTAATGTACTCCGGAAAATATGAAGGCCACCTTGAAGAGTAAGTAGTCCTACTCTCAAATATTGTAAGTCTTACAGTGGGAAAAGTAAAAAAGAAAGGTCTTTACTTGGAGAAAGAGGCAATGGCCGTTTCTCCGGCACTTACTTTTTGACCGAGTTTGACAGCAATGTCACTGTCCACAGGCAGATACAGGTCCACGCGTGATCCAAAGCGGATGAGACCAAAACGTTTGCCTCGATGAACCGTGTCTCCTGGCTCGAGCCAGTTGATTATTCTCCTGGCAATGAGTCCTGAAACCTGGACGAAGACCATACGCTCCCCGGTTTCGGTTCGCAGGATAGCCGCGCAGTGTTCATTGAGCAGCCCACCTTTATCACTGTCTGCCGAATAAAATTTTCCTGGTGTATACTGGACAGCCTCAATTGTTCCATTCACGGGGATACGATTCACATGAACATTAAAGACGTTCATGAAAATGGAAACTTTGATGACCTGCTGCTGCAGGTATTTATCATCAAACTGTTCTTCAATGACAATGATTTTTCCGTCAGCAGGAGAGATCAGCGCATCAGGTGACGCAGGACTCATTCTTTCCGGGTCACGGAAAAAGGCCGTTATAAAAGTCGTCAGGAAAAGGCCGGGCCAGGCCAGGAAGTCATACCCGAGGATGGCAGTAATCAGGGTGACAAAGGCAGAAAAGCCAATGAATGGGTAGCCTTCCAGGGCAAGCGGAATCCGGGGGGATGTCATAGTAATTTTATAGGCATTGAAGAAGTTCTTACACAGCAAAAGCAGGTTGCGACACGCGTCGCAACCTGCTTTTAACGTAAATCAGCTTTCAGTGTCATATCAGACACAGTGGTGCTGGACTATTTTTTTGGGGCCCGAACCATGGCAATGGTACCGGTACGGACGATTTCTTTGATCCCGATGGGACGCAGAATGTCAATAATGGCCTGAATCTTGGTGGCAGATCCAGTAACCTCGACGGCATAGGATTTAGGACTGACATCAACGACCTTTCCACGAAAGATGTCGATAACCCGCAGAACTTCAGCGCGGGTTGTAGTCTCGGCCTTGACTCGGATGAGGGCCATTTCCCGCTCCACGTACTCACCTTCACTGATGTCGGTCACCTTAATGACATCAATGAGCTTGTGCAGCTGTTTGGTGATCTGTTCAACGATGGCATTATCACCTCTGGTAACCAGAGTGAGGCAGGAGACGGTGGAGTCCAGGGTTTCTGCAACACTGAGGCTTTCAATGTTGAAACCACGGCCACTGAACAGACCGGTGACCCGGGAAAGTACGCCCGGTTTGTTTTGAAGAAGGACTGAGATCGTATGTTTCATCGGATTATCCTGTACAGAAAAATATGTTCATGAACCACCTTGGCGGTGCCTCAAAATTATAATACCAGCAGATGGTACCGGATTAGACCAGGAGCATCTCCGTGGTGGCCTTACCAGCAGGTACCATGGGGAAGACACCTTCTTCTCTGGCGATACGGAAGTCCATAATAACAACGTTGTCTATGGACAGGGCCTCTTTAATAACACTTTCGACCTCACTGGTCTTGGTGGCGCGAAGGCCGACACAGTCATAGGCCTCGGCAAGGGCCACGAAATCAGGTGTGACTTCCATAATGGTCCCTGCATAGTGTTTATCATAAAACAGTTCCTGCCACTGACGAACCATACCCAGGTAGTTGTTGTTAAGGATACAGATCTTGACCGGACAGTTGTACTGCTTGGCAGTTGCCAGTTCCTGGATGTTCATCTGGATGGAACCGTCACCGGCAACATCAATGACTGTGGCATCCGGGAATGCCATCTTGGCGCCAATGGCTGCTGGAAGGCCGTAACCCATGGTTCCCAAGCCCCCGGAGGTGATCAGGCGTCTGGGTTTGTTGAATTTGTAGAACTGGGCAGCCCACATCTGGTTCTGGCCGACTTCAGTGGTGATGATGGCATCACCATTGGTCAGTTCGTCGAGTTTTTCAATCACATACTGGGGTTTGATGGTCTCACCTTCGTCCAGATAGCCCATGGGGTGTTTTTTGGTCCACGCTGCAATGGTTTCCAGCCATGGGGTATGTGTTGCTCCAACCTCTTCAAGATTATGTCCGCAGGAGTCGAGCCAGGTGTTCATTGCCGTGAGTGCATGCTTGCAGTCGGCAACGATGGGAATGTCCACGGCCACGTTTTTACTGATGGACGTAGGATCAATGTCAATATGGATAATTTGGGCATGGGGGGCAAAGGCATCGATTCGGCCGGTTACCCGGTCATCAAAACGGGCACCCACAGCGATCAGCAGATCACTTTTGGCCACAGCCATATTAGCTGTATAGCTGCCATGCATGCCAAGCATGCCCATGGAGAGGTCATTTCTTCCAGGGAAACCGCCAAGGCCCATGAGGGTCATGGTAACTGGAATGTTCAGTTTGGTGGCCAGTTCAGCGAGCTCTTCGTTGGAATTGGAAAGGATAACACCACCACCAACATAGAGGACTGGGTTTTTGGCCTTCAGGATTTCTTTACACGCCTTTTCAATCTGGCCCATGTGTGGTTCGTAGGTGGGCTGGTAGGTCTGCATGCGAATCGGCTTTTTCTCTTCAAAATCGACCATGGAGGCAACAACATCCTTGGGCAGATCGATGAGAACAGGACCGGGACGACCGGTGCGGGCAATATGAAAGGCTTCACGCAGAGTTGGAACCAGGTCTTCAGCCTTGCTCACCAGGTAATTGTGTTTGGTACAGGGGCGTGTAATGCCGACTATATCAACTTCCTGAAAGGCATCATTGCCGATAAGGGGTGTAGGCACCTGACCGGTGAGGATGACCATGGGGATGGAATCCATATAGGCCGTGGCAATGGCGGTTACCCCATTGGTGGCCCCGGGGCCGGAGGTGAGAAGAGCGACTCCAACTTCTCCGGTTACCCGGGCAAGGCCATCAGCGGCATGCACGGCACCCTGCTCGTGACGAACAAGGACGTGAAGAATGTCAGATTTGTAGAGGTCATCATAGAGGTCGATAACTGCTCCTCCGGGAAAACCAAAAATTGTCTTAACCCCTTCTTCTTCGAGGCATTTTATAATGGCAATAGAGCCTGTGACTTTTTCCATGAACCCTCTTCCTTTCTATGTTGAGGTTTATTAGAAAATTAAAAAAAATTGTTATACAATTCGGATTATATATATGTCGAAAAGTATGAAATATATCTTTCAATGAGTTGGATGTCAATATGGAAGGTGTGAGGTTTGCAAAATCAGCGAAAAAAGAATGAGAATTAGAGCCAAAGAGGTGCTGGTTTGTTTTTCTATGTGAATTGTATTATTAAAAAAAGGTGCTTGACAATAATCGATCCCAGTGATTATCTGTGTGGGTATTCAATAAAAAAATCTCTGAGAGAACACTATGTTTAAGTATAACCTCCTATCCCTCCTGCTATTAACCCTGCTTAGGGAGTCGACTGTGGTGGAGACCGGAGTGTTGTAAAACGTACATCGTCATAGCAACAACTATTTGTCAAAGGCCGCAGTGAGAAACTGCGGCCTTTTTCGTTTGTGCCCGGTTTCCAGCTGCTGGGCGCAAAAAAAATGAGGAAAAGAAATGAGACCTGAATCAGTGAAGAAATACAGATCCTATCCGGTGGTTGATCTCCCGGATCGGGTCTGGCCTGGAAAAACAATTACCAAACCACCGAGTTGGTGCTCCGTTGATCTCCGTGACGGGAATCAGGCCCTGATTCAGCCCATGGATCTGAAGAAGAAGCTTGAACTCTTTCAGCTGCTGATAGATGTCGGTTTTAAAGAGATTGAGGTGGGTTTTCCCTCGGCTTCCCAGGTAGAGTTTGAGTTTGCCAGGACTCTGATTGAAAATGAACTGGTTCCTGATGATGTCTTTATTCAGGTTCTGACTCCTGCCCGGGAGCATCTGATACAGAGGAGTTTTGAGGCCTTGAAAGGCGCAAAAAGGGCGGTGATGCATCTCTACAACTCCACCTCTACCCTGCAGCGTCGTGCTGTTTTTCAGATGAGCATGCAAGAGATTATCGCGCTCGCTGTGCAGGGGGCAACGCTGATCAGGCAGGAGGCAGCCAAATATCCTGAAATCGATTTCCGCTTCGAGTATTCCCCTGAGAGTTTTACTGGTACTGAGATGGATTTTGCCCTTGCCATCTGCGAGGCGGTCATGGACGTGTGGGAACCGACTCCCCAAAAACCAGTGATCATTAATCTCCCTGCCACTGTGGAAATGGCCACTCCCAACGTCTATGCCGATCAGATTGAGTGGTTCTGCCGCAATATGAAGGAGCGTGATTCTGCTGTCATCAGTCTCCATGCCCACAATGATAGGGGCTGTGCCGTTGCAGCCACTGAGCTTGCTCTCATGGCCGGAGGAGACAGGGTTGAGGGGACACTTTTTGGCAATGGTGAACGGACCGGTAATGTGGATATCGTGACCCTTGCCCTGAATATGTTCACCCAGGGGATTGATCCCGAATTGGATCTGCATGACATCAATCACATAATCCAGGTATCCGAAGATGTGACCGATATCCCCGTCCATGTCCGACATCCTTACGCTGGAGAATTGGTTTATACCGCCTTTTCCGGTTCACACCAGGATGCTATTAATAAAGGAATGGCTCTCTGCGAGCAGGATAAGGAAAACAGGTGGGAGGTACCCTATCTGCCGATCGATCCTACTGATGTGGGCAGGAGCTATGAGTCGATTATCCGCATTAACAGCCAGTCGGGTAAGGGCGGTGTCGCCTTCGTGATGGACCGGGAGTTTGGGGTGAAGATGCCCAAGGAAATGCACCCCGAGTTCGGAAATGTTATCCAGGGGGTGACTGATAAGCTTGGTCGGGAACTGCAGCTTGACGAGATATGGGAGGCCTTCCAGGAGGAATATCTGAAGAGTCGCAAACCTTATGGCCTTGAGAAGTTTAATGTGGTGAAGCGCCACATCGACAGTGATGAACAGCGTTCGTTTGCCGAGATCAAAGCCGTGATTACGGAAAACGGTGAAGGGAAAAGCATTTCAGCAAGTGGCAACGGGCCATTAGATGCATTTTGTACAGCTCTGCGGCAGCAGCTCTGCGGAGATTTTACCCTGAGCCAATACCATGAACATGGCTTGACCAAGAGTTCAAGCTCCAAGGCAGTAGCCTTTATTCAGGTGAAGATGCCCGATGGCATGAAAAAATGGGGAGTGGGTATAGACACTGATATTATAGTGGCCTCTATTAAGGGAGTACTCAGTGCCCTGAACAGGACCCGATCATCTGCAGACCGGGAGACTCGGAGTTTTCGCTTACCTTAATTTTTCCACCAAGCCAAAAGCTAAGGGGACTGAATTTTTTTCGCGGTTTTTGCGAAAATCCAGGTAAGCGCAGACTCCGCGTCCCCGATTGTGCTTGCAGGCCGGGCAGGGTTTTCCTGTTCATCGTCATCCTGCCGAGGGACAGCTCAGTATTCACGTGATAGAGGAGAAGGGATCATTTTTAGGAGAAGGCGATACAGCCCTTCCTGCTGAAGCGGGAGATATCCTGGTCAGCGATATCAATGAACCCCATGGCGTGCAGGCAAAAACAGATATGCGCATTCTGGTCACCATTGCCCCGCCGTTTTAAGGTGTTTTTTGTCTTTAAATAAATGCCCTGTTTGGGCAAAGGTACGGTGCCCTGCTTATTGATTGAGGAGATAAAAACCGATTCCACCAGCAGCCAGCCAGATGTTGGTGATATTGGAGACCGTGATGTTGAGCACGGCAGCCAGGGGCTTGTTGCGGCTGAGCAGGCCCATGCAGGACTTGAACTCCGGCCAGGAGGTGAGTGATGCCAGGACCAGAAAACCGATCACGCCCTTTGGTGCTTTTGAGTTTTCAGCTGCAAAAGAGACCACAGGGTCGAGGAAATAGCCAGCTCCCAGGAGGAAAATGATGGCAGGAATTAACCAGCGCCTGGCCCCGGGATGATACATTGCGTCGCTCTCCTCCTCGCCTTCTTGCGGGCGAAGGAAAAAGAGTGGGACAGTGAGCAGCATGGCAGCGAGCAGCCAGAATTTATAGAGTGCACTGTCCAGGGAAAAAAAACTCACGGCCAGGGTGGCAGTGCCAAGGATGGTGATTGCGCTGTAAAGTGGTTTGGTCTTGAATGTCTGTGCTGTTCTGCTGCAGAGAATGGCCGCAACCAGGAGCAGAATAGGGTTCATAAAATTGGATCCCAAGGGGGTGGATGCGGCAAAGAGGACATCACCCACTGCCAGACCAACAATGAGACAGATTGCCTCAGGGCCATTGGTGATAAAACCGGTGACGGTGCCGATCCCCTTGATGTGTTTAATCGACTCAATGATGATCTCTATGGACAGGCCGATGATCATCATTTCCATGATGATGCCGGAGGCCCCGATAAAGGAGAGTTGCAGATTCCCCTGGAAAAGCAGGGCGCTTCCGCAGAAAAAGGCAAGGACAAGGACCCAGGCCATCATGTCCAGAAAGCCTACAGAATTCAGAACAATATCTTTCATTGGCGGAGCATCTTCTGCAGAAATTCTTCCAGTTTGGACCGACTGAGCAGAATACCGCTCAACCGCTCTTCACCACACTTGAGGGTGGGGATGAATTTGACTCCGTCTTTGAGGGCGCGCAGCGGATTCGTCATGACCTCCACTTCTTCCAAATGCACATCATCCATATTGCTCAGCAGCTCATCCAGAGCTTTTTTTGCCATATGGCAGCGGGGTCAGAGGGTAGAGTGATAAAAGGTGAGGTCCATGGTAGATCCTTTATTCTGGTTAAAGGGAATAGTATTTGACAAGGATTCTTCTGCAGGATACACCGAAAATAGAGACCTGTTCAACAATAGTTTTCACATTCAAGAATATGACATCTCTTACCATCATCGGTGACCAGCGGTATCTCCAGCACGACACTGGTGGTGGAGAGCATCCTGAAATCCCGGCAAGACTTCAGGCGATTTCTCAGGCATTGGAATTAAGTGATTGTTTTGACGATCTTTCTTTTTTGTCGCCTCGAACTGCAGAACGGGAGTGGCTCATCAAGGCCCACACCGAGGCCTGGCTTTTTCGCTTTGAGGAGTCTGTTCTTTCCGGTCGTACCTACATCGATCATACAGATAACCAAATCTGCTATGACTCCTATGATATCGCCTGCCTTTCAGCAGGTGCCGGACTCACTGGCATAGACCTTATCGAAGAAGGAAAGGCAGATAATATCTTTTGTCTGGTCCGTCCTCCAGGGCATCATGCCGAGCACAACATCCCCTTTGGTTTCTGTTTTTTCAACAACTGCGTTGTGGCAGCCAGGTACTGGCAGCATTGTTACGCAAAGAAACGTATCCTGGTTTTTGACTTTGACGCCCATCATGGCAACGGCATCCAATCCGCCTTTGAAGATGAGGCCGCAGGGTTCTATATCAGTATTCATGAGCATCCGAGTTTCAGCTATCCTGGAACCGGCTATGCAGACGAACATGGGATGGGAGAAGGAAAGGGGACTATCCTTAATCTCCCCCTCTCTCCAGGCGCTGAAGACAGCCAGGTTGTAAAACTTCTTCAGGAAGTCATCTCCCCAAAACTTGAGGAATGGCAGCCGGATGCGATCATCGTTGCCGCTGGATTTGATGCTCACCGAGCAGATGAGATGTCAGGGCTTCACTACTCTACGGAACTGTATTATATTTTAGGGCAAGCCATACGGGACTGGGCTGACCGTTTTACCGAAGGCAGAATTCTCTCTATCCTGGAGGGCGGTTATGAACTTTCTGTACTCGGAGACTCGGTGGAGGCCTATGTCAGAGGGCTTTTGGATCGATAAACAGTTCTTATACCAATAGAGGCGGACCATGTATATTTCACGACATATGACACCTGATCCCATTACGGTTTCTTCGGCCATGCTTCTTCCTGAGGCCAGGGCCTTACTCAATGATTATCATTTTCGTCACCTGCCGGTGGTTGATGAAAAAGGATTGCTGGTCGGGATGCTTACGGATCGTGATCTGCGATCAGCCTATCCCTCATCGGTTCTCAGTAAAAGTGAGCGGCGACTGGTTTACGAAAGGGTGGAACAGACAATTGTGGCCGAGATCATGTCCACCGAATGCGTGTCGCTGGGACCTGATTCCACCCTTGATGATGCCCTTTTTCTCTTTGATCGGGACCAGCTGGGTGCTCTGCCGGTGCTTATTGATGAGAGAGTGGTTGGGGTTTTTTCCATCAGGGATCTGACTGCAGCCTATAAAAAGCTTTTTGGCGTTGGAGAGAAGGGAGCCGTGCTCATCGGTATTAATGATGACGGAAGCCCTGGGATAATGACCCGGATAGTGACTCTTCTGGAAGAGCATGCAATTCCCTTTAGCCGACTGCTGCGTATCGACCATGAGAGGGACGACAAAACCATCTACCTGCGGATAAACACCTTTAAAATTACAAAAGTCTATGCATTGCTTGAGGATGCGGGGCTCGTTGTAAAAAGGGCCTGATCCCGTAATCAACATCTTCTCTCTGTTCCTCATTCTTTTCTAAGGTATGCTTATGAGTTTAGATACACTTTTTCAGCCCAAAAGTGTTGCCGTTGTCGGTGCCTCGAGAACAGCCGGAAAGGTCGGTCACGACATCCTGGCCAATCTGATCGGGGACGGTTTTCAGGGAACAATTGTTCCTGTCAATCCCTCTGCTGACGAATTGCTCGGCCTTCCCTGCTTTCCTTCACTTCGTGAATACGGACAAGAGGTGGAGCTGGTGATAGTCGCTGTTCCACGGCCTCTGGTTAAAGGAGTTGTGGAAGAGTGTGCGAAGGTAAAGGCCAAGGGAGTTATTATCACCACCGCAGGGTTTCGAGAGTCAGGACCTGAGGGCCTGGCACTGGAACAGGAGCTGGTGGAGTACTGCAGGCGCTATGATATCCAGCTGTTGGGACCGAATTGCCTGGGGCTCATTAATACAGAAAATCAGTTGAACGCCTCCTTTGCCGGGGCCATGCCGTCAACTGGCGGAATTTCTATCTTTTCCCAATCCGGAGCGCTGTGTGCTGCCATGCTTGACCTGGCAGCCGGCCGACATCTTGGTCTTGCCAAGCTGGTCTCTATCGGCAACAAGGCAGACATTTCTGAGGTGGATATCCTCTCCTATCTTGCAAAAGATGAACAGACAAAAGTCATTGTCGGCTACCTGGAAGATATCTCCACCGGCAACAACTTTGTGAAAGCTGCCGAGGAAGCAGCCTCAAGGAAACCAGTGGTTATTCTGAAATCCGGCACCACTGCCGCAGGCTTGAAGGCGGCAGCCTCTCATACCGGGGTACTGGCGGATGCTGATACTGCTTACGGGGCAGCCTTTAAACGCTCCGGCGTGGTGCGGGCAGACACTTTTGAAGCGCTTTTTGATTATGCCACTGCCCTTTCCATGCTGCCTCTGCCAGCAGGGGATAATGTCCTCATCATCACCAATGCCGGTGGACCCGGCACCATGGCTGCTGATGCCGTGGAGAACGCCGGGATGCAGGTTGCGGAACTCGACAGCAATACGGCCAGTGCCCTTCGCGATCAGCTTCCACGGGCAGCAAGTGTCGGTAACCCCATTGATGTTTTGGGTGATGCGGATCCTGAGCGCTATGTGGCAGCCATTGAGGCCGCCCAGTCCGATCCTGCTGTGGATGCGATTCTTGTCATCCTTACTCCCCAGGCCATGACCCGTCCTGCAGAAACCGCCCAGGCAATAGCCAAAACCATTGACGGCAGTAAGCCACTGGTGGCCTCCTTCATGGGAGGGAGTGATGTCATGCCGGGCCGGAAGGAACTGGCAGCCACCGGTCTTCCTGATTATGAGTCTCCTGAACGAGCCGTTGCAGCGCTTAAAGGAATGCGTGAATATGCTGCCTGGAAGCAGCGGCCGCCCCGGATGGTCACCCGTTTTCGGGTGAACAGGCGAAAGGTGGAGCGTATCCTTGCCCGTCGCCAGCGTACTGGCCGGCTGCAGTTGGGAGAAGTCAAAGGAAAAGCAGTTCTAGGTGCCTATGGTTTCCGGATTCCCTCTGGATCCCTTGCCTCCAGCGCAGAAGAGGCAAGAGAAGTTGCAGAACGTATCGGATTCCCGGTGGCCATGAAAATCGTGTCACCCGATATTGTCCACAAGAGCGATCTTGGTGGTGTTCATCTCAATGTGGCTGACAGTGAGGCAGTTGAGGATACCTATGACCTGATGACCATAAAGATCGGCAAGAAGGTCCCTGATGCCAGGATTGAGGGCGTGTATGTGGAGAAGATGGCAACTAAGGGGCTGGAGGTGATCATTGGTATGACCCGCGATCCCCAGTTTGGTCCCATGCTCATGTTCGGTCTTGGCGGTATCTTTGTTGAGGTGATGAAGGATGTGACTTTTCACCTAGCACCCATTACAGAACAGGAGGCGGTGCAGATGCTGAAATCCACCAAGTCCTATGCCATGCTTGAGGGACGGCGTGGGAATAAAGGCGTGGATATCTCGGCCATTGCCTCAGGCCTCCAGCGCATCAGTCAGCTGACCACAGACTTTCCGCAGATTCTGGAACTTGATATCAACCCGTTTATTGTTGGCGACTTCGGTTCTGATCCGGTGGTGGCAGATGCACGAATGACTCTGGCTCCTTTGCCGGAAGAGAAGTAGGGGAGAAAGAGATGGAATACGATGCCAACTGGAAAGAAACCTATAGGGACATGATCAAGACTCCCAAACGTGCCCTGTCTCACTTGAAATCCGGGCATAGGGTCTTCCTCGGCACTGGCTGCGGCGAACCCACGGTATTGGTTGAGGCCATGACGAAAATTGCCGGCAGTCTTGCCGACGTGGAGATTGTCGAACTCCTGACCAAAGGGCATGCCCCCTATACTGAGAAAAAATATGCCAGCTGTTTCAAGATAAACTCTTTTTTCATTGGCCATAATGTGCGTGAGGTTATCCAGGAAGGACGTGGAGATTATACTCCAATCCTCATGTCAGATATCCCCAGACTTTTCCATTCTGGACAACTGCCCCTGGATGTGGCCCTGATCCAGGTGACGCCCCCTGATAGCAGGGGGAAGATGAGCCTGGGTGTGTCCGTGGATATCGTAAGAAGTGCTGCGGAAAATGCCTCCCTGGTCATTGCCCAGGTCAATCCCCAGATGCCCTGGACCAGGGGCGACAGTCTTATTGATGTCTATGATCTTGATATCCTGGTACCTGCAGATGTCCCGCTCCTGGAACGCAAATCCAGACCGGTGCATCCGGTGAGTGCCAAGATTGCAGACTTTGTTGCAGGGCTTATTCCCAGCGGTTCTACCCTGGAATTCGGTATCGGGCGGATACCAGGTGTTGGCCGGATTCCCCAAGCTGTGATTGGGGCTCTGGAGGGAAAACATGATCTTGGTATCCATACGGAACTGATCACCGATGATATCATGGATCTGATAAAATCCGGGGCAGTGACCGGCAGCAGAAAATCTACTGACCGGGCCAAGGTGGTAGCCAGTTTCTGTATGGGAAGCAAAGAACTCTACGATTTTGTGAATGATAACCCCCTGTTCTCCTTTCGTCCCACAGAATACGTGAATGATTCAAACATAATTGGAAAACAAACTCGTATGGTCTCCATCAATATGGCCCTGGAGATCGATCTCACCGGACAAGTCTGCTCCGATTCTGAAAACGGGGTGTTTTATTCAGGAGTGGGGGGGCAGGTGGATTTTAACCGGGGGGCAGCCCGTTCCGATGGGGGAAGAGCGATCATTACCATGCCGTCAACCACCAGTGACGGAAGATCCCGGATCAATGCCCGACTCAGCAGTGGATCCGGAGTGGTGGTGAGCCGGGCAACGGTTCATTATGTGGTCACCGAATACGGGGTGGCCTATCTCCATGGCAAATCAGTACAGGATCGCACCCTGGCACTGATCTCCATAGCCCATCCTGATCACCGGGAACAGCTTTTGAAAGATGCCATTGAGGCGAAATTTATCCGTCAGGATTTTGTCCAGGTCGAAGGGAAATTTGTGGTGGCTCCCCAGGATATGATGAAAACCACCTATCTTCTGGATAACGGTACCGAGTTCTCTTTCAGGCCCATCCATCCAACGGACGAGCCCCTGATGCGTGATCTGCTCTATGACCTTTCCCAGGAAACCCTCTACTACCGTTTCATGAGCCATAATCGGCGATTCGGGCAGCGCGAGATCCAGAACTTTGTTTATGTCGACCACCGTAAAGATGTGGCCATAGTCGGCACCCTGCCCGAGGCCCACGGTGACGACATCGTGGCCGTGGGAAGGTACTATCTTGATGAGCACACCAATAGGGCTGAGGTTGCTTTTGTCATCCGCGATGAGTGGCAGAACAAAGGGCTGGGAACTTTCATGTTCCGACACCTGATCACCATTGCCAAGGCCAGTGGAATCTCGGGTTTTACCGCAGAGGTGCTGCGTGATAATAGGCGGATGCAGGCAATATTTAATCACTCCGGCTATAAGGTGCAGAGTGTAGTGGAAGAGGGCGTTTACAGTTTCAGAATAGAATTCTAAGGTGGTTCCCGGTACTGTCTCTGTTTAAGGGGATACCGTTGTTGGTGATATGGTGACTTCCTGGAATGAGCAGTAGACATTAAATGTCGGCGCAGAAATGCAAGAGGGCGTGACTGGCAGGGCAAAGCCTGACCGGATTGGTTGACTCTTTCACATAATGATTAACAATCTCCAGAGATTTCTAAGGGGGAACCATGAAGAATACATGGTCTTTGCTGAATCGTTGGGCAGGGATACTTTTGCTCCTCGTTGCTCTTAGTTCCTGTGTTTCCCATGAACAGGCCACAGTTCAGCCAGTAGCCAAATTCTTGGCAATGGATGTATCTGTTAAACAGGGTCTCCCTGTCTATTTTAGATATTCCTTTTATCGCAATATTGATCAAATGCCAGCGGATGATGCGATGATTTCTGAAGGCAAGGCAGGGCAGCCGGTGGCCTTTCTGAACCATCGTTTTCAAGAAAGTGTTTTTGATAGTAAGAGTGAAAAAGGAGTAGGTGTCCTTTTAAAAGGGTATCTGAAAATGGATACACCGGGCAGATATCTGTTTAAAGCAATGTCAAATGACGGTGTCCGGGTAGTTGTTAACGGACAGGTCGTTGTCCTTGATCCAACTGTTCATTCGGACCGGTTTTCTGAAATTGGACAAGTGAGTATTGATAAGCCTGGCTGGTATCCCCTGACAGTCAAGTATTTCCAGCGCAAGGGAACAGCACGATTAGAGCTGCACTGGCAACCTCCAGGAGTAGACGATTTTGAGGTTGTTCCTGCTGAAGCGTATGGTCATGTCAGGTAAAGCTTCTCCCTGAACATTCCACGATCCGTTAAAATTCCATAGAGTAGGAGATATGCTGATTTCCAGCATAAGATAAATAGTAGCAGGGTTAACCTGAGGTCAGTTTGATATAATCAGATCTTGGATGTGGCAATATTAACGCCATGCTCACCAGGCAGGGAACCTAACCGGACAGCGGCACAAAATTGGGCACGAATCATACGATTTCACCCCCCCATGCCTCTCGGTCGCTTGACCTGAAAAGCGATTACTTATCACCTCACCTGGACAATCAATATCGTTGGGTCGGCCTGCCGACGGTTCAAGAGATCCTCCGCCTGATCCTCGACCACGACCCCTCTCAACTGGGCCAATCGGCTTTACGCGGGATGATCGAAGAAGGTAACCCCGCGGGCCTGGCGCGGCTTATGGAGAAGTCCGACAAAATATTCCCCGCATTCGTGGCGCTGTTGGCGCATGAAAAATGGCCGGTGAGACTGGGTGCCATAGCGTGTTTCGATTACCTGGTGGAATCGGCTCCCGACCTGGCTGCCCGCTACATAGATCCGCTCTGGGAACGAATTCAACAGACGGATAACCCGGTCAGAGGGGACATCGCCTACCTTCTGGGTGAATCCGGGTGCAGCGCGGCGGCAACCCGGCTGCAGTCCATTGTTCAGGGAGATTTTCCCGCAGAGTTGAAAGAGGCCGTCATTGAAGGATTGGAAAATTTATCCGGAAATCCAGGGGTTATGGAAAAGCAAATTGAAAGCAAACCGGAAGATAACATCACAAAGAGTTTCAAAGGCTCCGGGCCGAACCCAGAACTCTGAACCTTCAACCCCGAACCTTCCAACCGCATTCCGACAACTGGATTGTTTCTTCTCGCCGCGGAAATTTCAAACACTCCCTGGCCTCCCCAGCTTAAAACAACCGATGGGGCATGCTTTCCGTCTTTGCCGCCGCTGAAATGTGGATATAATCGAGTTTGCGCTGGAGCTCCCGGATGGTGATGGCCCCGCCGTAGGTGAGGCCGGATCTCAACCCGCCCACGATATCGGCAACGATCTGGTCTTCATCCTCCTGGTAGACCACATCCGTGGAAACCCCTTCGGCGGTTTTCCACTCGGCCATGCCCCCATGGTATTCATCCTCGACATCGCTGGACGCCATGCCGCGGTAAACCTTCACCCGGGTTTCATTTCCGTCCTTGTCCTTGCTGGTCAGTACGGGGCCCGGTGTGGGACGGGTGCCGGCCAGCATGCTGCCCACCATGACGAAATCGGCCCCGAAGGCCAGCGCTTTGACAATATCTCCAGGGGTGCGGATGCCGCCATCGGCCACGATGGATCGATCTACGCGTGTACAATGTTTGATGGCGGTAAGATTGGGCACGCCGAAACCGGTCTTGATCCGGGTGGTGCAGACCGAACCGCCGCCGATACCGACCTTGATGATATCCGCGCTGCAGGAGGCCAGGTAGTCCGCCCCGGCATAGGTGGCCACGTTCCCGGCCATTA
Organism: Pseudomonadota bacterium; assembly: GCA_030671085.1. Lineage (GTDB taxonomy): Bacteria > Desulfobacterota > Desulfobulbia > Desulfobulbales > Desulfocapsaceae > Desulfocapsa. Next base: position 10,537 of record DAOVAI010000009.1, on the reverse strand, counting down.
TGCAGGCGTCTTTGCCCACCAGGTCCCGCAGATGCTTTAGGGTCCGGCCCACATATTTAGCGTGGCCATGGGCCACGTCGATGCAGAAGAGATCGGCGCCGGCATCCTTCAACGCGCCGGCCCGCACTATATCGTCCTTTGCACACCCAATAGAAACGAAGGTGGGAAATTTGCAAGCTTTGAACATGGCCACGTTGTCATCGATGTTCATGAAGCGGTGCAAAACACCGACACCCCCCTTGTCACCGATATAATTGGCCATTTCCCCTTCGGTGATGGTGTCCATGTTTGACGTCATGATCGGTAAATCCAGTTTCAATTTTTCGCTTTTATCCATCATGGAGATATCAACGACTCGGCGCGATTCCCAATGGTTGTAAGATGGAACAAGCAGCACATCATCGTAGGTAATAGCTTCCGCCATATTTGCTCCTCTATTTGTTTATCAATCCGGTAAAGAAACCGGGGTTGTCTCTCCGGCGCTGGCCGGAACCGAGCTGTTCGTGATCGGGCGCCCCCGAGGTTGCAGAGTATGAAACGGAAAAGACTGATCCTGTTTGGATGGTCCGTGGCCATGCTGCCCGGCAGGAGAAAGCACTTGTCAGCTGCTACAGTGTCGGGACCATGGAGAGGAAGGGCTAGCGCCGAGTTGACAAGAAACAACCGGATCTGGTGGAGTCCGTTTAAATGTAGTTGCTTGATAGCAATAAAAATACGTTACCTGAGCAGCTCAGTTACTCTTGAGATATTATGTTGAACCTGCATTGAGTCTATAATGAAGGAGAACTTTCATTATAGACTCAACTCCTTTTTCGCTCCACCGGGCACCAACATCTGCTCGACGGTTGAGTTCCCTCATCTCGCTTTCAAGGGGTGAAGTTGTCGAGAAAGCAAAACCTTTTTTGTCTTTAAAAGTGAATGCTTCTTTCTCAGCACCTTTGAGGTGCGTAGCCGATGTTTCAAGACCAAGTTTCTCAAGATCTTTGATATAGGTGGCCAGTCGTTTCGGACCGTTTTGGTTGTCCCACAACACATTACGAAGGTTTTTTTGATAATGTCCTCTAAGCTCATGATGAACACCATCTTGCCAGAGATAATGCTTGAGCTGGTGGACTAAATGCCAGCGGCATCTCTGTGTATACTTCGAAACCGCAGTGTAGTCTTCGCCTCCATCGTGGACAAGACGTTCAGGTTTTATCATGCCTAACGTGTTGTGAAGACGATGGACACTGCCAACGTGCAAGTGAAGTGATTTTTTTTGATACTGGACCGCCCCATTTGCTTAGGTCCTTTTTCAGCCGTGATCGCCAAGTGAACAGAGGCTCCTCTTTGTTTTTTGCCAGCCTTCACTTTAGTGGAGTCCACCAGAACAGTCTGTCCTGCTACCATGTTGGGTAGGCACAAGGACTCTGCCAATCGTGCAATTTTTCTCCGTAGCCCTTCAGCTGAAATAGTTTCGTTGGTCAGCTTTTTTATGATTACAGCCGACTTACGGAACGATAGTTGAAGACCAAGCTTTACTGACTTTTGAACCAGTTCATCCGTGAACCTCATTGTAAACGGTAAGCCAATAATTTCATTAAGAGGGCGAAAAGTTCTACCACAAGCTTTGCACCTGGCTTGCAGCACAACTAGGCTGATTGTACCGCGAGAACTTTTGAGACGACGTTCTCGCCAGCCTTTTCGTATCAACTTGTTGCCACCACATCGAGGACACTGCAATGCCGACCGTAACATGGAAAACCATTGTAATTGGATCTCCTGCAACATATAGGCGTGATCATGCAGTACCTTTTTATCAGCTTGCTGGCATAGATATGCAAAAAGCCGATTGACAGCAGTGCCATCTGGTATCAGAATAGCTTTTGGGAGACGTTGTTCTCCTGGGAGCATCTCATGTACCTCCTTTGAGTTTGGTCACCCAAAGAATACCTGAGATGCTCTCTTTTTTTCAAAGATTAAATAGGTAACGTGTTTTTTTACACTATCAGTTAGCTAGCTGGCTGGCGGGGAAATTTACCAAGCAATAAGACAGGAAAGACTAACAAATCAAGACACCCCCATAGTCCTAAGTATACTTAGTCAGCTTCCCAGAAATCTTCTTTTTCTGCACCGCATTTAGGACAAACCCAGTCTGCCGGAACTTTTTCCCACGGAGTACCAGGATCAACCCCGTTCTCATAATCACCTTCTTCAGGATCGTAAATATAGCCGCAAGGGCATTCCCACTTTTGCATGACACGTTTCCTTTTGGTTTAAATGTGTTTTTTGAGTCACTCTGTTTCGGTTGTTTTATAAAGTTATTTGTAATTAATCAAAAGCCTGTTCAGTCTTCCACTCTTTCCACACTTTGCCAACCAGATCGATACCTGGTTTGAGAGTTGCCTTACCTGGGCGCCATCCAGAAGGTGTTGCCTCAGCACCTTTGGTCTCACGAACTAGCTGAAAAGCTTGTACCTGCCGGAAAGTCTCATTTACGTTACGCCCAACCGGAGGGGTCAAAACTTCATATCCCTGTACAACTCCGTCAGGATCAATAATAAAACGACCACGAGCCTCTACCCCGTTATCTTCATCGTACACACCATACACTGTACCGACTTTGCCGCCAGCATCAGAGAGCATAGGGAATGGAATACCGCCATCCACCATTTTACTCAGCTCATCATCATCCCACATCTTGTGGGTAAACATGGAGTCAATGGACATTGAGAGAACCTCTACGCCAAGTTTCTGGAGCTCTGGATATTTTTCAGCGACCGCTGAAATTTCCGTAGCTCAGACAAAGGTGAAATCACCTGGATAGAAACAGAGCAAAACCCATTTTCCAAGATAATCTGAAAGTTTAATATTAATAAATTTTCCCTTCTGATATCCCGGAGCTGTAAAATCTGGGGCTTTCTTGCCGACTTTGATCATGGAATATTCCTCAGTTTTTGGTTTTTGATCATCATTTGATGTGTTAGCCGGTTCTTCTCCAACAGGTCCTCCTGTGGGTCTAGCACATCCCACAGCTGGTTCTTCAGACATAAAGACCTCCTTATTATGATTGACAGTATGGAAATTTCTTCCCACATATTACCTGAGACGTCTCAGTTGTAAGTTGTTTCAATATAATAGGTGTAAAATGGAAACAATAAGCCTGCAATTAAAGATGCTTCTTAACGATCTCTCTATAAACAATTCAGTATTTATTCAATCACAGATGAAATGTTTTTTATAGGGATTTTAGAAAAAGAATTAAGAGGATGCCAATGGCAATATTAACCATTTAAGAAAAACTGCAATTCACGATGTTTCCTGAACATCAATTCTCAGTGAAGGTCAGGAATCATGTTGAGGTATAAATTGAGGTGATATGCCAATGGATAGCTGCACTACGACTCCTGCTCGACAGATAAAAGAAGGAGTGGGTCTAGGCTTTTTATTCAGTGGCCAAGCCGGCAGAGTCCGTTGAATACTGAAAATCTGTTTCTCGAAACAGCCTGAGGCAGGCGTCGACTACCTCGGGATCATAAAGAATACCTCTGTGTTTACTGATTTCCTCCAGGGCAGCATCCCTACCTAGGCTTGGCCTATATGGACGATGGGTTTCCATGGTCTCCACTACATCGGCGACACCTAATATCCTGGATTCTATAAGGATTTCTCCCCCAGAAAGTCCTTGAGGGTACCCTGAGCCATCTAATCTTTCATGGTGCTGAAGCACAATTTGATCTACAGACCAGGGAAAATCTATTTTATTTAAAATATCATAGGCCACCTGGGGATGTCTTTTAATCAATTGTAGTTCTGCGTTATTGAGACATCCAGGTTTACTCAAAATCTCTCCAGGGACGGATATCTTTCCCATATCATGAATTAACCCTGCCATCTGAAGACCTTTTGTTTCATGCTCAGGAAGTCCCATCTCCCTGGCAATTGCCAGAGAAAGGTCAGTAGTACGTTTTTGATGACCCGCTGTATAAGGATCCCGTTCCTCCAGGGTGAGGGACATGGCATGGACAATTTTATCAAGACTTTGCTGTAATTGAAGATAACTGTGGCTGAGTTTTTTCTGTGTGCGCTTACGTTCTTCAATTTCCTGCTGAAGTTGCCTGTTCAGTTTCGTCAATTCAGCCGTACGTTCCTGGACAATCGTTTCGAGGAGATCATGGTGCTTTTTTAACTTGTCTTCTGCTTCCATTTCTTTGGAAACGATGGTTAACACCCCCAACGACAAGCAAATATTGTCCTGTTCGTAAACTTCAATGGTCGCCTGGTCTTTGAGCCAGATCGTATTGCCTTGGCCAATCGTAATTTTGTATACAGCTTCAATTGTTCCGGCCTTTTTTCCTTCTTCCCTTAATTCTTCCCATGCGTTGTTAATCTCATCGTGGGATTTGATCTGTTTTTGCACACCGACTTCTACATCCAGGTCTTTGTATATACGACGATCTTTTACACTCTTACGAAAAACTTCGCCAATCTCATGCTGTTCGCATCCAAAGAGAGTGATGAAATCTCTACCAACATATTCATACCAAATTCTTTTGTCATTGCCCTCCCATGCGGCAATATAAAGCATGGCTACACTGCCTGTATTCTCAACTGCCCGATAGCATTTGATGCACTCGGCCAGTCGGTGTCTCAAGGAGGCTGAATAATTATCAGATAAGAGGATGCTACCATGGTATTCCTGATTGACGAGAGTCTCTGATTTTACAAAATTTTCCATTGTCTCTTCTTATTTACAGTGGAGTTGGGAATATTTGATTGAATCCATGTATGCTATTGAAAATAGCAATATCGTTAAGCCTTATCCTCATTGCGCTTCTCTCCCTTTCGTCTTTCCACCTCTTTGTACAACCGTTTTTCCTCAAGATCGTTAGCACCGGACGGTACATACCCCTTAAGCATATCCACGAGTACATCAAACGGATCAAGCAGAGTCCCGCAGGTGGAACAACGCACAGTTCGAAAAACCGTATAAGCAATAACGTGTTTGTGATCACAACCTGACGACCTTTCAGGACTTACTTTTTCCGGTTTTTTTCTAGTTGGATCGAGCTTAATGATTTTGGCCAATAATCACCTCCATATAAACTTTCTTTTGCTAACTGATATGAAAGTCAACCAACACAAATGATTACTCTATGAACCCTGTGAAGAATCTTGTTGACTTGCATCCCTCTGCAGGACTTCTTCAACTAACGAGGCAACCGCTTTACACTCTAGCCCAAAAGGAAGATAGCCCAGATACCCTAGAATCGGCATCTCAAATATATGGCCCTTCTGGACGAAGGGAATTGAATAAACCCAGTGCGCATAACTTTTCACATTCCATAATTCCCAGAAAAATCCGCAAAAAAGCGCGGCCAAGGCAGGTAGCCAAACAGGACGCCAGTCTCCCTGGCGAATGCTATCGAAAACAGTGGCTTGCCCCATCATCTTTTGAATTGTGACAATAATTAAGAGAGGAGAAAGCCAAAGAAGCGGGAAAAGATAATCAGGCCAGATGCTTATTCCTATAAGTCCTATAGAGCTTGCTAGCAAAACACCAATCTCGATAAATCTGGTTCTACGGCAATGTATAACAAAAGAAACTTTTAGCGGCTCAGTAAGTCTGGGGTATGTAGATAAGAATTGTTCTGTGCTGAGCACAGCCGGTAACACGGTCGAAAAACAAAGGGATGCATGGAAAACATATTCAATGACATTAAAATCATCAATCCCCATATAATACCAATTTTGTACAAACCTGTTCAGATATTCAAAAAACCACCAAAAACAGCCACTTACTGGAAAGAGAATAAAAAAATAGACGGGTCGGCCAGTAAGAAGGCACGAACCGCTGAGTAAATACGTGAGGCCATTGATGAACAGAATATAGCCAAGCCAAAGGGGCAGAAAGGTATAGGGTTGCAAGATATGAAACAGGGAGAATCTATTCCAGGCCACGACCCAGCTCACCAGTATTAACAACAGGCCCAAGTTCCCCCACCATGGGAAAGCAGTAGGATTTGTTTGTGTTTTGAGACCAGCTGAAGATTGCTTATGGTGCAGCTGGAAAAAGAGTAAAACAAGTAGGAGAATGGCAATTATCACCAGGCCCGAAAAGAAATACCAGGAAAACGGTGCATGTGAAACGTAGTGAGTCAGGGGAGGAAATTCACAGTATTGAATAACGTTTTTCCCTGCTGCCAGAACCCCCAGGAAAGGGAGGCCAACCAGAAGCACAAAGAGAAGAATGACAAGCAAAAAGATCTTTTTCATACACAAAAGGGTCTGATGTCCGAGGTTGTTTAAGCAAATTGAAAACTCGGCTTGAAGTATTCTATGAGAATTCTTTCGACATTGCCGCGGATACTTCCGGCCGCATTCAAGTTGATGTGCAGGTATGGCCGACCATGTTTACCGGCACATTGTTGTTCAACAAAATCATTTTTGATCTATAAAAACAATAAAAAAGCCGAACCACCTCATTCCAAGGTAGCCCGGCTATCTGTTAAGACCCGTAGCTTTCCGTCCCTGTCTTGCGGCAGGTTTGGCTTTGTCTCGTATCAATTAAGCTGAATTTTATGTCTAATTAATTCTATGCTAATACCTGGTAGCAGGTCAAGACAACAGCGTGGCACCTTAGGTAATCTTTTAAAAAGATTGTTTGAAACAGTTACAGCGCAACGTTATTTGCAGTGAAAAAAAGAACTGATTTATGTTGAAAATGTTCATTGGCAAGATCAATCACCGGCAGGAAAGCGGAAACTTGAGCTTCTTCCTGAGTATCTATAGGAGATATCTTGACCTTCAGGCTCAGAGATTCAAGCGGTAGGTTATATGACGACATTGTAGAAGCATTTTTTTCCTGTTTCCATTCGCCTGTTGCATGGTTGCTAAATGGTGTGGGAAGGCCAGCCGTTACCTAATTGGGCAGAATTTCCATTTCAACGGTTAAAGATTTGGCAATCTTAAAATTATACTTTTTGGAAAATGGGCATATGCTCAACCCACGTTATAAAGGCTATATCGTCATCCGGTATTTTTTCATGTGTACCGCTAATGAGTACTCCTCCGGTTTCAAGCTTGTCATAAATTTTCTCTAGAACTGACCGTTGCAGCTTTAAATCAAAATATGTGAAAGCAAGATTTCGGCAAAGAATGATATGGAAAAGTCCGCTAGGAGTTTCTTTCCGGATATCCAGATTGAGGAAAAGGACATATTCCTTAATAGACTGTTTTAATGAATATATATCTCTTTGTTGATCGAATGCGTGAGTCAGCCATTCAACGGGCAAGTTACGAAGACTGCTATGTTTATAACATGCTTCTTTGGCACGTTTTATCACGATAGGATCGATATCCGTGGCGATTATTTCAAGACGAAGGTTTGGAAACTTTTGGCGCATTAAATTGTGCCAAAGAAGGGCAATGGTATATGGTTCTTCACCGGAAGCGCAACCTACACTCCAAACACGAATTACCGTATCATTCTTCTCTACGACGGAATTAACCAAAACTGGAAGCACCTCAGCGCTAAAGTAATCGAAAACCATGCGATCCCTATAAAAGCAGGAAATAGTTATACGACAAAAATGATCCAGAATTTCCCATTCTTTTAAATTTTCAGTCAAATAATTCCTGTAAGATTCGATATCGGACAAACCAAGTTCAAAAATTCGCCGGTCTATGCGCTTACATACCTGTTGGCGAACTTTCCGGAACCCCCGCCATCTCATATTGAGCTTGGGGAGCACCCACTGGAGAAAATTGACACACTTATTATCTTCCATATCAACCAATCACAAAAAGCAATCTATCACCTGGTCTGGCAAGGATTCCATAATCTCACTAGTTTTTCCAAACCGCTCCATGGATACTACCCTGGTATTACTGAGGTCTAAAGATCGAAAAGCTGATCATATCGTAGTATTTTCTTTGCGTCAGGGGCCTGTATTTTATCTTTGTGCAAAAAATTGAGTAAGCACCCCAAGGGGATTTATTCAGTAGCTGGTTGGAAGACATCCTCCACCGGAACCATGAACCGACTTGCATAGAGGTTTATTGTACTCCACAATAGACGTTGCAGAATGAATCCTTATTGCGGAAACGGCTTATTCTTTTTCAGCTTTTCCCTGTTTCGTCGTTCCACCTCTTTATTCAACTGCTTTTCCTCAAGGTCGTTCTTGTCGGGCGGTACATACCCCTTCAGCATATCTACCAGTACGTCAAAGGGGTCAAGCTGAGCACCGCAGACGGTACAATACACTGTACGGTAAAAGGTGTAGGCTATCACCTGTTTGTGATCACAACCCCTCGATTTTTCAGGACTTACAGATTTCGGTTTTCTTCGGGTTGGATCAAATTTAATAATGACCAAAACGTTACCTTTGCTTGTTACATGAATTAATCAATATTGGGCATCAAGGTCCATTTGATGTACCAAGTCCGGTTTTCCGGATCTTGATCCAGGCACACAATTCCGCCGTTTTGAAACTTAAACACTCTCCTGTCGATATCGCCAGTAGTTAAGAAAGAGACCAGCCTTTCCATGAACGGCAGGTGGCCGATCAGCATTATATTGGTATCACTGCGGAGATTTGGGGCCAAGGCAGTGACATCGTTCAGTGGTCTCAGACCGTTAATCTCTCTTATACCGTCTTTTGGAACCAAGCCTCGGCAAAAATCTCCGCCGTCTGGCAAGTTCGCTTCTTGCCGCTGTGATGGATGGCAGTCACCGGTATTTGGTAGTCCCAGGCCACTTTGGCAATACGTTGGACCTGGGTGATGCCGGTTTCTGAAAGACCTTGTTTCGGGTCTTGTTCCACTAGACATTGAGTACCCTGCAAATCAACCAAATGCTAAATTGTCACTACCATTATTCAATCACAGTTAAAATATTTTAAACAGAAATTCTGGAGAAAGAATTAAGAGGATGCCAGTGGCAAGGTTAACCATTTTAGGAAAGTTGCAGGTTAACCTTCTTCCTGGAAACCTTTTATTCAGCAAAGGGAAACTTGGTGTTATAGCCTTGTGCTGCTTTAGCGGTCTCTCGGCGGAGCTCCTTTCTGTCAGATTGACAACTTGCCTTCAGGCCATACGTCGGCATAACCTGCAAAAACCACCGGGAACGGTGCCGGAAGACCAGTAGACCTTGCCTTGTCTGTAATCCACAAACCAGTAACCAGTAGGTTTGCGTCGGGCTGCGACAAAAATAAACGGCTGCTCCTTGGAAAAACAGGGGTGCAGATGAACTCCCTTTGCATTTGGGGTAGTCTCCATGAGAGACATGGCCTCTTCCACTGTGGGCATGCGCCAGTCATGATACCCTGCAAATCCCTTTTTATTCAGTTGTTCTATGCTGCGCATCATGCTGCGGATTGAACAGAGATCCAGTCCTGCCTGCTGCCACATGATTCCTGTTCGCTCATCAATAACTGTGAGGCCGGCACCGGCGTTTGCCAGTGCATTGTCAAATGTTCCCTGTGGATTTAGCTGTGCATCATAGAAATTCCATTGCCTTATGAGTGGGCCAACCTGGTCGTCAGCAAGAGTGCAATGTTCTCCAGGCAGAACAACCTTATCACCGCTGAAATCCGTTTTGCCTACAGGCGGGAGAATTTCTCCCAGATCTTCTTCCTCTGTTTCTTCCGGAGTGACAGGGACCAGAAAAGGGCTGTCCTCAGGCGTCACCACCTCAGCGAGCAGCCACTCCTTTAACAGGGAGTCAACAGGGTAATTATCCTTGGAAGATGGAGTGCCGCCCTGGTTTGTAATGCAATCGGTCATCATTGCCAGAGGGGCCTTGACCTCTGCCAGGACATTTACATACCTGGTACCCCGTTCCATGAGATAGAGCTTTGGTTCATCACCATAGTTATCGATAAAGAAATAACAGATCCGCTCATCGGTGTTGGTCAATTCATCACGCAGTCCTTTTGCGGAAAAGGTACAAAATGCAAGGTCCGGGGTCATCTCCCACTCAATACTTGCAACAGTCGTATCGCTCAGTTTCAGTTTTTTAAACATATCCATACCACCTTTGATCTATCGTCAGAGTCGTTATTTTCAGTGCCTCTTAAGGAAACTCAGCTACAAGTTGCTAACGTAGTCATGAGAAACCTGTAACCGGCTGAAGTATTGTGATATTTCTCCCTACGGTCGTTTCGTACGTTGTTCTGTCATTCCGGCCTTCGCCGGAATGACGTCCTAGGTTGGCTGAGTCTCGTATAAAAGCACTTTGTCTTTTTACTAACTCATCTGAATTTTATAGTTTTTACGACATTGTCAAAGATTATAAATGCTAAGTCCTGCTTAAAAATGCCAATGGAAGAGGGAATCATTATTTTGTTTTTCTTTTTTTCTGTTCTTGTTTCAGCTTTTCCGGGATCTCTCCAAGTTCCAGGGTCGGGCTCCAGTCGAGCCAGGCATCATCCGGGTCTGAGTGGAGGGTGAAGTGGTGGCCGTTGGCTACGCGGTTCCCCATATCTTTTTTTTCTGGGGTACTGAACGATATTCCTCCATCGAGGATCGCTGCCAGCGATTCGGTGCTGATTTTCAT
>DAOVAI010000106.1 GCA_030671085.1 Pseudomonadota bacterium | reverse complement strand
TGGATCAGAATTATGTTCCGTTGTTGGCAAAATCACACCAAATATGATGAGACTAAATATTTACAGGCACTGCAGAGATCAAATTCTCCTTTGCTTAAATTTATCTAAGTTGGCATTGACGGAACAACTCAGAAGTCTACAGTTTGCTTCTTATGTATAATCAGGAATAACCTCAAGTTTTCGTTTGCCGACCCACTATTAACCTTGCCAAATCACATCCTTACTATTTCTCAAAATTATTCTTCGTAAAAGCACTGCGCCGCAATAATGTTAACGTAGCGACCTTTACTTTCAGTCAGTGCCACTCTGTTCCCTACAGTGCCACTCTGTTCCCTTGACTGGAAGCAATCTCTTCACATATAATTCAAATAGAAGAATAATTTTCGATGCGAGACAAAGCCAAACCTGCCGAAAGACAGGGACGGAAAGCTACGGGTCTAAATTGATAGCCGGGCTGCCTTGGAGAAAGGTAGTCCGGCTTTTTATTTGGATTCAAATGTGAACCATAAGAAGGTGCCTTTATGAACGTTCAAGCTGGATGCATTGTTGTCGTGACCATTTTGTCTCTCGTTGTTGCCGGATCATCGGCCTTGGCTGATGGCAAGGCAAAGGGACGGGGCAGCAAACCGCCAGGCTGGGATCAGGGTAATAAAAAAGGATGGGACAGTAATGTGCCTCCGGGAATAGATAAAAAAGGGGGCGGGATGCCCAATGGCCTTGACAAAAAAGGGCAGCAGCAATGGTTGGATGATAGGGGATCACAGTGGAAGTACGACGGAAATAAAGGTTCACAGAATGGCAACAGGTCGGGCCTGACAAACGATAATGAATCTGAACGGTACCATGGGAACAGAAAAGAGTGGAAGGAAAATAGCGGATCTACAGGGCAGAAACGCAAGGGCGGTAAGTATGGAGCAGAAAAAGAGTAGGCGTGCTAATTCTTATCAGGCCTACTTTTGGTACTCATCAGTTCGTAACTGTGTCTATATTTTTTTCCACACCTAAATTCATTAACTCAAGGTGGGAATATGAGTTTTAAAAAAAACACTGTAATCTTCTTTTGTTGTGCATCCAGTGTTCTGTACTTTGCAAATGTAAAAGGTTCGATGCTTGACCTTTTCAGTGGTAGCAAATCTCATGAACTCCATAAGGCAAAACCTGTTGACCCCCCAAAACAAACAGAAACTTTGGTTTCTGAAGAAGAGCAAATCAAAAGCAACACAACATCTGTTCAGTCTTATACCACCTTACGGAAAGCAGGGCGTAATCTGTCAATGAAAGATGTTGAAGTTCTTGAGAATACGCTGAAACAAAATCCAGAAGATTTGGCTACGAGAACGAAGGTCCTTTGTTATTATTTTTACAATGCTCTCCCTGAATATGGTCGTACCGCAACAATTGAGGCCCGTCGTCGTCATATTTATTGGCTTATTGAGCATCACCCCGAAGCCGAAATTGCTGGTCAATCTGAAGCGACGCTCGATCCAATTGGTCATGCGTTGGCGGATAAAGAAGGCTACCAACAGGCGAAGAATCTTTGGCTAAAGCAAGCCGAGAAAAAGGGTGACGATAAGTTTGTCTTGCTGCATGCAGCAAAGTTCCTCCAACTTCATGACAAGAATCAGGCAGAGCAGATACTCAAAAAAGCTGGCAGTCCTATGGGATTGGGTAGTTTCTACGCACTTGGCATTCTTAGGATAAACGGTTTGACTCACACTGGCATCCCGGTCTCCAGAGGTGAAAGCGACAAGGACTATGCATTTGCAAAAAAGGCCAGGGAGGCTCTGGAACAGGCGGACACTTCTGTTCAATGGAGCGCAGGGATCACGCTGCTCCAGTATGGGGGCATGATTATGGGCATAACCCGCAACATAGATTATGAGTTTTTGGATTACCTTTATAGGCTATTAAAAAAGGTGGGCGGGCCGCTGGACCGATATTATGATCTTAGAAAAATGTTTGCCAGTTCGGAGGAGGAAAAGCGTGAGTGGGCGATCAAACGGCTGACAGACTTAGAGCAGCATCAATATCACCTGAGGAAGGAGGCTTCGAATGCCAAAGAGGAGCAACTTTCACGTGGATGGATGATTGCCGGGCTTGAAGATCTAACTGAAGCCGCTTTTGAAGCAGGGGATTATACAAAGGCTGAGGATTATGCGACCAAGTTATTGCAAGCTGCTGACGACCCTGCCAACGAAAGATATCATGGAACAGCGACACATCGTGGAAGCCTTGTTATGGGGCAAATCGCCCTGCAACATGGTGACATAGAAAAGGCAAAGGATTTCCTGATAAAAGCAGGACAGATTTCAGGTGGAGGATCATTGAGTTCGTTTGGACCCAATATGCTGCTCGCAAAGGGATTGCTGGAAAAAGGAGAAAAGGAAACGGTAATCGAATACCTTAATCTCTGTAGGAATTTTTGGAATCTGGGAAATCAAAGAGGAACGATTGATCGCTGGATAACGGTAATAAAGAAGGGTGGAATACCCAACTTTGGGGGCAACTTGTCCTACTGAGGTTGCCACAGACAACATTCCTTTGGCGAGAAAGGAGCTGGAAATGACTAGAAAGATGCTCATGGTCGTCCTCGGATCGGTTATTGGTTTGTCTGGATGCGCTACACCTCAGAAAGTGTTTGCTTACACGAGAACAGACGACTTGTAGGGAGAGGTACCTTGTGCCGAAGAACGGGGCGAAGGCGAAGCTGATTCGCGAAAGCGATTTCGACAAGATCGACCCCGCTTTCATTAAGGGGCAGCACCTTTCCGCACAAAGGATCTCCGGTTCCGACGAGGGTAGACTTCTTATACCTGGAGCTATCGTCGTGTTCAGAACCGCCGAAGGGAATCTAGACAAGTTGCAGGTTGAAAAGTATCGGTCATGGCACGATTTCTCATTTCCGGAAGCGGCATACTTGTCCGAGTAGTGGAAAAACTTTGTTCTCAAAGAACCGAACAAGGAGATATACTATCTACAGGTGAGATGGTATTTGTTCAGATAATCCTCAAATCAGGTAAGGACTGATTTTTCTCTTGCCCTCCCCACAATACCCCGCGTGCGGGTCTACAGGGCGTTTCATCTAGATTACCGGGACGTATCCGAGTAATAAATTTCCCCACAGATCTTTGATAGATAACAGACCTTGATCCTTCAACCATTTGTTGATCATGCTGAGTTAAGATTGCCACGTCCAACTCACTGAAATTCTATCCATTCTCAAACGTTATATTGCTACTGTCATTGACAACAGGGAAAACACTTACAGTAGGCCGGTGCACTGACGGCAAGAGGCAGTTGTCCCGCCGTGTTCAGTCACCGCTGTCGTTCACCGATTGTTCTTGCACCTGACGAATCATTATTTCACCTCTGGCTTGCAGAAGCATTTGCCCGGCGACCCCATGATGCTCTGCTAGTAAAAGCCCCTTGTTAAGAACGGCCAGTGCCTGCGTATATTGGCCCTGCTCGGCAAGAACATGGGCCAGGTTATTATACCCGATACCGTGTCCCGGATATTGCTCCACAAGACTACGGTATGCCTTTTCTGCTGCGTCAATCCTGCCCAACCCGTGATAACAGTTGCCAAGTCCCAGCAGGGCGGAATCAACATCGGGCCAGCGCTGTAAAGCGGCCTGATAACCTGCCCGTGCCGTATCGTACCGGCCGACCTCTTCCAGTGCCGCAACCGTCTTGAGATAACGACCCTGATCCGGATTTTCCGGCATCTCGCCAGGGTTCAAAACAACCATTGCCCAGGCAGAGCTCTGCCGCCAACTTACCAGAAACCGTCGGGCGGAAACCACCTGCCGCCGAACAGTGCCCGAACGTAAGATCATAGTATCTTCCCAGGTATTGTAACCGATGACAACCGCATAGTGCCAAAGGGAAAAGGCTGCCAGTCCGAGATTTTGGAGTACCAGGACAGGTCGACCTGCACGAAGCTCTGCCAGGAGTGCGGCAAGGGACGGGTCAATGACGTAAGGAATAAGATCGTAACCACGGGACGCAGCGACAAGCTCCACCTGTAAGCTTCCCCTTCTGTCAGGCAGAAAGATTTTTCCCGCCAGGTGATCGGGAGTAATCTCTTTCCCGGCGTGAACAACAAGGGTTGCCAGAGCTGCCGGACCGCACTGATAGTCTTTCTGCGGAAAAAAGACCGTGTCGGTTAGTTCCACCACACTGTCTTCGGCCTGAGGCAGGACCGACCGTAAAACAGGGTCTTGCCCTGCACAACCGGCAAGCAGAGAGACGAGGCAGATCAAAAATATGACGGTTCTAATGGGGGATAATCTTCGTTTTCGCAAAGCGCTCCATCCCGCAAACAGTGAAAACCGGGCAAGGATAGTGAGATCATGGTTCGGGCAGCTTTACCGAAGGTTGCAACGCACAGTCCCGGTTAAAGTTTGGTGAAAATATTGGTTACGCCAACCAGTTCCAGGATAATCAACACCACGAATACAAGGCCGACCACTGCCAGGACTCCATCCCCTCCTGCCGGCATATCCTGCAGCCGGCCGGCAAGTTGCCGCAGTTCTTCGTCGGTCAGCACGGCCAGACGGTCCTGAACATCTTTTGGCTCGACACCGAAGGCAAGCATCTGTTCCTGAACCTCACTGCCCGAAAAAATCCTGTTGATCCGGGCCAACTGTTCCTCTCGCTGCGTCATCTGCAGCGCTTCATGCGTGCCGATGAGCCGGGCTTCTACCACAGGGGCCAGCCCCAGCACCAGAATATTGCAAATCATCAGGGCAACGACCAGCTTTTTCAATACTACAGTGATCATAGAGTAATCTCCTTAATCTTCCAACGACTACGGTGTGTGTAACAGTCCAGATCCACAACATATTGCCAATCACAACAATCGATCGAAATCGATTATAGCGGGTAACCGATAAGCAGTCAAGGTGCTTGGGACTTCTTCTTTAGTGTGAGATTCCCAAGGCCATTGTTGTCACCCCCGGCAATGTTTGTCAGCTTGTAAATATAAGCACATGGGGGCTTTCGTTTAAATGCTTCCGTGCGATAGACTTGCCTACGAAATGGTCTTTGGACATCATCATTGCTGGAAGTAATTTCTAGTTAACGCAACTCCCAGTGGCGTTGGTTTGGAAAGCACCGGCTGATCAATCAAGTTTTTCTTTCCATACCAGCAGGAAACGCAGGTGTTAAATTTGATGACCTTCATCAATCTCAGGCAAAGATGTTAGACTATTTACTCTCCCAATTTTAATCTGTAGTCTGGTCAACTATATTCTCCAGCCCGCCGGGTGAATGGCAGCGTTAGGATTGCCAAGTCTAAGTTGCTGCCATTTTAGAAATCACTGGACTTAACACTGCTACTGTACCTCTCTAATTATATGAATTAAAAGAAATCT
Organism: Pseudomonadota bacterium; assembly: GCA_030671085.1. Classification (GTDB taxonomy): domain Bacteria; phylum Desulfobacterota; class Desulfobulbia; order Desulfobulbales; family Desulfocapsaceae; genus Desulfocapsa. The sequence continues at coordinate 3,435 of DAOVAI010000106.1, read as the reverse complement.
TCTGTGAATGTTCTACTCAGGCCAAAATTCCCTGGATACTTTCTGTACTAATCAAATAAAGAGAGCCTTCCCTACTCCCCCTCAAAAAGTTTCCGGTACTCTCCATAGCCCTCCACTTCAAGCTTTTCCGTAGGGATAAACCGCAGAGATGCAGAATTAATGCAGTAGCGTAATCCTGTAGGGGCCGGGCCGTCGTCAAAGACATGGCCGAGATGGGAATCACCGTTGCTGCTGCGTACCTCGGTGCGTACCGTAAAGAAGCTGCGGTCCTTTTTCTCCACAATATTTGAAGATTCCAATGGTCTGGTAAAACTGGGCCAGCCCGTGCCTGATTTAAACTTGTCCTTTGAGCTGAAGAGGGGTTCGCCGGAGACGATATCAACATAGATTCCTGCGGCCTTGTTATCCCAGTATTCATTGCGGAAGGAGGGTTCGGTTCCTTCTTTCTGGGTCACTTTATACTGGAGATCGCTAAGGCGGGAACGCAGTTCCTTGTCCGACGGTCTGCGATAGGTACCCTGCTGCTGAGCCAGCTTTTGCGGCCACACCTTTTCCACAAAATCTTTTCTGCCTGACCCGGCCTTATAGGCAGAGTAGTGGGCAAAATTTTTCTTATAATAATCCTGGTGATACTCTTCTGCCGGGTAAAAAGGCTGCGCAGACAGGATCTCCGTTTGGATGGGACCATCAAAGATGGCTGACTGCTGCAGGCTGTCCTTAGAGGCCTGTGCCGCCTGTTTTTCTTCATCGGTTTGATAGAAGATAGCAGTTTTATACTGGGAACCACGGTCAGCAAACTGTCCCCCGGAGTCGGTGGGGTCTATCTGACGCCAGAAGACTTCCAGCAAGTCTCCATAGGAAATCTTTGCCGGATCATAACGGACCTCTACGGCCTCATAATGTGCGGTGCGGCCTGCACTCACCTGGTTGTAGGTGGCATCCTCTTTTGAACCACCGCTATACCCAGCCTGAACATCGATCACCCCTGCAAGCTGTTCAAAGGGCGGCTCCATGCACCAGAAACACCCTCCACCAAAAACCGCTGTTCGTTCCTCTGCCATGGCCAATCCTCCATTTAAAACAAAAAGCAATGTCCAGATAGCGAAACTTGCTTTTATCCTTTGTCGTTTTCTCATACTACACCTCCATCAAACGAGAATTATTCCTAACAATACGATATATGCATTCATGCATAAGGAAACAAGTAACAAAAGGTCTTTTCTCTTATCCTTTTTGGTTTAAAAATGAGTTTCGAAGAGCTATAGTGCCAATATGAAAACTTCAAACTCATCCAAACGAACTAAATTTATCTTTGTGACCGGCGGCGTACTCTCCTCTCTTGGTAAAGGACTGGCTGCTGCTGCCATTGGTGCCCTCCTTGAAAGCAGGGGCCTCACCGTCACCTTCCAGAAACTCGACCCCTACATCAACGTCGATCCGGGGACCATGAACCCCTTCCAGCACGGTGAAGTTTTTGTCACTGACGACGGGGCTGAGACAGATCTGGATATGGGCCACTATGAGCGCTTCACCAATGCGCTCATGGCCCAAAAGAACAACTACACCTCTGGACGCATCTACTACTCGGTCATCACCAAAGAACGACGGGGAGAGTATCTCGGCGGCACGGTGCAGGTCATTCCGCACATCACCGACGAGATCAAAGCTGCCGTGCTCCAGCTCGACGGCAGTGTGGATGTGGCCATCATCGAAATCGGCGGCACTGTCGGCGATATCGAGGGGTTACCCTTTATCGAGGCCATCCGCCAGCTACGGGGCGACCTTGGCCGAGAAAACTCCCTCTACATCCACCTCACCCTGATTCCCTATATCAGGGCTGCCGGTGAAGTCAAAACCAAGCCCACCCAGCACTCTGTTCGAGAGCTGCGGGCAGACGGCATCCAGCCCGATATCCTGGTCTGCCGCACCGAGGTCCCTTTGTCCGACGACCTCAAGGCCAAGATCGGCCTGTTTTGTGACGTAAGCACAGATGCAGTTATCACCGCCATTGATGTGGACACTATCTACGAGGTTCCGCTGCGCCTGCACAAGGAGGGAATTGACACCAAGATTCTCGAACTCCTCAACATCTGGACAGGAAAACCCAATATCGCACCGTGGGAGGAACTGGTCCGTAAGATCAAGAACCCCAAGGATACCATCACCATTGCCATCACCGGCAAGTATGTGGATCTCACCGAGTCCTACAAGAGTCTGCATGAGTCTCTGGTGCACGGTGGTGTGGCCAATGACGTAAAGGTGGAACTCCGCTACATCAGCGCCGAAGATCTGGAAGAAAAAGATTCTGCAGCCCTGCTTGAGGGTTGCCACGGTATCCTGGTTCCCGGCGGGTTCGGCAAACGGGGTGTGGAAGGAAAGATCAAAGCCATCACTTATGCCCGTGAGAATAAAATTCCCTTCTTCGGGATCTGCCTGGGTATGCAACTGGCAGTGGTGGAATATGCCCGCAACGTACTGGGTCTGAAAATGGCCAATTCCACTGAACTTGATGCAAAAACCCCAGATCCAGTCATCTACCTGATCAAAGAGTGGTTCGACTACCGGACCAAACAGATGCAGGTCCGTGACGAGACCTCAGACTTGGGCGGCACCTTACGCCTGGGAGCCTACCCCTGCGTCCTGAACGAAAAGACCTTTGCCAAGAAGGCCTACGGTGCAAAAGAGATCTCCGAACGCCACCGCCACCGCTATGAATTCAATAACGACTACCGGGCCCAGCTGGAAGAAAACGGGCTGGTCATCTCAGGGACCTCACCGGATAACAACCTGGTGGAGATCGTAGAGATCGCCGAACATCCCTGGTTCCTCGGCTGCCAGTTTCACCCCGAATTCAAGTCCAAACCCATGAAGCCGCACCCGCTCTTCCGCGACTTCATTACAGCTGCCATTGCTCATAAGGCGCAATAATGGTCTCTGTTGCACCCGTTTCTGTCACCACTCCGAACGGAAATGAAATAAGGGTCGGTTCGGGTCAGCCCTTACTCCTCATCGCCGGGCCCTGTGCCCTGGAGTCTGAAGAACTGGCACGCAGGGTAGCGGGCGAGATGCAAGAAATCTGTGCACGGCTCGGCCTCTCCTACGTATTCAAGGCCTCTTTTGACAAGGCCAACCGCACTTCCCTTGACTCCTACCGGGGGCCTGGTCTTGAACAGGGCCTCACCATTCTCTCCCGAATCCGGGAAGAGATGCAGGTTCCAGTCATCTCCGATATCCATGAGACCAGTCAGGTCGCACCCGCTGCCGAAGTCTTGGATATCCTTCAGATCCCTGCCTTTCTCTGCAGACAGACCGACCTGCTGGTAGCTGCAGCGCAAACCAACAAACCGATCAACCTGAAAAAGGGCCAGTTTGTCTCTCCGTGGGATATGGAAAATGGTGTGAACAAAATCCGAGGCGCTGGAGGCAGCAAAACCA
>DAOVAI010000013.1 GCA_030671085.1 Pseudomonadota bacterium | reverse complement strand
TTTGATACCATTGCCACCGCCAACACCCTGACTTTGTATGCCATCGGGCTTTTTGCCTATTCTGCAAACAAAATTCTAGTCCCGGTCTTCTATGCCCTGGAAGACACCAAATATCCCTTAATTGGTGCCTTTTTGGCAGTCGCCACAAACCTCCTCATCATCAACCTGACCATTGACTCGCTGCAGCACCTGGCCATTGCCCTTTCCACCTCCTGCTCCATGATCCTCAATTTTGTTTTTTTAAGTATTGTTCTTTACTGGAAAACAGATGGCTATTCAGTCTCCTACCTGCTCAAGGGGCTGAGCAAGATCATGGTGGCTGGTGCGGCAATGGCCGGTGGCCTCCTGTTGGGCAGAAGCCTCTTTGCAGACTGGTTAAACGGCAACATTTTCCAGGCATGCAGCGCTCTTCTGTTCTTAATCGCCTTAGCCGCAGGGCTTTACGGCATACTCCTCCACCTGATGCAACTCCAGGAACTCACAGCTATCACCGCAAGCATGAAAGAAAAGTTCAGCCGCTGACAAACTCATAGCAGTCGTCATTTCAAGCCAAACTTACCTTCACCTCAACAAAGCACTGAGGTGTGGCTTTCAAAGCAGATGCGAAGGGGACACTGCTGGTTGAACAGGCGAACCTTACTCTTCTGTTTTCGTCACGCTCTGGCGCAACTCTTCCATTTCCAGTTTTAACGCCTCCAGCTCACTCTTTTTCGCCAGATCCATTTTTTCCAATGCAGTCTGGATCCGCTCTTCAATCTGCTTCTTCAGTTCCTCACGCGACTCTTCCGAACGAGTCAGAAGCTCATCTACAAGCGCCCGGCCTTCCTGTTCTGATAATTTTCCTTTTTAAACGAAGACATTTGCAACTTCTTCTATTTTTTCCTTGGTAAGGGATGCCGCACCTAATCCTGTTAACAGTGTTTTTTTACCAAATCAATCACCATTTTCTCCTTTGACTGTTAAAAAGATGAGCTTTCAGGAGCAGCAGCGAAAAATGCCGCGGCCCTATCTGATGCCTCTTCCAGGGAACTGCTGTTCTGCACTCCTGATGCCAGATGATGCCCGAAAGAAAAGTTCTGCGCATAATAAAAGGTAAATTGTTTTAAACGGCCAAGCCGTCTTTCAGGCAAAAAACGTTCGTTTAACAGGGTAATAAATCGGAAATAAACTTCTTCTACTGGAGGTTCAGGTGGCAATTCTATTCCATAGAGTGAGCGGGCAATGTCTGCAAAGAGCCAGGGTCTGCACACGGCGCCTCTTCCAAGCATAAGCCCGTCAGCCCGAGACTGATCAAGACAGTTACGGGCATCATCAACAGTGAAGATACCTCCGTTGGCAATAACCGGCACCCTTACGGCAGATTTGACCTTTGCAATCCAATCCCAGCGCGGCTTTCTGCAAAATTTCTCACCTTGCAAACGTCCATGAACCGTGAGCAGATCAATCCCTTCATCTTCCAACATTGTGCAGAAGGAAATCAACCCTTTTTCGTCCAGCTTTCGGCCAAGACGAATTTTGGCACTAAGAGGAAGCTCGGTTGCCTTCCTCAAACCAGCAACGGTCTTCTTGATGGAATCAAGGGGCATAAAGGATCCAGCCCCCTGTTTACGTAATGCTGGTGCCGGACAACCAAGGTTCAGGTCAATGCCCTGAGCGTTCAAAGAGTGAAGACGTTCGACAGCTGGAAAAACATCCTGTCCAGGGCTCACAAAAATCTGATAAAAAAAAGGTGATTCAGCCGCTGTTCTGCAGAGAAAAGGAGAGACAATCTCGTTTTCAATGGGCAGCCTGGTCACTGACAGCATCTCACTGAAAAACAGCCCCACTCCACCCAGTTCCAGGAGCAGAAGACGCAAGGCACTGTGAGAGAGGCCGACCATGGGAGCCAGTGCCAGTGGAGGGCTGCAGTGGAGGATATTCCCGGCTGCATCCCTGTGCTGAAATCGGGAGGGTATAGAAAGGGAAGCTGGCCTCTTCTCCTCAGATAGGAGAAGGGCATCGGATACACACATCGTGTCTAGGATTTTTGCTTTTGCATACTGACAATCCGCTTGATCACATGTTCTTCAAGAGGTTCCTTCAACTGAACGTGAACAGAATAATCACTGCCGACATATTGCTGAGAACGTACGGCAACAATCTGACCGGAGCAGTGCACTACCTGTCCTTCGTCAATGGGAATAGTCGTCTTAATACCTCTCCCAAGAAGGAGTCTGGCATTTTCCTTGCGTGAAATACGAATATAAACGGAAAACCCTCCTGTGGAAAAATCTGCAAGCTCCCCTTTAAAACTTCGCACACCGGGATTCCCATATTCATCGAGCAGGGTATGCTTGCTAACCCCAGACACCGGATAGCGTGCAGCTTGCCTCCGATCTTCCCCCGACATTTTGAGCAATTCAGGTACGGTATCCAAGCGAATACAGTACTTGTGAAGGCATGATTCCAAAGAGGGAAACTGTTCCAGCAGCTCAAGGAATTTCGTTCTTTCCAGGATGTGAACCTGTGTTTTACTCAGTGCAGTCAGGGTAACGGTCCAGATAGATACATCAAAAAATGGGGCAGCACCTACAATTTCACCTGGACTGACTTTTTTTAGAAAAATTTCGTCCCTGCCACGCTGGCAGGAGAGTGTGACCTGCCCTGAATTAATAAAATAAAGGCAGGATTTCGCCATACCCTGTTCAACGATCACATCTCCTGGAGCATAACTCTTCTCCTGAAGAATATAGTAGAGACCATTGAATTCTTCTGTCTCCAGCGCATCATAGAGGTCTTGCCAGATAGTGAGATGGTGACTGCTAATGGCAGAAGAACGCTCTGCTTCAATGAGTTCCCCAGCTCGTATCACCTCTGCCAAGGCATTAGGGTCAACCTCTAATATTCTATCCCTGAGCATTTCAGCACTGTCAAAATCCTTCTCTTTTGCCGCTTCTATACTTTTTTCATAGAGCAGTTGACTGGCCTCACTGACCTTTCCGTCGGCGAGAAGGATACTGATCTCCTCATTCTCGCGTTGCAGGTTTCTTTTGGCCACATTCCTGGTAACAGGATCGTTGGCAAAAGAAACATTCTCTTCCACTTCCTCCTCAACCAACTCTAATTCCTCTTCTCCTTCTATTTCTTCTATTTCTTCTATTTTTTCTCCTGTTCCCTGCCTCAATCGAGGTTTCAGGATTTGTAAAGTCTGTCTGGCAGACTTTACCACCAAATCCGAATTCACATCGTAAACGTCTTTGCGTTCTTCAATGAGCATGTTCAGGAGATTAATGGCCCTTATGGAATCGCTTAAACGGAGGTTAATGACGATTTTTTTCAGCAACTGATCACGAACCTTGGGGGCAAAGGAATCACGCTCAACAAGGAGATCAAGAAATACCTCAGAGGTATCGGTTCCGCCTAGTTGACCCAGTTGCACAATCAGCTGTTCCTTCAACTCATCGTTCACCAGGGGAAGTGCAGAGAGCAGGTAATTTTTTCTATTTTCTCCAGCCACCTCACGGATACAGTCTATGACCTGCTGCTGTACACGAATATCTTTGTGTTCCAGGCAGGGCATAATATGAGGGACCAACTCCGGATCATTCATTGCCGTAATCATGAGGATGATATTCCGGATACCATACCAGGGAAGATCTTTTTTCAAGTACTCCTTCAGTACCGGCACAGCGACATACCCAGTGGCAGGAATAAGTCCGATCAGTCGCAGTCGATCCTCCTTTTCGTTACAGGAAAGAAGTTTTTTCAGGAGATGCATAGCCGCCCTGCGACCGAGATAGATGAGAATTTTTTCCGCATTTTGTCGACGCTCGCCCCTTCCCCGCAGGCAAACAAGGGTCAACTCTTCCAAAATATAATCGGCGGCCATTCCCTCCTGGGCCCTGCTCACTACACTGCGGATGGCATTACTCTTTTCCAGGCGGCCGGATTGTATCTGATAAAAGGTCTCCAGGAGATACTCACACTCCTTCCATCGCCCTTCCTGTAACATCCTGGTTCCATTTTCCTGTAATTGCTTGCATACAATATTACAAGCAGAGAGGAAAGTGGTCTCAACCCGAAGCCAGCGAACAAAGATACTCGTTACCTCCATCATGAGATCGCAGAGGTCTTCCCGAAGAAGAAGTTCTGAACAGATACTGAGTGCCGTAACAGCGCGCTCACGTACATTAGGCTTCTCGCTGCAGGCACATTCACCAAGTTTTTCAAACAGCAGTTTTACCTGGTCACAGTCACCTGTATGACACATCTCCAGAACTATTTCAGGGAGATTTTCCAGAAACTCGTTATTCAGCAGCACATTATCCTGCCCCTGTTCAAGGTCACGTACGAGTTTTAACAGACGACGTTCAACCCTGACTTTTTCCTGCTGCTCCAACAGGGCTCTGGCTTTCTCTTGGGCCGCTTTTTGCTTTTCTTTATTAATTTCCATAAACACGTATAGTTCGGAAAAAACAGTCGTTCAATTTTCAACCACAAACAAGGCTTTCATCCAATTGATGACCATAAAAAATTTTCTACCTTCAATGAACCTAAATAATTTTATTATGGTGGTATATCCAAACAAAATAAAGAAAAAAAGAAGATTAAGCTCAATCGCAAGGCGTTTTTCCCTGCAGGAGACATTTTTGTTTCTCCTTCAAGACAGTAATGTCCTGCAATTTGACACTCTTCAGCAGCTCTGCATATTCTTCCTCGGCACCCGGATATCCATATTCAGCAGCCAACCCAAGCCAGGCCAAGGCCATGAGGGAACTCTTTCGCACACCCTTTCCTTCCCGGTAAAGTCGTGCAAGAAAAAACTGGGCAGCGGGCCAATCCTGCCGTGCTGCACAGTCATACCAGCGAGCTGCTTCGCTATAATCCTGTTTGACACCATTTCCATTTTCAAATTTTATTCCAAGAAACAGACAGGCTCCGGCCACCTCTGCCCTGCCGGCTTTTTCCAGCCAGATGAAGGACTGTTCCGGGTCACGCCTTATCTCTTTTCCTCCATATTCAAAGAGTATGGCCAGGGCAAACTGAGCTTCACTGTCTCCGGCCTCGGCAAGCCTTCGCACATCGGAAAGATAACTGTCTACAGCACCGACCATTGTAGACGAAAACAGTGACATAAGCAAAAAGCAAAGAATGGAAAAAAGGGTGGTAAGAGAGTTCATTATTACTATTTATTATGAGGTGAAATTGGTTATTTTTAATCGGTTACAAAAAAACAAAAAGCCGTTACCTCAAAGAGAAGAGATAACGGCTGAATCCAGTACCGTGACAGTGGAATTTTAAAATTCCCTGCAGAAAAAGAGTTTTCGCAATTATTCGATAGGTTCACCAAAGGCATTCAAGGACCTGGCAGCGGCAACATCCACAGTGACATACATGGCTACCGTGGTATCGGACAGGATACCATTATTTTCAATATTCATCATGCAGGTCTTGTTCGGCTTTGTAAAGGCGAGAATAATATTTTTATAGGAAACTTCCCCAACCAGTTTCCACTTATTTTTCTTCATGGAAGCAATAATAAAGTCTTTTAAGGAAGTTGCTTCTACCCTTCCCGCGTAATGAAGAATCCCTCCACGGAAAGAGTCCGTTGAGATTGACATGCTTTTTTTGGCGTCATTTTTCATCTCTGCAGGGAGCTCTATGTCATTATAATTTGCCACGGGACTGGCTACCGGCGCAAGATCAGCACCCACTTCGCCAATGGGGGCCGTGCTTGTTGTATTCCCGGGCATACAGCCACCTAGGGCTACGAGCAGGGCAGCGATCAGGTAAAAAGTCAATCTTCGGTTCTGTGGTTTAACGTCCTTCATAGTACTTTCTCCATATTTTCCTCAAAGTTAATAATTCTCCAAGCCCTAAAGAACTCTTTTCAGTACCCCCCCTGGAGACAGTTGCAAGCGCCTGAACAGACAGCAGGTGGTCCCCCAGGAATTATTCAATGAAATTGTTAGCTTTTTGTCATAAAAACAAGGAGCTTTTGTACAGACCACTCAAAAATGTGAGGTGGTTTCCTTTACAACAGGAACAAAAAAAAGAATAACATTACCAGTAGATAGTGTAGACGGCATCATTTGTCGAGATTTTTTTCACCTGCCCAGTGCCCCATCAACTCTAAAATGACGTGACACTTGTCTCTCAGGCCAGCCCTCCGACACACATATATTTTATTTCCAGGTATTCATCTATTCCATACTTGGAGCCCTCTCTTCCAATTCCAGACTCCTTCATCCCCCCAAAAGGAGCCGATTCTGAAGAAAGAACACCGGTGTTTACACCAACCATCCCATATTCCAGGGCCTCTGTAATTCTCCAGCAACGTGCCATATCACGACTGTAAAAATAGGATGCCAATCCATATTCGGAATCATTGGCCATGGCAATGGCATCTTCCTCTTTTTTGAAAACAAAGAGTGGTGCCACAGGGCCAAAGGTCTCTTCCCTGGCAATTTTCATGTCACTGGTCACATCCAGGAGGATGGTCGGCTCAAAGTAAAAGCCAGTCTCCCCTGTACGCTTCCCACCAGCCACAATCCTTGCTCCCTTATCACAGGCATCTCTGATCTGCTCTTCCACCTTGAGAACCGCGTTGAGATCTATCAGGGGACCCTGGTTGGCATCAGCATTGAATCCTGAACCAGTGTGCAACTGTGACTTCACTGCAGCAGCCAATTTCTCGGCAAAGACTTGATACACCCCTTCCTGCACAATGAAACGATTTGCACAGACACAGGTCTGTCCGGCATTTCTGTACTTTGACGCCACAGCTCCGGCCACAGCTTCATCGAGATCTGCATCGTCAAAGACAATAAAAGGGGCATGACCGCCGAGTTCCAAAGAAATCTTTTTCACTGTACTGCTGCAGGCAGCCATCAGCTGTTTTCCCACTGGCGTGGAACCTGTAAAGCTCAGCTTGCGAACAGTGGGATTTGAGGTTAATTCAGCTCCAATTTCTCGTGCCGGACCAGTGATTACATTAAAAACTCCCCGGGGAATTCCGGCGCGGTGGGCGAGTTCAGCCAGTGCCAGGGCGGAAAAAGGGGTCTGGCTTGCCGGCTTGACGACCACGGTGCAGCCGGCAGCAAGGGCAGGTGCAGCTTTTCTGGTAATCATCGCAGAAGGAAAATTCCAGGGAGTAATTGCCGCGCAGACGCCGACAGGCTCCTTGAGAACGACGATCCGTTTGTCCTTCTGTGCCATGGGAATGGTATCCCCATAGACCCTTTTGGCCTCTTCTGCAAACCACTCCACATAGGCAGCGCCGTACAGAACTTCGCCCTCGGCCTCGGCCAGGGGTTTCCCCTGTTCACTGGTCATAATAATTGCCAGATCCTGCTTATGGCTCACAATAAGCTCAAACCATTTTCTCAAATAGCCTGAACGTTCCTTGGCAGTCAGGTCTTTCCAGGATGTATAGGCAAGCTGTGCAGCTTCGATACCGCTTCTTGCCTCAGCTGCCCCAAGTGACGGGACATATCCCAAGACACTGTTATCTGAAGGATTCAATACCTCAATACTCTTCTCAGCACTTACCCACTTTCCATCGATATAACATTCCTGTCTGAAAAGAGCAGGATCTTGTACCTTCATCTCACACCTCGACAAAAACTAATCAAAAAAAACTCCTTAATTTACATTCACTGTTAGACAATATTGCAAGACAGTCTAACATAAGAAGTTTTATAATTCATCTGAACAGCTATGCACCGGGAATTTTTCTTTTCCGGCTCCTCATCCTTTCGCTCTCGACAGCACTCACTGCGTGGTTTACCATAGAGACCATACTGCTCTTCAAGGTAAAGAGAGCCAGTGAAATCTCACCCTCTCGTAAAAACTAGAAATTATCGATGGTTAAGTAGATAAGCGCAGACTTCGAAAAACTTCATATGCGAGACGCGTGAATTTTCTATTATTTCAACGTACTAGAGTACGTTGAAATAATAGAAAATTCGTACCCCAAGGGCACTTCCTGGGGGGCGCACAACGAAACAGATGAAGAGTTTTCACCCTAAGGACAGGGTATAAATACGACGCCATCAAATTCCACAACTGCAAAAGGCACGGGGCGAGAAAGAAGTGACACTGGAATTCCATGACAACAAGAGAGGAACAGCTTTTCACAATGACTAAAGACGCTCATTCAATACAAGGACCAACACCGATCCTCATATCCCGAGAGCCGATTCGACTTGGTCAGTTTTTAAAGCTGGCCAATGTTGTACAAGATGGATTAGAGGCAAAAATACGAATAGCCAACGGCGATGTCCTGGTCAACAACCTACAGGAAACTAGACGGGGCAGGAAATTGGTCCATGGTGATGTGATACAAATAGACGACCTTCTCTTCCTGGTGACGACAACGGAGAAATAATCAAGGCACCCTGCAGCGTATACGTCTGAGGCCATCACTTTTAAACAGTGGCCCTGGTCCACAAACATCATACGAGAGCTGGAAGGAGTGCTGGCCTGCAGACTGTCGGTCTAAACTTTCTAAAAAGAAGCCGCAGAAAGAAATTTTCTCTCAAATTTCCAGAGAAAGAGTAGATCTTTCAGGCAATTTTTTCCTCACGCAGACGGGCAAGGCTAAGAGCTTCCCGGACGACCTTTACCAACTCTTTTGCCTCAAGGGGTTTTTCCAAAACACGGGAAATTCCCTTGTTCATAGCCTCAACAACCATATCCTTATTGGCATGGCCGGTAACAAGGACTCCTATGATCCCCGGGTCCGTCTGCCTGAGCATGTCAAAGGTTTCCATGCCGCTCATCCCAGGAAGCATGGCGTCTACAATGGCCAGATCAAAATGTGACTCCATAGCCATTTCAACGGCCTGTTCTCCACTGTAGGCACAGAATACATCATGACCGATATCACCAAGAGCGATTCTACTCATATCCGCAATAAATGCTTCATCATCTACAACCAGGATCTTATGTGCAACCATTGATTCCACTCTGTTACTCTGTAAAATTGTATATGAGTACCTTAGAAATTATTTTTTCTGTTTTTGTGGCAGAAAATAATTCCGTAAAGATACTTTCACCCCTCAAACGGGTACTGAAAAGAGTCCAAAATTTTCGTTCCGGTTTACCCGGGGGAGGAATTCTTGGACAGGCAGCACTGTTTCAAAAAACTATGACAAAAGAATACTATCATCCACTACCTCTGGTTTCAAGGGATAGTCTCTCGCTTTTTTTATTATTTGCCACTTATAAAAAAAACAGGTAGTTTTTGCTGCGTTACACGTAATTTCCTTGCTTTTTACGACAAAAAAATAAAAATAAACACTCAACAACAGTCAAAACTATTCCCTGCTACGAAGGACCTTATGCTTGAGAAGCAGAATACGGCATCTCCACTTTGTCATTAAGGAAAAACACTTCCAGGCAAACCTCCTGCACTGTTTTTCATCATTTCATTCCTCTACCCATGCAAAATTCGACTACAAGCCACGCACCTCTAGCAGAACGTATGCGTCCGCAATCCCTCCAGGATTTTATCGGCCAGGAGAAGCTGCTGGGTAAAGGACGACTGCTGGAAAGCATGCTTGGAGCAGGCATTCTGCCTTCTCTTATTCTCTGGGGGCCACCGGGAACCGGGAAAACAACACTTGCCAGAATTCTGGCAAGATCCACTGCTGCTGATTTTGTCTATTTTTCTGCAGTGCTTTCCGGAGTGAAAGAGGTAAGAAAGATCGTTGCGCAGGCCGAGAAGCTGAAAGCCACGGAAAAAAGAGGAACCATCTTCTTCATTGATGAAATTCACAGGTTCAATAAAAGTCAACAGGATGCCTTTCTCCCGCATGTGGAAAACGGCCTCTTTACCTTGATCGGAGCGACCACTGAAAACCCCTCTTTCCAGGTGATTGCCCCACTGCTCTCGAGATGCAAAGTCCTGGTACTGACACCACTTTCTGCAGAAAATCTTCATACTATTTTAGAAAGGGCGCTGAGTGACAGGGATCATGGACTCGGAAAACATGAGCTCACCTTTGGCGACAACAGTCTCGAACTCCTTATTGCCCTGGCTGACGGTGATGCCAGAAAAGGACTCAATACTCTTGAAATAGCTGCTACAATAGTACGTCATCGTATAAAGAATGGAGCCAACGATGAGAAGATTATCACCCAGGAGGACATCAGAGAAGCCAGCCAGCAAACAGCTCTTCGCTATGACAAAGATGGCGAAGAACATTATAATCTTATCTCTGCCCTGCACAAAAGCCTGCGAGATTCAGACCCGGACGGCAGCCTATACTGGCTCTACCGCATGCTTGAATCCGGAGAGGATCCACTCTATATCTGCCGCAGGCTCATCCGCTTTGCCTCTGAAGATATCGGCCTTGCTGATCCCCAGGCCCTGATCCACACGATTTCCTGCAGGGATGCCTATCACAGCCTTGGTCTTCCGGAAGGTCGGCTGGCCATTGCTCAAGCGGTGGTCTATCTCGCCACAGCTCCCAAAAGCAATAGCCTTTATACGACTGAAAAAGCAGTAAAACAAAGCATTAGCCGGAGCGGCTCACTCCCTGTCCCCCTCCACCTGCGCAATGCCCCAACAAAACTGATGAAAAAACTCGATTATGGCAAAGGCTACCGCTATGCCCATGATGCTACACAGGCCCTGGTTGAGCAAGAGCACCTCCCCCGGGAACTGAAAGGAGAGCGTTTTTATTCTCCCACCACCCGGGGGTATGAGGCTTTAATCAAAGACCGTCTGGAAAAATGGCGCGTCATCCTTCAACAGAGAAAAAACAATGCAGATACCTGACATATTCTCCGGCAGCAAAATCCTGTTTTTTGGATTGCTGCTCTTCCTGTCCATTGGATTGAACAACACTCTTTATGGCGCCTCCCAGTCACCTGCTCTTCTTTTCTTTTCAGATAATATCCAGGGCGAAACCGAGCCATGCGGCTGAAAGTCTAATCAATTGGGCGGGCTGTCCAAAAAAGTCTTTCAGATTCAAACTATCAGTGAGCAGGGCAAAAAAGAAATGCTCCTCCTTGATGCCGGCAACCTCCTCTTCAAACGACCCAGCGTTGCCGCCGGCCCGAGCCAGGAACACCTCACTGCAGAAGCGATCATACGGATTTACCAGGATATTGGCTATGACGCCGTGGGAATCGGTCCTTTGGACATGGCTGGAGGGATTGATTTGCTGCAGAGTAGTGCAGCTGACAACTTTCCCTGGATCTCGGCAAACATAATTGATGCAGCGGGGAACCCGCTGTTTCATCAGTGGATCAGTAAAGAAGTGCAGGGAGTCGAGGTGGTGATCACCGCTCTCACCGCCCCTCCAAAAAAACTGGATCAGGCCATAAAAATCGGTCACTGGGAATCTCTCCTGCCTGAACTCCTGCAACAAATCAGCAAGAAGAAAAACGATCCCTTCATCATCCTTCTCTCCAGTCTCACGGGAGAAGAAAACCGTCTTATTGCAGAACAGTATCCAGCAATCAACCTTCTGCTCGGTGCAGATCGACATCAACAGAACGCATCTCCACAAGTCGTCAATCACACCCTTGTCACCCAGACAGGAAAACAGGGGAAATATCAGGGACTCCTGGAAATCAATTTCGGAACAGAGAGACGATGGGGACAAAACAGGGAAAAACAGCTCGCCGATCTGCAGAACAGACTTGGATCGCTGAATTGGCAGCTGCGGCGGTTGGAAAAAAAATCGGCTTCCGGGAAGATCTCAGCAAATCAAAACAGCACCATGGAACGATTACGGAAGAATAAAGATGAGATGAATGCCAAAATCATCTCATTGCAGGAAACCATTGGCAAAGAGCAATCTCAAACCATGCTCAGTGACAGGTACCAATACCGCTTTATCGGTCTAAAAAAGAATATGGCCAACGATATTCCCACTGAAGAGCTTTTAAAAACACTCAAACAGCAGATCAGGCAGTTACACAAAAAACCAAGTAAACACAATGAGACCACAGATGCACAAACACTCTTTCCGCAAGGGATGGATCTTGTCGGATTTCGGGTCTGCGAAAGCTGCCACGCCCCCCAGACTGAGTTCTGGCAGAGCACACAACACGCAGAGGCGTATACAACCCTTGCCCGAAAAGAAAAAAACCTGGATCTCGAGTGCCTTCTCTGCCATGTAACACAAAATCTTTTCAGCAGCAGTTTCCAAAATATGCCGACAAAGGGGTTGCTCTCTTTACCCAGAGAGTTGCAATCCGTTGGCTGTGAAACCTGTCACGGGGCAGGCAAAAAACACAGCGTTAATCCGGAAGGATTCAAAATGGTCCGCCTGCCCGGTAAAAACATCTGCCTTACCTGCCATACCTCTGAACACGACGACAACTTTAACTACGAAATACAACTTACTCCTGTATCCTGTCCAGCAGGATAAAAAAAAGGTGTCTTTGGAATAATCCAAAGACACCTTTAAAAACAGCTATCTGAAAAATATCAGATCAAACGACCCTTAGCAGCCAAAAGCTGTCTGCAGGTTAGGAACGGTCTGTTTTTTACGACTCATCATGCCGTCAATCCACATGGAGACACCGTCAAGTTTTCCGTCAAAAGCACCCTCGATAAGGGCTGTATCGTCAGAAATCACAACCAGGTCGGTACCTTCTTTGACAACATCGGTGAGCATGAGCAGAACAGTGTGACGTCCGTCAGCCTTTACTTCTTTCATGGCAGCAATAAGGTCGTCGCGAATAGCAGCTACCTGATCAAGGGTGGCAAGCTCAAGTTGTCCAACACCAACTTTATTTCCCTTCATATCAAAATCTTTGTAGTCACGGAAGAGCAGATCTTTTGCAGGAACACCAGCAACTGAAGATTTGGCCTTCAGCATATCCATGAACAATGCTTCGGTGTCATCTACACCGGCGATGGTTTTGAGGTCTGCAACAGCAGCTTTGTCATCATCGGTACAGGTGGGAGATTTGAAGTTTACGGTATCGGAAAGAATGGCAGCAAGCATTCCACCAGCCACATCTTTAGGAATGGCAACACCAGCATCTTTATACATCTTGTTAAGTATGGTTCCGGTACAGCCAACAGGCTCGGCACGGAAGAGGATGGGCTGATTGGTGGTCACATCACCAATCTTGTGATGGTCAACGATGGCCACAACCTCAGCATCGGTGATGCCTGCAGGAGCCTGTCCGATGTCACTGAAATCAACGAGAGCAACGGTTTTTCCAGCTACATCATTCATCTCTTGCGGAGCAGTGAGACCAAAACGCTCAAGAACAACGGTTGACTCGGGGTTGAGCTTATCAAGGGAAGTCTGCATACAAGCCTTGGCATCCTGGCCCTGTGCATTCAGAAGGGTGGCATACCCGATGGCTGCTGTTACTGAATCGGTATCAGGGTTAGAATGGCCTGTTACGAAAATTGTCATGACGTTTTCCTCCGTACACTTTTTATTATTTTATACTCGTCTCTAAAGGAGCTTCCTTTATAGAGAACAAGCAGTTTCTGCAAAACTTAAATTGCTGGGAACAATAGTGCTTTAGCCCTGATGAGTCAAGAAGAAAAACGTCAGGGCAGTGGAAATACAAACGGTGCGAAATGAAGGTAACATCCTTGAAATATGGCTTATTTGCGTTTATCGTCCAATCCCTCCATCCTCCTCATACAAAGTTTCCAACGTATGAAAATCTCACTCTGTTCCTTGAATCACAGCCTGCCATCTTCATCACCCCCAGTACGGTCTCACCCAAAAACGGATTGAATTGCCCCGTGACTTTCAATACAAGCTACTGTATATTGACACCAATTAACTTCCTCAACACTTCCTCTTCCGTAATGGCTTCTCATGGCTCTTTCCAACAAAAAAAACAGTGACCCTTCCTCTTCCAAAAGATCATCAAACTTTCTTCCTGCTGCCATAATTTTTTTCGTTTTTGCTACCATTGGTGGAATCCTCTACTATTTTAATTCAGGATCAGATCCGTCCATCACAGGTGGCCTTGAGTCTGGTACAGTGACAGAAAGTGACACTTCTGTCTCTGGCAAAACTCCTGACCAGGCAGAAAAGACAGCCGCCTCCACAAACAACCTTTTCGACACTATCACCACCCAGGCTATTGAGACAGACGCGACAGAGAAACAGATTTCTGATACCGGGGGGATGCAAAGTCAGGAAGAGACAAACCTTCCGTCTGCTTCAGGTCCCGAAACGATCAGAGCCGGCACTGCCCCTTTACCTTCCTCTGAGAGTATTGACAGGCAAGTGGTGTCGCAATGCGAAAAAGAAACAACAAGCATCAGGCAATTTTATCAACACCTTGACCGGCAGGAATATATAAAAGGCTACCGATTGACCTCATCGAGTGAAGATCACTTCATAGCTCTTATCCACAAGCTACTGGACAATCCGCCTCAGGTAACCAGAGAGACAGACGACCTGTACACAATCTTGAAAAATACCGCTCATTTTTTCAGAATTTCAGGCAAAGACAATATTCTGATGCTGAAAGGTATACTCAACAGTGAAAGAGGCAGGCTTGAAGAATTGCTGGCCGATTATTATTTTCTTGTTACCTCCCCTGATTGCACTAATACCCCATACGGTAAAAATATTGACCAGGACAGCCTGTATGAATACGGTTGTTTCTTTTTAAACACCATGGGTGGCAGACTGTATCTTTTCAGAAGAGATTCCCGGTCACGTATGGTTGTCACCTATTATGCCATTTTGCTTATCAACCAGGCCAACGAGCAGAACAACAATCGACACGGTATAGACTTGAAACCAGCCATTAACATGCTCATTGTGGAGATGGAAGGAGGAGGCTCCACCCTACAAGGGCAGGAATCCTATCTTGATATGCTTTATGAACTCAAAGAACAATATCAATGATCACCTCTGTTCAGCAAATTGCTGGTATGGTGATGAACGCTCTCCGCTAAACCACCTTGATGCTCTTCTCTTCAAGGTAATTTACCAATCTGAACATCGCTCACGAGTCCAGCTACTTCACTGACAATCTATTCTTTTTTGCACTGGAGATAAACCATGCATTCCTGGTACGTTGCCGTAAATGGTCAGCAGCACGGTCCTTTTGATCAACAACAGATCCAGCAGGCATTGAAGGCCGGCCAATACAATCTTGACACCCTGGTCTGGAGAGAGAGTTTTGGTGAGTGGACAGCAATTGCCAAGGTTCCTGAACTGCAGCAATCTTCCACTGCCATGGTCCCTCCCCCGCCCAGTAGTTCAACTCAGCGTGCGCACGAGATCGAATATGAAATATTAGGAAATGAAATGCAGTATGTGGAGATCGAACTGGATCCGCAGGAAAGTGCAGTGGCCGAGGCAGGGGCAATGATGTACATGTCTGATGCCATCCAGATGAAAACAGTCTTCGGTGACGGCAGCCACTCCTCTGAACAGGGAGGATTCATGGATAAAATGCTGGGAGCCGGAAAACGATTAATTACAGGTGAAAGTCTTTTTACCACTGTTTTCACCTTCAATGGCCAGGGCAAAGGAAAGGTGGCTTTTTCCTCCCCCTATCCCGGAAAGATCATTCCCCTTGATTTGAAAGATTATGGTGGAAAACTGATCTGTCAGAAAGATGCCTTTCTCTGCGCCGCCAAAGGTGTATCTTTAGGCATTGCCTTTCAGAAAAAAATAGGCACAGCCCTCTTTGGCGGAGAAGGCTTTATCATGCAGAAATTAGAAGGAGACGGCCTCACTTTTGTCCATGCCGGAGGTACTATCGTGGAAAAAGAACTCGCTGCCGGCGAGACCCTTCGCGTAGATACTGGCTGCCTGGTTGCCTTGACCCAGACTGTTAACTACAACATAGAGTTTGTCGGTGGAGTGAAGTCTGCAATTTTCGGCGGCGAAGGATTCTTCTTTGCCACCCTCACCGGTCCTGGTCATGTGTGGCTGCAGTCATTGCCCTTCTCCCGTCTGGCAGGAAAAATCCACGAGGCAGCTCCACAGAACAATGCAGGATTTTCCACAAAAGGGGAAGGTTCTGTTCTGGGAGGCCTGGGAGATCTGTTCCAGAGATAACACACGACACCACCAACCAGTGAATCATATCCAGATTGAAGGAAGCTGTCGAATGTCAACCAGGGAGTATCGAACGACAGAAGAAAATTTTCTCAATCAAATATTCTTCAAATCTCCCACACATTCCAACAGCCAACCGGAATGCATCTGCTCGAGAATCCGTTTTCAGGACTCTGTTTGATTTTTCCAGTTACTAACTGTACAGTATGAACAGCAGGACTATAAGTACTGCCTACCAGGCCATGGCCTGCCTTGCAGCCTGATCATTTCCCTAAGTTCTTCCATCTGCTGATTATTCATCCATTCAAGGAATCAATGCAACAGGAACAATTCAACAAACAACTTTTTGATTTTCTGCAGCAATCGCCTACCCCTTTTCATGCTGCCGAATATCTAGCCACTCATTTTCATCAAGCTGGCTTTCAACGCCTCCGGGAAGGAAAAACGTGGGAAACCGAACCTGGTAAAGGATATTATTGTATTCGGGACAATGGCACGTTTATTGGCTTCAGACTCGCTGCCGACCCTTTCAGGTCCACACCATGGAGAATGACAGGGGCGCACACTGACAGCCCGACTCTGCAACTCAAACCGCTACCGGAAAGAACTGCCAACTCCTATATGCAGCTCGGTGTCGAGGTCTATGGAGGCCCCCTGCTTTCCACCTGGTTTGATCGCGATCTCGGGATAGGAGGACGTGTCACTGTCATGGACAAAGAGGACGCCATCAGAATCCGTCTTCTTGACTTCCAAAGACCGGTTGTCATCATCCCCAGCCTTGCCATTCACCTGGATAAAAAAGCAAACGAAGAACAAACAATAGACCGGCAAAAACATCTCTCCCCCCTCTTCTGCCAGCCGCTTGAGGACGATGCTTCTCCTTTTACCGATATCCTCCTGCAACAGTTAGAAAAACAATATCCGGATCTCTCCATAAAAAAGATATTGGGTTTTGATTTGTTCTGCTACGACACCCAGCCTCCGACCCTGCTCGGGATACAGAAAGACTTCATATCGGCCAGTCGGCTCGACAACCTGGTCAGCTGTTTTGTTGGTGCCCAGGCCCTGCTTCAAGAGAAAACATCTGACAATTGCCTCCTGCTGTGCAGTAACCATGAAGAGATCGGCTCTGCAAGCGTAGCCGGGGCTCAGGGGAACTTTCTCTGCAGTGTACTTGAGCGTTTGCTGCCGGACACTGCTTCCCGCCAGACCATCCTCAATCACTCATTTTTACTCTCCCTTGACAACGCCCACGGAGTACACCCCAATTTTGTGGAGAAACATGATCCTCAGCACCTTCCCCTACTGAACCATGGACCGGTAATCAAATACAATGCCAATCAACGCTACGCGACAACCGGTCGATCCGCTGCCCTATACAAGGCTTTGGCCCATGAAGTCGGAGTGACGCCGCAGGAGTTCGTCATGGAAAACACCATGGCCTGCGGCAGCACCATTGGGCCCATAACTGCGACCCACTTGGGAGTACAGACTGTGGATTTGGGTGTTCCAAGCCTTGCCATGCATTCCATCCGCGAAATTACAGGAGCAAAGGATCCCTACCTGCTTTTCAAAACCATTGCCCACTTTTATAACCGTCCACAGCTTCCACGCTGCGATGAATAATATTTACCACTGGAAAACAGGCTGCAGCAGAGCTCTCACGTTCTCCATTCAGGTTTCGTCATGTCAGCAGAGATACACTTGCCAAGCTCAAAAAAGAAGACCTCTTTGATCCAGCAATCAATATCCTTCTGACCTGTTATCTGATATCAAAATACAATTACAAATTTAACGGCAGACTTGAGCTGGTTTTATCCGCATGGAACGCTGGAGAGAACCTTTCAATACTCGCCCAAGGTCGTCCTGCACCCTACCAGGAAACGTACAACCTCATTGCCAAAGTAAACGGTTACCATATCGACCTGATACAAAAACGTAACCGGAAACTTCCTTACCGGAGACACTGATATTGTTCAATTGATCGCCATCTTTTGCTTTTTGTGAAAATACAAATCCGCAACAAATACATCCCTATCGCCTGCAAACACACACCCCTTTTTCTTATTCCCAGGTAACTATCTTTTTTCATAACCAATATGCCCATGTCTCGTTCCAGCCAGCAAATAACTAAGCAAACTCAACACATTCTTTTTCCTGCAAAACACAAGAGCAACAAGACAGTAATATACTCTCCAACCCTCAAGAAATCTCTTCCAGCAAAGAGAAGAAATTCATTATCGTAATAAAACATTTGACCTTCTTTTTCATACATGACAAAATAAAAATAATCGTTATACGTTACTCAATAAGATGTTTTCTCATTTCAGGAGAGGCGTTGCTGTCCGCAGTCATAGCTTATTTTGGAGACATTTTGTGTTTGTGAGAAGCAAACAGTTTCCCTTTGACTACGACAACAGCACAACATGTTAAGCAGTTAAGCAAACAAGGATGAAATTATGAAATGGTCAAAACTTTCCAGTGCTACTGTAGTTGGGGGGCTTCTGTTTCTGGGGGCGTACAGTCTTCATGCTGAAACGCTCACAGAAGCCGTTGACGAGGTTATCAAGACCAATCCGGAAGTTCGAACTATCGCTCACAACCGTCTTGCAAGAGACCAGGAAGTAAGACAGGCACGATCCGGATATATGCCGCAATTTGATGTGAGTGCAGGTATTGGGACCCAGGAAATTTACGAACCATATGATAACACCCTGACTCCCAGCCAGATCAGACTCAGTCTCAGGCAAAATGTCTTCACCGGTTTTGCTGACGTTAATGAGGTGGATAGACAGGAAGCCAGGGTGCGCTCAGCTGCCTATTATCTTCAGGGGACCACCCAAAACATGGCATTAAGAACCTCAAAAGTGTTTCTCGATGTTCTCAGACACCAAGACCTCCTTGCCCTGTCGCAAAAAAACCTTGAAACTCATTTAAGAATTTCCGACCAGATCAACATGCGCAGCGAATCCGGAGTCGGCAGCAAGGCTGACAGTGAACAAGTCCAGGGACGTGTTTCTCTTGCTCAATCCAATGTGGTCGTTACCCAGACCAACCTTTTTGATTCAAAGAGTAACTACCTGGCAGTGGTGGGACACTTACCCGCTGAACTGGAAAAACCCACTACTCCCGATGAGTTGATGCCGGAATCCCTGGAGCACGCCGAACAGGTTGCCATCGACAAACATCCAACCCTCAAATCAGCAGAAGCCGACATTGAGGCAAGAAGAGAGCAGTATGAAGTTGCCAAAGCACCCTATATGCCAATCATTGACCTTGAGGTAGACCGAACATGGGAAGATGAGTATGACCGTGTTGAAGGGAAGGATGAGGACCTCACCGCCATGATCAGACTCCGCTACAATCTCTTTCACGGATTCAAAGATAAGGCCCGCAGGGTAGAAACGGCTCAGCAGATAAGTGAAGCGCAGGAGATCCGCAACAATACCCACAGGCAAGTCATAGAATCCATAAGGCTTTCCTGGATGGCCTACCAAGCTGTCATTGACCGTATCAAGTATCTGGATGAAAGGGTGGGTGCCACCAAGGCCACAGCAGAGGCTTATACAAAACAATTTAATATAGGCAAACGAACACTGCTTGACGTTCTCGATACTGAAGCAGAATTGATCAATGCCAAAAAAGACTTGACCAATGCGAAGTATGATGGCCTCTACGCACAATACCGTATTCTTAACGGTACAGGCCAGCTCGTTGATTCCCTCTCTCTTGAAATGCCTGAAGAGAGCCTTGTGGATGATGACGATCAGGAAGAAGCAAGCCCGGAAGAAACTGAAGCCGTGAGCGCAAAAACAGAGTAACTTCCGACACTTTTCAAACAAAAAAAGCGGGACAGGATATCTACACCCTGTCCCGCTTTTTTATTTGCAGCTCCCTCCACCAGTCCCTTTCATGTGACTTCAACCAGTTCAGACCATCACAAGTTCATTCAGAACGACACCTCAACTGCTTTCCTGACAGCTTTCTTCATATAGACTTTCTTCTTTTTCTGACTTTTGTTATCTCCTTTCGCTTAATTGGCTATTTTCTTTAATCGATGACACCTTAGCGTTTAATTTCTTTTCGTTTTAAATCGATAAGACTATAATAAATTACTAAAGGCTATCTTGAAAAATTGTCTTTTCGTCCAATCTCTGCGTGATACGAAAAATTTTTCACTTGGATATGTAACTTGTTAAGCCAAGTAGTTCGTCCTCGAAATATCACTTATATGCCTGCGGTAAAATTTTTCGTATGCCTTGATCTTGAACGAAAATCCAAATTTTTCAAGGCACCCTAAAGAAATAAAAAATACGAACAATCTCCGACATGCGCCCCAGTCATTATGCTGATTTTTGTTGCCCGGTGGCACCAAGTTTAAATTTTCTGTCTGGTTGAATGTTTTATTTTCTCAATACAAAACAATGGATCATTTCGATCCTCTGTCTTTTCATGCTGACAATTGCCGCCTTCCAGTATCTATCCCGGGCAAACGGCAATTTTACTCTGGACATCTCCATACTCAATACTGCTGAACAAGAATATGACGCCATGGCCCGCAAACGACTTTTAGCCTGGCAGGACCTCATTCGTAACAATCAGGCAATCAGTGAATCCAAAAAACTGGAAAAGGTAAATCATTTTTTTAATTCTACTGTTGCTTTTGTCGATGATGCCATACACTGGAATAAAAAGGATTACTGGGCCACTCCTGTCGAGTTCCTTGCCAGTGATGGAGGCGATTGTGAGGATTTTTCCCTGGCCAAATACTTTACCTTAAAGGCAATAGGCGTTGCAGAAAAAAAGTTAACCCTCACCTATGTCAAGGCGTTGGAACTGAACCAGGCACATATGGTCCTCACCTATTATTCATCCCCTGGGGCAGAGCCACTGATCCTTGACAACCTGATTCGAGAAATTCGCCCGGCATCTCAGCGAAAAGATCTGCTGCCGGTTTACAGTTTCAATGGTTCAGGCCTCTGGCTGGCCAAAGAAAGAGGGCGAGGAAAGATGGTCGGCTCAAGCGACAGATTAAAAAAATGGACAGGCGTTCTCCAACGTATGCCGGAAGGATTACAATAATTCAAAGGCGGTTTCTATGACCCTTTACAGACAACTCTTGGTTTTTATGGTGGCACTCTTTTGTCTTCTCTATTTCGGAGCATGGTATGCCAAGCTGCAGAGTACTCGCAACTTTCTTGTCAACCAACTGGAATCCCATGCCCAGGATACCGCCACGTCTCTTGGTCTCTCCATCTCCCCGCATATGGCAACCGATGACATTGTAACCGTAGAAACCATGATCAATGCCGTGTTTGACCGTGGCTATTACAGGACAATCAAACTCCAGGATATTGAAAGCCAACCGCTGTATGAACTAACCCTGCAGATAAGGATTCAAGGCGTCCCCTCCTGGTTTATCCGCATGATCCCCCTGGAGTCACCCGGAGCAAATGCCATAGTTATGTCAGGTTGGAACCAGGCAGGCACCATCTATGTGCAGAGTCACACTGGTTATGCTTACAAAACACTCTGGGACACAAGCGTGAAAATGACTATCTATTTTGCAGTCACCGGCATAGTCGTTATCATTCTGGGATCCATTGGTATTGGTGTACTGCTTCGTCCATTGCGACGTGTGGAGCAACAGGCTGAAGCCCTCTGCCGCAGGGAATACCAGATTCAGGATCCATTGCCCAAGACAAGGGAGTTGAGGCAGGTTGTATCGGCAATGAACAGAATGACCACAAAGGTCAAAGCCATGTTTCAGGAACAGGCAGCAATTGCAGAAAGATTGAGAAAAAATGCCTACAGTGACGTCTTAACCGGGCTTGGCAACCGGCGCTATATAGAAGGCCAGGTAACCGCCCGTGTGGATCGTAAGGAGATTACCGTCAATGGCGCATTTCTCCTGATACAGATTCACAACCTTCAACAACTCAATCAGGACAAAGGTTTTGAGGCAGGCGACAGGCTGGTCAAAAGGGTTGCGGAGACCTTGCGTAATGCAACCAGAACCGTCACCAACAGCGCCCTGGCCCGACTCACTGGTGGTGACTTTGTCGCCTTCCTGCCGGATGCTGCCATGGAAGATGCTGAACATGTTGCAAAAACTATTGCCAGGGACTTTTCCCGACTGGCCGGCGAACATCTCAGTATAGATGAGAATCTGGGCCACATTGGGGGGGTGGCATATGATCACCCCTGTTCGTTCAGCCAGCTTCTGGCAGAGACAGATGCAGTACTGCGCTCAGCACAGCAACAGGGTATAAATGGCTGGGAAGTTCATTGCCTGTCCAAAACAACAGATGATGTCCCACAAGGTGAACAGGAGTGGAAAACTACATTTACCTCAGTCCTGGCAAGCAAAAAACTACATCTTTTCGGACAATCCGTTGTCACTGCAGATAGTGAACAGCAACCTCTGCAGAAAGAAATCTTTTCACGTATCCCCCTGCCCAAAAGTAAAAAAATAATCAGCGCCGGAGTATTCATGCCCATTGCCGAGCGCCTCAGCCTGGTCTCTTCTTTTGATCGTATTGTCCTGGAAAAAGTTCTGCAAATTGATACAGGCAAGTATGATTTCAAAGAGATTGCCGTCAACATGTCTCCTGCCTCCCTACAGGACGCCTCCTTTATTCAATGGATCTTGCAACAGCTCAAAAAAGGCCGTTCTCACCTGCCGAAGATTATTTTTGAATTTGCTGAATTTAGTGCCGTCCAGTACCTGGAAGAACTGCGGAAGTTTTCATTGGAAGTTAAAAAGCATGGCCATGATATCGGTCTTGACCATTTTGGTCAGAGCTTTACCAATTTCGGATATCTCAAATCTCTTCAACCAGCGTATGTCAAAATCGACAGGGCCTACACCAGCGAGCTCGAAGATGAACAGAGTGATTCATACTTTTTTATCGGCTCCCTCTGCTCCGTTGCTCATAGCCTCGACATCCTGGTTGTTGCCGAGGGAGTAGAAAAGAAAAAACAGTTTCAGATGCTGTGTGACTTACACCTCGACGGAGTTCAAGGATATTTCATTGCAAAACCGGCAGAAATAATTATCTGAGTGTATACAAGATATCTCTCTTAGGAACTGTAAGGAAATAAGTGTAACAATATTGCGCCGTAATTTTGTGCATTTCCAAGGCGTGAAAAGAGAAGCATAGCAGCGCTATGTGCCTCTTTTCACAACACAGGAAATGCACAGGTAAGGCGAGCCTGCGAGACTCCGAAAGGACAAGCAGGTAAGCGTAGACTCCGAGATGTTACAGTTATTTTTGCACAGTCCCTTAGCAAAAAGATGGAAAAGCAAATCTCTTGCATCGGTTTGTTAGATAGTGCCTGTCCATAAATGGCCTTTTTCTCCTAACTCTTCGTTACTCTCAAAATTTAATCCTCGGAATATCACATATATGCACCCCAAGGGCACTTGTACCCGTAGTTTGGGTGATTCCTGCGGGGCACCTTCGGTTAAATTCATCGAGCGCCTCGATTTAGAAGAAAAAATCTCAGTTATGGATAGACACTAGATGATATCATCCACCATGAAGGATTCACCCCCCATTTCTTCCCGAGCTGTTTTTCTCTGCTGAATCTTCTTCTGGGCATCTTCCGGCAACTCTGTATACATAATGATATTCTTGGCAACCAGGAGATCAATAAGATCTTCCAAAATACGAATGATCCCCATATCCGATGCCGATAGCATTTTCACCCAGAATTCAGAATCACTGTTTTCTGCAAGAAACTTCAGGATTTCTTCATCCATGACCTCTTTCGGCTCTGCATCTGTTTTTTTGCTCTGCAGGGACACTGCGACAATCTGTCCCTCACTGTTTCTTTCAACATAGAGCACTGGAGTCCCCTCCTTTTTCGTGTTGCTTTCCACTTCCCCTCAAGGGAGAAAGCAGTCCTGTACCATACCGGCAGTGAAACCTTTCAAGGCACCCTTAAGTCCTTTCCCAACACACTCATAATAGCACAACTATCCTCTGCTACAAAGGAGTGGTTTCTTCCTGGGAAGCATTAGCACTCATTGAAAAAGTGATAAAAACCTGAGCCGGCCAGAAAACATTTGTCTCTGGGGCTGACCCCTGTTTTGCTCCTGTGTAATGATATCCTGTTGACAAGGATTCTTCCATTACGGTTCTTCCCTGCTTTTCGTCTGCATCAGTCCTTTTATGAGATCCAACGGTAAGGGGAAGACAATGGTCGTTGAATTTCTATCGGTGGAGATGTCATTCAGGGTCTGGAGATATCGCAACTGTATGGCCTGCGGATTTCTGGAAATAACCTCTGCTGCGGCCAGGAGTTTCTCTGAAGCCTGCAGTTCCCCTTCGGCATGAATAATTTTGGCCCTTCGCTCTCGCTCAGCTTCAGCCTGCTTGGCAATGGCCCGGATCATGGACTCATTCAGATCCACATGCTTGATTTCGACATTGGT
>DAOVAI010000146.1 GCA_030671085.1 Pseudomonadota bacterium | reverse complement strand
CCTCTTTGCCATGATCCACTCATTTTTCCTCCTTGGCATGCAGCCTTTGGAAAACACCCTGGTTGCTCGTCTCAGTCCGCCCGAGCTCCACAGCTCCGCCTATGGTCTGAAGTTTATCCTCACCTTCGGCGTTGGAGCACTAAGTGTTAAAATGGTTGATCTTATCCAGGCTGATTTTGGTTTCAATGCCGTTTATATCGGCCTTGCCTTGATTTCTACCCTTTTAGTTTGTACCATTATTTTACTTAATAGATACAGAAGGATTTCCTCAGCAGCCTGATATCTTAAGGTTCTTTGAGTTGGTAAATTCCAGAAACAGGATTGAGAATTATTCTTTCACTGTTGGCCCATAACCTATCCCAGCCCATAGGAGGTAAGTTTGTGGTGGCAATTAGAAGAAAAGGGCGGAAGCTGTTTTACGGTGTGAAGAACTAGGTGTTGAAGGTGATCCGCGAGAAGAGGATACGTTCTCAGGCCGAACAAAACAGAAGAATGATTAAGGGAGAAAATATGGGGAAAATTATTGCAATTGCCAGTCAGAAGGGCGGAGTGGGTAAGACCACCACCTGTCTCAATCTGGCTGTGAGTCTTGCAGGCCTCGGAAAAAATATACTGCTGGTAGACTGTGATCCCCAAGGTGCACTGGCTGCAGCCAGCAATCTGAAAAGGATTACCGACACAGGACTGGTGCAGCTTTTGAAAGGGGAACTGGAGGAAGGAGATATCGTTGTTCCTGCCGGCTGGCGCTCCCTGGCTCTGGTCGGTTGCGGGGTCCAGGAAACAGATGATGTCTTCTTTCTGGAACGGGAAACTGCAAATGGCAACCTGGGCAAGGCTATTCGTGCTTTGTCGGTTGGTTACGACTACATCCTTCTTGATACCCAGGCTGGACTCAGTAGAGGCCTTTTTCAACTCTTTAGTGATGTGGACTCGGTCCTTCTGCCCTGCACCTGTAAGGCAACCACAGTCAAAACACTCCCCCTCTTTCTCAAATTTATCCAGCAGGCTCGTCAGTCTAAGAACCTTACCCTGCAGCTCGAGGGAGTGGTCATTACTCTATATAATGAGTTTGATCCCTGTGCTGTGGAGGTGAGCGAGACGATACAGGAGGCCTTCCCCCAGGAGATTTTCTTCCGGACATTTATCCCTCTGCTGCTGAGTTTTGAACAGGCTTCGATGCGTGCCATTCCAGTGGCCCTGTTGAAGCGGGATACCTTTGCTGTGCTGGCCTATGACAGGCTGGCTTTCGAGCTGACAGAGCGGCAGAAGCGAGGAGAGGTGAGTGGTGAATAGATTAAAAGAGTCCAAAGAACTTCTTGAATCCGCCTCTATTTTCACCGAACTGCTTGCCCAGCAACAGGATGACAAAACAACTGCAACTGAGGCAGCAGTTGGCGATCAGTTGGCAGATGTATTGTCTGCAATGTGTCAGCGAGCAGGCTTTCAAGGAGCAGCAGTGGCCGATGAGCAGGGATTGACTTTGGCCATGTACAACAGCCCGGTGGAAGGAGATGTCCTGGCCGCCCTTACCACAGTACTGGGTGATGCCATGGGCAAGGCAGGACGATTTCTTGATCAGTACGATGTGAATACTATTTCCATGGGTATGAACTACAGAGATAAAGGTGTGCTGCGAAAGTTTGCTGTTGGCGATAACTCATTTTTTGTCCTGGTCTTTTGTGGACAGGAACTTGATGAACGCAGCGAAGTCGAGCTTTCCATTGAGCAGGTAACAGCCATCCTGGAGAAGCGCTGAGGGAGGGGAGGAAAATAGACTGCGGCACGAAAATCGTGCCGCAGTGAAATGCTGGAATGGCTGTTTCAGCGCTGTTTTTTTGCCCAGGAATCACGTAAGCCAACGGTGCGGTTAAATACCGGGTGACCTGGTTCTGAATCCTCTACATCCACGCAGAAATACCCCTGACGTTCGAACTGGACACTGCTGCCCGGAGCTGCCTGGGCAAGGGATGGTTCCACCACGCAGTCTTTGAGTATGGTGAGAGAGTCGGGGTTGAGGTGCTCCTTGAAGTCCACCTCTTTATCCGCGTCCGGGTTTTCCACAGCAAAGAGCCGGTCATAGAGCCGTACCTGGCAGTTCAGACCATGTGCTGCCGAAACCCAGTGGATGGTGCCTTTTACTTTGCGGCCATCAGGGGCATTGCCTCCGTAGGTGGCCGGGTCATAGGTGCAGTGGATTTCAGTGACAACTCCTGTGGTCTCATCCTTGATTACTGAGACGCAGGTGACAAAATAGGCATAACGCAGCCGCACCTCCCGGCCTGGTCCCAGGCGGAAGAATTTCTTGGGCGGATCTTCCATAAAATCACTGCGTTCAATGTAGATCTCTCGAGAGAAGGGGATGAATCTTGTACCCATTTCCGGTTTTTGCGGATGGTTTTTCCCCTCCACCTCTTCCTCATTCTCTTCCGGGTAATTAGTGATTACCACCTTCAGGGGATCCAGGACTCCCATGACCCGGGGCGCGGTCTCGTTGAGATCGCTGCGGATACTGTTCTCCAGGACCCCCATGTCGATCCAGCTCGCCTTTTTGCCAACGCCAATCTCGGAACAGAAGTTGCGGATGGACGCCGGGGTATAGCCGCGGCGCCTGAGTCCGGAAATGGTCAGCATTCTGGGATCATCCCAGTCTGCCACATGACCGCCGGTCACCAGCTGCAGGATCTTGCGTTTGGACATCACCGTGTAGGTGAGATTCAGTCGGGCAAACTCGATCTGTCTCGGATGGGCCGGGGTGTGCAGGGTTTCCAGAAACCAATTGTAAAGCGGCCTGTGATCCTCAAATTCCAGGGTGCAGAGGGAGTGGGTGATCTCCTCCATGGCATCGGAGAGGCAGTGGGTGTAGTCATACATGGGATAGATGCACCACTTGTCACCGGTTCGGTGGTGGCTGACCTTCATGATCCTGTAGACCACCGGATCACGCATGTTGAGGTTGGGAGATGCCATGTCGATTTTGGCACGCAGCACATGACTGCCCTCTTCGAATTGCCCTTCCTTCATTGCCTGGAATAGCGCAAGATTTTCTTCCACAGAGCGGTTCCGGTACGGACTTTCTTTCCCGGGTTCGGTGAGGGTGCCGCGATACTCCCGCACCTCTTCCGCGTTCAGGCAGCAGACATAGGCCTTGCCCAGGCGGATCAGTTCTACTGCATAGTCGTAGAGTCTGTCAAAGTAGTCTGAGGCAAAGAAAAGATTGTCGCCCCACTCATAGCCGAGCCACTGGACATCTTTTTTGATGGCTGCCACGTAGACTGATTCTTCCTTGCTCGGATTGGTGTCATCAAAGCGGAGGTGGCAGCGTGCATTGTTTTCTTGCGCAATACCAAAGTTGAGGCAGATCGATTTGGCATGGCCAATATGGAGAAAGCCGTTTGGTTCCGGAGGAAAGCGGGTAACCGGGGCTGAATGTTTTCCGCTTTTGATATCTTCGGCAATAATCTGTCGGATAAAATCAAGGGGTTTTTCTGGATTCGGGTCGGAATTATCCATTATCTTTGCTCCTGGTGATTTTCCTGAAAAATCAGGATTGATGAACTCGTAAACAGTGAAAATGACCGATGGCTAAGTAAAAAACTTCATATGCGAGGCGCGTCAAATTTCTATCATTTCGGCGTACTAGGGTACGTCGTAATGGTAGAAATTTTACAGCAATGAAGCAGATGGAGAGTTTTTACGACGCCATCAGGACTGGTAAAGTTTTTCCACATCACGCAGGCGACGAACCACACGTTTCTGGCCAATGGTGATCAGGATGTCAAACATGGACGGGCCTGCCAGTTGTCCGGTGACCACGGTGCGCATCCCGTTGATGATGACCCCGGGTTTTACCTCCATTTCTTCAGCCAGTTCCCTGGCCAGTCGTTCAGTCTCTTCAAGGCTGAAGTCGTCGAGTTTTTCATAGCGATCAGCTAACATGGGCAGCCAGGTTTTAAGGCCCTCATGCTTGAGGATATTTTTTTTCAGCGGCTTTGCCTCCACTGGAAAGTCGTCGGCAAAGTAGGCTCGGCCAAGGGAGCCAAAGTCAGTGAGGGTGTGAAAACGGTCCCTGATGAGGTCGATGGTGTGCAGGAACCACTCTTTTTTTTCACCTGCATACGCCGTATCCCAGAGTCCTTCGGCCTCTAGAAAGGGTTGGATCATCTCGCCAATCTCTTCCACGGGCATGTTCCGCAGGTAATGCTCGTTGATGGCAATGGCCTTGGGATCTGTGAAAAATTTAGGATCGCCCTTGCGGTAATTAAATATTGAATTTGATTTATTGATTCGCTCCAGGGTGAAGGCCTCTATCAGTTCCTCCCGGGAAAAGATCTCAGTATCATCACCTGAGGACCAGCCTAAGAGGACGAGAAAGTTGGACAATGCCCAGGGGATAAAACCATGATCCCGGTAAAAGTGGACAGCCACGATCTCTCCGTGACTGCGCTTGGAGATCTTGGCTTTTTTCAGATCCAGGGTCAGCGGCATATGGGCAAAGACCGGCAGCGGGGCACCCAGGGCCCCGTAAAGCAGGACTTGGCGAATGGTGTTGGTCATATGATCCTGGCCCCGGATAATGTGGGTGATTCGATCTCTGATGTCATCCACCACATTGCAGAGAAGATAGAGGGGCTTGCCAGTGGAGCGAACAATGACGAAATCTTCAACCTCATCATAGCCTGCTTGAATATATCCCAGTACCTTGTCCTCATAGCCAATGGCACCCTCTCTGTCAGGGACCTTGAAACGGACGACAAAGGGAAGGCCTGCAGCTTCTTTTTCAGCAATTTGCTCGGGGCTCAGGTGCCGACAGGTGCCATCATAGCCAAAGGTCGTCTTATTGGCCTGAGCTGCTTCCCGTTTGGCTTCCAATTCTTCCTTGCTGCAGAAGCATTTATAGGCCTTTCCTTCCTCCAAAAGTCTTTTTGCCGCTGCAGTATGGTCTGCAGCAAATTCGGTCTGGAAATAAGGGCCTTCATCCCAGTCGATACCCAGCCATTCCAGTCCGTCAAGGATTCCCTGGATGGATTCCTGAGTGGAACGGTCGGCATCGGTGTCTTCGATGCGAAGGATGAGCTTGCCACCGGTCTTTTTTGCATAGAGCCAGTTATACAGTGCGGTCCTGGCCCCTCCGATATGGAGGTAACCGGTAGGACTGGGGGGAAATCGTAAACGTGTTTCAGTCATGGAAAACCTTATGTGAATGGTGGAAAATGCTAAGTTGCAAGGTCGAAGACCTCCATATTACGCATGATCTATATCGTTTTCAAGGAGATTGTTCAATAACAATTGACAGTTGAAAAGGGAATAGATGGACATGGAAAGGGGGATGATTGGTAACTATTTTTTGTTGTTCTCTTGAGTTGAACCCTGTATAGTTGGCTCTTTCAGCTTTGTCCTGTTCCTTGGAGAATTTGTCCGCACAGGCACGGAGGCGGTGCTAACTGAAGCTGGAGCGAGGTACAATTCGTGTCCTTTAGGGAAAGGATGCTCATACAATAGAAGCAGAAGAAGGAGCAAAAATGAAAGTACTTATCAGTGACAACCTGTCTCCGGCAGGTGCCAAGATCTTGGCCGATGCCGGTCTTGAGGTTGATATCAATACCGGTTTGCCCCCGGAAGAGTTGAAAAAAATTATCGGTGACTATGACGGTCTAGTCATTCGCAGTGCCACCAAGGTCACTTCAGAGATCGTTGATGCTGCTGAAAATTTAAAGGTCGTGGGCCGGGCAGGTATTGGTCTTGATAATGTGGACATTCCTGCTGCCAGTCAGAAGGGCATCGTAGTCATGAATGCCCCTGACGGCAATGCCACCACCGCTGCCGAGCATGCCATTGGGATGATGATGTCCCTGTCCCGGAACATCCCGCAGGCCACTGCCTCCATGAAGGAAGGAAAGTGGGAGAAAAAGAGTTTCATGGGCCGTGAACTCACTGGCAAGACCTTGGGAATATTCGGTATCGGTCGTATTGGTGCCATTGTTGCCAACCGTGCCCAGGGACTGAAGATGAAGACCATCGCCTTTGATCCTCATATGCCCAAAGAACTTGTGGAAAAGCTTGGTGTGGAACTTGTGAGCCTCGAGGAGCTGGCCAAAC
>DAOVAI010000024.1 GCA_030671085.1 Pseudomonadota bacterium | reverse complement strand
GCAACTCCACCCTGGCTGGAATGTACAACCTGGTCTTCATTCTTTTTGGATTCCCCTCGGAAACAACAGAAGAATTTCAACAGACCCTGGCCTTTCTTGATCGCAACAGGGAAAATATCCATGCCCTGAGTTCCGGGACATTTGTCCTGGCCGAGGGGGCACAGATCCATAAGGAACCGGAAAGTTTTTTTATCAGCCGAATTTGGGAACGCCAGAAATCATCAATCTTGTATCCTGTTCTGGATTATGATGTCAGCCAGGGGATGACAGCTAAAGAAATCTGGCAGCATTGTAATGATAAACAGAAATTTTTAAATGGGATCCCTCTTTCACCTCGCTTTGGAACTTACCGCGAGCACCTGCTCATTTATGGAGCAAGACAAGGCGACGGGGAGGGGTGAAAAAAATAAAATCTCATCCCAGATACGCAACACGTAATCCTGTAACTGGCAATGTCTGCAGTTGAAAAACCGATGTTGCTGTTAAGTATATGCCCGAAATTGTATTTTGTACATTCCTGGCTGTTTTCCCGCTATTGTGTCACAATAACCCTGGTTCCGTCACTGATGGATGATTCCGGGGCGACAATCACTGTCTCTCCAACCTTTATCCCGGACAAAATCTCCGCCTGGCGATCATTCATCAGACCGACATCCACATCTGTCAGCTGCGCCCTCCCATCCGCAACACGATAGATCTGCCAGTTACGCTGCATTCCGTGAAACAGTGATGTGCGGGGGACGAGAGCAACACCCGCTTTCTCGTCAGTAATTACCCGGACCCTGACGCGATAGTGCAGCCCCAGAATTTTACCGGACTGATGCAAAGCATCCAGAGCTCCCCTGGCAAAAGTGATCTTCACTGCCACCCTCTGTTCTTCAACACCCAGAGAGGATATTTTGGTGAATGCCTCCGGCTCAACCAGCCGCACACTCCCCTGTATACTGGTGCTGCCAACAGACTCACCAAATATCTCCACCTTATCTCCCGCTTGAATATGGATGGCCTCTTCAGACAGGATATCTGCAGTGACTTCCAGCTCTGTAAGGTTTCCGATATCAAGTAAGGCTTCCCCCGGGGTCATAACTTTTTCATTCCAGACATGACGCTTGAGAACAGTTCCGCTCACTGGACTTTTCACCAGGGTCCGATCGAGATTTCTTTTCACATAGGCCGGCAGGAGGTCTACCATGGATTGGAAGGCCTTACTCATATGGTACATGGCCTGGCTCTCTTCAATCTTTACTGTGGAATCCAGATACCACCGCCTGGAATCACGCTCCTGACGTTCACTGACAGCGGAAGATTTCAATAAAATCTCATTTTTTTCCCACTCCCATTTGGTGAAATCCTGTCTGATTCTGTTGGCCTTCACCTGTGCTTCAGCTGCCTGGATCCAGTTGTCTACAGCGACCAGTATGTCCTGCACCTGACGCGTAGTGTCCTGCCAGTCGACATCTTCAAGGCGTACTACAACCTCACCGGTCTTCACCTCATCGCCTTCTTCTACAGCAATGGGAAGCACCCGCCCCTGCAGGGGCATGGTCACATGATAGATATGGGGTAAACTTGTTCGGGCCCGTTCTTCCACATAGGTCTTGATAATTCCTTCAGTGGTTACAGCAGTACGAACGAGACTCTTTTTGTTTGTTCCACTGACTATTGCAAACAGGACACTCATGACCAAAGCTGCAATCACGCCAATCCAAATCCATTGCTTTTTACTTTTTTTTGCCATCTTCTTCTCTCCGCTGCTGCACCGCTGCTGTAGAATATATGGTAGTTCCCTGTTGCCTGATCAAAAAAATTTCCATCTGCATGTTATGAAAGTCATGGCTCCCACGAAATTTTCTTATTCCTTTAAGCTCAATGCCTCCACCCAATTCTGTTTTCTGAGGGTCCTCCTGACAATGACCTGGGACATGAAGACAAACAGAACGGCACAAGCCATTGTATAGACATAACTGACAGGTTTGAGTTTTGCCGGGAAACTGTAGGCATCGGTGACAAAAGCCTGCATTGTCAGGGTCAGTATCCAGTACCCTATTGGTAAGCCAATGAGGGTGCCGATCACGTTGGTCACCAGGTTTTCACGAAGGAAGAGCCTTGCCACCTCGTTCTCGAAATATCCCATGGTGCGGAACGTCGCCATCTCTCTGCGACGCTCTGATATTGCGACCATAGTCCCATTAAGAATTGCTCCAAAAAAAATGACCGCGGCAAAGAGTATCATAATAAGGACCGAGGAGCGCATGGCCCTATCCATTTGGCGATTTAAGGCCTGCTTCTGTTCGCCCAGATCAGTCAAGGTTTCAAGACCAGGCATGGCCCGAACCCTTTCCATAAAAGCCCTCTTTCCCGCAGCACTATGCGCTGCAAGCACCCGGACTTCACTAACGACCTTTTCTCTGCCCAGAACAGCATTCAACCAGTTGTAGTCGGCATAGACCACAAGTCCCAGCATACTGCTGATCCCCTGCACCACAGGGAGTTTATGGATACTGCGCTCACCCTTAACAGGAAGGACGTCAACAAAGTCCCCAGCTGATATCCCCAAGCGCTCCATCAATCGGTCAGTCATGAGCAGGCCTGTGGCTGGCAGGGAAACAGCATCCCCGTTTTCATCAAGCGGACAGGTTAATTCACCGTTTCCTGTAATCCCCATAATAGCTCCACGCTTACTATGATTTCCCACCTGAAAGGTACAGGGGAGGATGACAACCGGTTCTGCGTGGACTATTCCCGGGAGCCGGCGGATCTCGTCAAAAGCAGCATGACTCATTTCATTTTGAAAAGTCAGGTGATAGTCGCTGCGTAATACACGCTCAAACTGCAAATGGATCATCTCATCCATTGAGTCAACAGCACCAAAGGCCAGCACCACGATACTGCTGCCCATTACCGCCGAAAAAACAGCGACAGCAGTTCTTCCTTTATTGCGCAATAGCCCTCGGAGGATCATCTGCCACTGGGCATCCAGATTTTGCCAAAACAGATGGATTTTTTCCAGAAAGACAGCGCCGCCTACCTGCGGAGCAGCCTCACGCATGGCCTCTGCAGGCTCCATTTGCATTATATGACGAACCCCTTTCAGGGTACCAAGCATTGAAAAAACGATTGAGACAAACATACCAGCAAGAGAGAGGAGTGGATAAAAAATATTGCTCAGCTGCGGAAAGGTGAAATATTCCATATACATCTTTGTGATTGCAGCACCGAGCCAATAGCCAAGAAAGCACCCTAGAATACCCCCTGCAAACCCTGCGGTGGCCGCAAATTTCAGAAAATGGAACATCAATGCTTTATTTCCATAGCCGATCGCCTTGAGTGTACCTATAACGGTACGCTGCTGTTCCGCCAGGCGAACCATCAGCACATTTAAGACCAGGGCTGCAACAACAAGAAAAAAAGAGGGAAATATAAAGGCAATATTTTTAAGCTGCGTCATCTCAGCATCAAGGACCATGGGAGAAAACTGTTCTGAGCGCGGCACTCCCATAAATACGCCATAGGATTCCAGCCTGTCAGACAGGGTGTTGACAATGCTTTCCACCTCCTGCTGTGCCTCAGGTGCCAAAAGGCCGACTACACTGTTGCAGGCGCCATGAAAGCCAAATGTGTCCTCGGCAAAACTCTGTTTGATATACATCAGCCCGTAAGTGCCGGGATCATCAATCATACTCCCGGGAGAGACCATGTACACAAACTCTGCACTAATTGCTGTGCCCACGACGATCAACTCTTTGCGCTGATTGTTCAAAATCGCAGAGATACTATCCCCCGGTTTAATATTACGTGCATGGGCGAATTTTTCTGCGATAATCACCTCATTGGCACGGCCATGGGTAAAATAGGTACCCGTACGGATGATAATGTTGTTGATGATGGATTCCGCTTCATCGGGCAGGGATATCACCATGGTGCCGATTGGCTTCTCGGTTCCGGGAAGATCAAGGAGTACCCGAAACTGAATTCGCTCCTGGATTTCTGATATGCCTCGGACTGCAGTCAGTCGTTTGACCTCCTGTACCGGGGCCTTTTTCAGATCAATCCAAAAATCAGCCAGTCTGCAGGAGGAATAATAGTTGCTTCTGGCATATTCGAGATTCTGGGCAGCCGACATCATGCCGACAAAGCAACCAATGCCGGCAGCAATAATTGCGCTTATTGCCAGCAGCATATGCCAACTCTGCCCTATATCTCGAAGGAGCTTGCGATCAAGGGCCCCCATTACCAGACAAGCTCCCTTGCTGGCACTGGGTTTTCATTGAGGATTACCCTGTCGATTACCCCATCACCAATAATTGCTATTCGATTCGCCATCTGCCTCATGGTCTGGGCATGGGTGATCATTACTACCGTGGTGTCGGTCTCCTGATTGATCTTTTGTAAGAGTTCTAAAATCTTAGTGGTGTTTTCGCGATCGAGAGAACCGGTGGGCTCATCACACAGCATAAGTTTCGGACGCTTGGCAATGGCTCGGGCCATGGCCACTCGCTGTTGCTCACCACCTGAGAGTTGCGAGGGAAAATGATTGAGCCTCTCAGACAGACCGACCAGGTCAAGGGCCTCGGCTGGGTCCATGGGGTTTTCTGCAATCTCTGTTGCCGTTGCTACATTTTCAAGGGCTGAAAGAGTAGGAACCAGGTTGTAGAACTGGAAAACAAAGCCTACCTGGTCTCGGCGAAATTGGGTGAGCCTGCGGTCTCCAAATTTACTGATCTCTTCTCCCTCAAAGCTGATTGTTCCTTGCGAGGGTTGGTCAATACCACCGATCATGTTCATCAGGGTAGTCTTGCCGGATCCGGATTCACCCTGGATTAAAAGCAGCTCTCCTGCATACACATCAAGATCAACTCCCCGCAGCACATGGACAGCAACTTCACCTACCTGAAACGTACGATGTACATTTTCAAGCTTCATGAGGACATGGCTAGTAGACACAAGATACTCCTTTGTTATTGCTGGAGGATTTTATTCGTCTTCACTCCATGCGCGAAAGCCGCTCTCCTTATTTAACGCCAACAATGTTAACGTATGAAGTGAGTTAGTCCTTCAAAGTTCGATGCTCGATGTTTTCGATGTTCAAAGAAATCAACGCATCTGATCAAGGGTACATCAATCCATCCGTTCAATTATAGCATGCCTGCATTGACACAACAAATTATATGCTTTCAAAGAGATATTCGCCAACTACACTGAAAAAACAACTTTTTTTCCCTTGGAATTACAACAGTCCATTTTCCCCCTTCCCTTCCTTCTGATACGTGGTAAAATAGTTTTTTTCAGAGACCGTTTTTTTTACTCTTTTTTTATTCTCATCTCAAGCAGGTAACAGTTATGTCCCAAGATAGTGATAGTTTTGCAGCACTCTTTCAGGAGAGTGAATCTAAATCCATACGTCGTCTGACACCGGGTCAGAAGATCACGGCCACCATCGTCGGTATCAGCGGCGAGTCAGTCTTCCTTGACACGGGAGGCAAGAGTGAAGGCGTTCTTGACGGCTCTGAGCTGCTGGACGAGAATAAAGAATCCACGGCCGTTGTGGGAGAAAAGATTGACGTCTATTTCCTCAAAGCTGCCAGGGGCGAACAGCTCTTTACCACCACGCTCAGTTCCGTAAAAAATGCGGAGCACCTGGAAGAGGCCTGGCGCAGTGCTATTCCGGTTGAGGGACTTGTCAAGGAAGAGATCAAGGGAGGATTCGAGATCACCCTTGGCGGATCTATCCGCGCCTTTTGCCCCTACTCCCAAATGGGACTACGCCGGGTGGAAGATGCAGGAGCCGAGTACCTTGGGCAGCACCTGACCTTTCTCGTCACCAAATTTGAAGAAAATGGTCGCAACATTGTGGTCTCTGCCCGTGCCATTCTTGAGGCGGAACGTGAAGAGAAACGCGCCGCACTGCAGGAAACCCTGGAAGAAGGACAAACTATTACAGGCGTAATCACCTCTATTCGTGACTTTGGTGCCTTTGTTGATATCGGAGGTGTTGACGGCCTTGTTCCTATCTCCGAGATCGGGTGGAGTCGGATAGAGAACATCAACGATTACTACTCAGTGGGGCAGAACATCAGTGTGGTGATCAAAAAACTGGACTGGGATGCTGATCGTATTTCTCTCAGCATCAAAGAAACGCTGGAGGATCCATGGGATGCGGCCGCCTCCAAGTTGAATGTGGGCGGCATACTCACCGGTACCGTGGCCCGCCTGGCACCGTTTGGTGCCTTTGTCACCCTGGAACCCGGGGTGGATGGACTGGTCCATATCTCCAAACTGGGAAAAGGCAGGCGAATACACCATCCTCGAGAAGTCCTTGAAGAAGGGCAGGAGATTGAAGTGGCGGTGGAAAGCGTTGACACAACGGAAAAACGAATCAGCCTTGCACCCTCTGACTATGTCAGCCCGGAAGAGGATCAAAACAAAGAGCAGGATCTCTTGAAGAGCTTCAAGAAAAGCAAGAAGGAGCAACCCGCAACCCTGGGAACGCTCGGCGACCTCCTGCAGGCAAAACTTAACGAAAAATCAAAATAGTTAGCTACTCAGTTTCAGGTTATTTGGCAAAAGGCTGAAGAGAGAAGGGAAAGATTTCAACTGCGAGTTGGCTCATTGTCTGTTTTACCTTCTATCTTCCGCCTTCACTTTCTTCACCTGAACACTTACCTTCCCATACGCTGTCTCAGCATCTCGAACATAATCACCCCTGCCGCCACAGAGCTGTTCAGGGAATCCAGCTGCCCTTCCATGGGAATAGAGATGAGGAAATCGCATTGCTTACGCACCAGTGGCCGTATCCCCTGCCCCTCGCTTCCCACAACGATACAGGCAGGAAGGGCAAGGTCTGTCTCATACAAGGACTGGGCCGCAGCATCTTTCACGGCACCAAATACCCAGGCCCCTGCCTTTTTCAGGGCCTGCAGGGAATTGGCCAGGTTCGTCACCTGGCAGATATCGATATGCGACATGGCCCCGGCCGCTGATTTTGCTGCAGTCCCGCCAAGGGGGGCAGAACGCTCCCTGGTCAACAGTACTCCATTCATCCCCGATGCATGGGCAGAACGGATGATCGCTCCCAGATTATGTGGATCCTGCAGGGAATCGAGGACAATAATCCGGGGGTTCACACCATTTTCCGCAAGGCCTGTGAACTTCTCCAGCAACTCTTCAAAAGGCAGCAGGCTGGTCTGCGAAATTTTGGCTACCACCCCCTGATGACGAACCTGAGACGCATCTTCGCCAATCAGG
This sequence comes from Pseudomonadota bacterium, assembly GCA_030671085.1. GTDB lineage: Bacteria > Desulfobacterota > Desulfobulbia > Desulfobulbales > Desulfocapsaceae > Desulfocapsa. Next base: position 13,669 of record DAOVAI010000024.1, on the reverse strand, counting down.
CGCAGGGAAGAGACAAAGGATGTCTTGATTCCTGCCAACCTTGCACGTTCAATAATCTCTTCACGCTTGCCGCCCTTCCTGTCCTTGACCAGAATGACTTCGGTGATACGCTCCGCTTCCTGTTCCAGTGCTTCATATACCGGGTGAATGCCCCAGAGTAGATCGTCACTGAGGCGGATCTTCCGCTCATTTCCCCTGTGAGTAAAACCTTTCTTCTTCACGTATCATTCCTCAGATCTATGGACTCACCCGTTGGCAGCCGATGTCCGCGACACCGCTGGGCAATGATTACTGCCTGCAGGGTGGCAGCGGCCTCTTCCAAGGAATCGTTAATCACCAGATATTCATAGTCTGATGCCGCCTCCATCTCCCTGGCTGCGTTATTCAGACGCAGCTCAATGGTCTCATTAGTCTCTGTCCCCCTTCCCCGCAGCCGCTTTTCCAGCTCCTGTAGAGAGGGTGGAGCAATAAAAACAGAGACGGCCTCAATCGTTGGATCCTTCCAGATAATGGCTGCCCCCTGAACATCAATATCAAGGATGATATCCTGCCCCTGTTCCAGTTGTTTTACAACTGCCGGTCTGCTGGTCCCGTAAAAGTTCCCATGCACCTCAGCCCATTCCAGAAAGAGGCCCTGGTCACACATGGTTCGAAACTCTTCCATCGAGACAAAGTGGTAGTCCACACCGTCCTTCTCTCCGCTGCGCGGTGATCTGGTGGTGTGGGAAACGGAAAAAGCAAGGCCCACGACCTGGGCCATCACCTTTTTTAAGAGAGTCGTCTTGCCCGCCCCTGAAGGAGCAGAGAGAATAAAAAGCTGCCCTTTTGCTGCCATCCTACTCTTCCTCCTGGCCCTTGAGCGCTCTGCTCAAATGCGGGCCTAACTGCAGAGCTGCCAAACGCTGGCTGATGGTATCAGGCTGGATGGAAGAGAGGATAACATGATTGGAATCCATGACCAGAAGGGATCGGGTCCGTCTTCCCTCTGTCACATCTACCAGTCTTCCTGCTTCCCTGGCCAGTTCCTTCAGTTTCCGAGCAGGTGAAGAACCCGTGTTGACCACGGCAATGATACGGCTGACCGACACCGTGTTTCCAAATCCTATATTAATGAGTTGCATGGGAGTTGTTTTCCTAACCGCTTTAATGGTGACAAAATCGTAAAAACAGATTTCCTCGGAGGGCTAAACAAAAAACTTCATTCGCAACAATGAAGCAAATGAAAAGTTTTCGAAGTCTACGCTTGCTTATCTACGACGCTATCAATGCTATTCGATATTCTGTATCTGCTCCCGCATCTTCTCCAGCTCCCCTTTCAGGTCCACTGTGAGATGGGCAATGGCGGCATCATTGATCTTTGAGGCCATTGTATTGACCTCACGCAGAAATTCCTGGAGGAGAAAATCAATTTTCCGACCAGTTGCCTCGTCAGCCTCGAGAAAGGCCCGAAACTGCTTGATATGACACTGCAACCGAACAATTTCTTCAGTAACATCGGTTTTATCAGCCAGGATCGCAACTTCCTGGACCAGGCGTTGGGGATCAAGCTGCACATTATCAAGAAGTTTCTGCAGCCGCTCGGCAAGGTTCTTTTCCCTGCGCTGCAGGAGCTCCGGGATGGCAGACTCTATCTCCTGTACCACCTGAGAAAAATGGGTCAACCGTTCCTGAAGATCTCTGGCCAGGGTCTCTCCCTCCTGACTGCGCATGGTATCACAAGAGGTGAGTGCCTGCTTCAAGGCCTGCTCCATGACCCCCCAGACCGCATCCTGGTCCTCTTCCCGCTGCTCTCGCACCAGCACATCCGGATAGGAGGCAAGTTGAGAAAGCGTGGTATCATTCGTGAGATCCATTGCCTGAGCAAGATTTTCCAGGGCATCACGGTAAATTGCCGCAAGGCTGGTGTTGGCCCGCATCTCCAGAAGATCAGAAAAATCGCCACTCACTGAGAGCAGGACATCTACTCTACCCCGCGAAAGAGTTGCAGCCACAGTTTTTCGGACCTGCTCTTCCAGTCCTGCATAGCCTTTGGGCAGCTTAATTTTAACATCAAGATAGCGATGATTGACACAGCGGATCTCAACGGTCCACTGCCTGCCTCCTGCCTCTGCCTCTCCCCGGCCAAATCCGGTCATACTTTTACTGGACATAAACGTCACCCACAGCTGGTAAATGCAGTTTCTATTTTCTCCTCGCCATGCAGCACAGCGAGCAGTTCCTCCTGACTGACTGTGGCTGTCCCCACTTTGCCCACCACCACTCCGGCAGCAATATTGGCTAGAGCCGCTGCCTCACCAAAGGGAGCACCGGCAGCAAGGCCCATGGCAAGGACTGCAATCACGGTATCTCCAGCGCCTGTCACGTCAAAGACCTCACGGGCAGTGGTGGGAATGGAGAGCAGTTCCCTGCCACTCTCCAGCAGGGCCATTCCGGCTTCTCCACGGGTGATAAGCACTGCCTGACAGCCAACCTTCTGCAGCATAATCTCGGCAGCAACGCGAAGTTCTTCTGTATTCCGAATGCGCATTCCAGACATTTTTTCCGCTTCCAGGTGGTTGGGGGTTAGAAGAGTTACCCCGGCAAAACGTTCCGGCTGATCCGGTTTTGGATCAACGACCACCGGTATTTTCTTCCCTGTTTCCTGTTCCACCTGGGCCACTCGGGCCAAAAGCTTCTCCATCAGGGGCTTGGAAATAACACCCTTGTAGTAATCAGAGATGATTATGGCATCATAGTCAGATATATTCTGTTCTAGAAAGCTACCCATGGCCGCAATTGTCGTCTCCGAGGGAGTACCGGTCTGCTCCCGATCAAAACGGACCACCTGCTGCCCCTGGGCCACAACCCGGGTCTTGACCGTTGTCGGACGTTTTCCCTGCACAAGACCGCTGGTGGATGCACCGAGATCCTGCAATAATCCCTGCAGGCGGCCTCCCATCTCGTCATCCCCTATAATTCCACAGAGAACAGCTTCTGCGCCTAGAGAATGAATGTTATGGAGGACATTGGCCCCGCCGCCGAGCAGCAACTCTTCCTTGGTCACATTCACTACCGGTACAGGAGCCTCCGGAGAGATTCTATTCACCGTTCCCCAGACAAATTGATCAACAATAATATCGCCGACCACCAGTATCTTTTTTCCAGCAATCCGCTGAACCAACCCTTCCAACTCGGTCATCATTTTCCTAGCTCCACCCAACGCTCCGCCATCCTTTCAGAGGCAAAAACCAAGGACTCTATATCGAGAAAACCCAACACATCCTTATCAAAGAGGACCTTCACCTTGGCCGGGAAGTTATCTTCTTTTTCCTCATCCCAGAAAAGAACAAACAGGGGGAGACGCGGCAGGACCGGTACCAGAAAGGCAGCAGTGCAACTCTGGTCCGGATTTTCCTGCAGAGCAGCATCCAACACAGGTGCCCGTTTTTTTAAAATCTCAGGTCTGCCTGTGAAATGGGTTGCCAGTCGTTCCTCACAATAGACTCGCAGAGTACGGATCTTAGAAATGGAGTTGGGCAGGGATTCCATGCCGATCCATTCCTGTTCTGGTTCACGGCCACCGGCTCCAAAATGGATATAGTTATAGAGCAGGATCTGATCCCGAGGATCTTCCGCCTTTTTCCCGTCAATGAGGATCCCTGTATGCGAGAGCTCCACATCCTGGCCAAGAAACCGAAAACAGAGACAATCTTTCTCGAGGCCGGACCATTTGCAGCCCACTGATTCTGCTACCTCAGAAAAATTAATGTCACTGGTCTTTTCCTTCAAATGGGCAACCAGGGCCAGATCCTTCTCATCAAGGAGTTTTGCCACTCCCTGCAAACCGTCTTTGCCCCTTTCTTGAGTATCAAATTCATCTCCCAGAAGAGATTGATCAATATAGGGGCATTTTCCAGGCTTCTCCCCACCCTTGGTAACGGCAGCCGCAAAGGCCAGGCAGGCAGCATAGCCGCATTCCCCGCAATTGGTGCGGGGGGTAAATTTTATAAACTCAAGAGGCTGCATAATGTTATTTCACTGGGATTGCGTATCCTGACAAAGAAAAACGATGCAGAGAGTCGCCTCCCTGCATCGTTTTCATAAAAATAAAATCAAAGTGAACGAGCCACTCTTATTTCAATCGCTTGTCCAGTTCCTTTTTCACCTCTTCAGTGATATCAACCTCATTGCTGGCAAAGTGTACCCCTGCCTTGGAATCCAGAATTATGGCATAACCGTTTTTCGAACCATAGGTATTGACAACGGTCTGCAACATCTTGGCAATGGGCTCCATCTCCTTATTTTGCAACTGTCTGAACTCAATCTGCGCATCCTCAACTTTCACCTGCAGGCTCCGCTGTTTTTTCTGCAGCTCAAGAATCTTTTCCGCTCTCTTTTCAGCACTCCAGGCGGAACTCTTCTTTTCAATTTCCCCCTTCAAAGCAACCAGAGCCTCCTGCTCAGCCTTGAATTTGGTATCCAGTTCTTTCGCTCTCTTCTCTACAACAGCCGTAGCCTTACGACCTGCAGCGGACTCGAGCAGCACTTTCTGGATATTCATCACGCCAATCTTCATCCCTTCGGCACTAGCACTGGTACTATCCAGGGCAAAAGTAGCAAGAACCATCAGGGTCACTGTCAGAAAAATACGTTTCAACATCAATCTTTCTCCTGTTCTGTATAGATTTTCAAAAACTATTCCTCAATATGAGGAATGATAGATTTATAGCAATTGTGACAACATCGTAAAAACTCAAAATTCAGACGGCTCAGTAGATAAGCGCCAGACTTCGAAACCCTTCATATGCAAGGCGTACAAATCCATATCGTTCCGGCATACTAGTAGAGTACGTTGAAATGATATGGATTTTGCAACAACGAAACAGATAAAGAGTTTTCGAAGTCGGAGTTTACCCCCCTCAAGGGACTACTAAAAAAAGTAGTCTGTCGTTTTAGGGTGCTTATCTACGACGCCATCACTTGTGGTTTACCGGGACAGTCTGGAAGGGTTGAGCTGTTCCAAACACTACTCAGCAACAAAATCGTCACGCCTATTCTGAGCCCAAGACATCTCATCATGACCGTGAAGCAAAATCTTCTCCTCCCCGAAACTGACCGTGGTGATCCGCTCCGCAGGTATTCCAAGGTTGACGAGATATCTTTTGGCACTGAGTGCCCGCTTCTCCCCAAGAGCCAGATTATACTCTCTCGTCCCTTTGGGATCGCAGTTTCCTTCTATCCTGATCTTCACGGCCTCTTCTTTCTTCAAAAAATCCGCATTCACCTGAATCCGCGGCTGCTGATCAGACCGAATGGAGTAATCGTCAAAATCAAAATAGACCGGCAACATGGGGCCTGTAGTACGCCCTTCCATAATAGTGGTGGTTTTGGATTCCAGGGATTCTGCCTGGCCCATGGCAGCAGGATCCTGCGCAACTGCCGCTTCCTGTTCCGAAACTTTTTTGCCGGTACAACCGGCCAGAAACAAAAAGAAATATATGAAAACAATTCCGAGACAAATGGAGTTTCTGCGGTTCATGCCTTTCCCCCTATGGACAAGCTGATATATCTTCGAGTAACATGGCCTCTGCAATACTTTTTCAACTACTTAATTTAAGTTTTTTAATTCTACTGTTTTTTTCTAAAAAACACCAGACGTTTTCCCTGAGTGCAGAAGGGAGCAGGGGCGAAAAAAAACGGCTTTCACCGCCACCACTCTCTTTTAATTATTTACTTATTTTGCAGTATGTTACCATCAATTTTCTTGTTCTTTTGCCGAAAAACTAAAAAATAAAATCACTTTCATGGTTACCATCTCCTATTAAAGTAATTACCCTTTGAAGTAAAACCATAAACTCGATTTTCTCAAAAGAGATATTTAAACTTGAAAATTATTGCCCGTACCTCTAAATACAAAAGGTATTTGCCACCAGACCAACACCAGAACCATGGCGCAAAAGATACAAAGCAAAAGACATTCCCCCAAAAACCATCACCTCGGCAAAGAACGCTATGCAGCAAAATTCCATCAATGACAGTGGCCTGGACCTCCACTCCCTGATCGCCAAAAATCGTTTCGGTACCTTTTTCGGAGTCCCTCAAGCACTATTCGATGAAGTCTGGCAAAACCTGACTGCAAGTGATGGAAATTCCGTGGCCTATATCTCCATGGAAATCGGTGCCGACCCCGATGTCTTCCACCCGATCAAGGACAGGCTGATGGACCTTGAAAGGACCGACAGCATGGACTCCAGGCTAAAGCAATTTATCCAGAAACTGTTCCATGGTCCTGAAAAAATCCCCTGCTATGGCGGTGGGTTGGGGGTACTTGCCGGTGACACCCTGAAAAGTTTTGCCGACTGCCGGATACCTGTAGTCGCAGTCAGCCTGCTCTATCGCCATGGCTATTTTTCCCAGATAGTCGACTCCAAACTCGGACAGATATCCCAGTCGGTGGACTGGCACCCGGAAAAAACACCTGGACTCTACCTCCTTCGCGATCCCAAAAATCCGAAACAGCCCCTGCAGATCCAGATCCCTTTCTTTAACGAATATGATCAGGAGACCATAGCCTCTGCCCAGGTGTGGATGAAGATGGAAGTCAACCACTCCCTGGATTTCTTTGTCCCGGAACTCCTTCTTGATTTTTCCCTGGAGGAAAACCCGGCCCCCATTCGTAATGCCGCAGGCCAACTCTACAACTCCGAATCGTCTTTCGTCAAAGCCACACAGCGACGGATGCTCGGCACAGGCATCCTTCCTGTACTCCATGAACTTGGGATCACCTCTAATACCCTGCATCTCAATGAACAGCACGGTGTTGTCGTGGCCCTGCAGCTCATTGCAGAGGAACTGCAGACGAGCACCAAGCATTCCGATCCTTCCCTTGCCAGTGACAAACAGATCCTGGCTGCAGCAGACAAAGTCGCCCGTAAGCTTGTATACACCATCCACACCCCCGTCAAAGCCGGGCATGACCGATTTGACAAAACCGTATACGCAGGCATGAGCCACAAATCCTGCCGCCATATCCTTGAACTGCTGGCCCATGACGATGAAGCGCCTCATTCCTATAATTTTACCACCCTTGCCATGCGGGTGAACAGGTCGACCAACAGTGTCAGCAGGCTGCACAGAGATGTGACCCGTAAACAGTTTCCCGGTTTAGCAGAAAAAATATCAGCCATCACCAATGGTGTACATCACCTGACCTGGATCAGTGATGCCAGGGCAGAGGTCTTTGATGCCTTTTCCCAACTCAACAGCTGGAGAGAGGATCCAGGGGTCTTTCAGAATGTTGAAAAACTCTGCAATGACAGCCGCTTTCGAACCTATCTGAGACGGGCATGGGACAAGGACTCCATCATCCTGTATGACTATATCAACCGCATGCTCCTCCAGCACCGCAACCAGATGTCCAGCACCTGGATCGACCCCCCCAACTACTATTCCAATCTCATTGATGCTGACAATCAGCTTGATCCTGCTGTCTTCACCATCGGTTTTGCCAGGCGTTTCTCCACCTATAAACGGGCAGATCTCATCTTTGACAACATTGACACCCTCTGCTCCATTCTGGTGAAAAATAAGTGGCCAGTCACCTTCCTCTTTTCCGGAAAGGCGCATCCGGCAGATGAACCGGGGAAATCAGTAATCAAGCTCATTCTGGATTATCAGGAAGAGCTGCACGCCAAGAGTCAGGGACTTGCTAATCTTATTTTCATCCCCAACTATGATATGCAGATTGCCAAGATGATGGTGGCAGGCGTTCACATCTGGCTCAACAGCCCCAAACGACCTCTGGAGGCATCCGGAACCAGTGGTATGAAGGCAGCATTGAACGGTGTGCCCAATCTCTCCATCATGGATGGCTGGTGGGTTGAAGGCTACCACGATGGGGCCACCGGTTGGAAATTCGGGCACGAAGGCCCTGTGGAGGAAGCTGATCTCAGTGAATCCCCCGAGGCCTTGCTCTACGCCGAAGATTCTGCCTCTTTTTACCAGACCTTGCCTCTGGTTCTGCAGGAATTTTACGAGGACGATGCACGCTCCCGCTTTTTTGATAAGGCGATCATGAATCTCTGCCTCAATGTCCCTATATTCAACACCCATCGTATGGCGGCTGAATATTTACAAAGGTACAATCTTGATCTCCCTTCGTCGCTGCAAACGAAGATGGACAAATTTGCCGGCCTGTACAACAGCAACATATAAACCGGCAAGTACCTTATAGCTGACCAGAACAGGCAGAAAGAATATTGCATCATGTTTTTTTTATTTAAAGATTTTCACATATGCTGTATTTTTTAATAAATATTTGTTTCTTAAAAAAAGCACTGTGTCTGCTGCACAAGATAGTTACAGTCCCTCACTTCCCCATTTATCCTGACTGAAAAAGTCCACAGGAGAAGAAAATGGCAAAAGCCCATATAAGTGCCACCAGCGCTACCGACAAAACCATCCGTGCCATCGACAGAAAACGGGAGAGAGAGAGACGCTTCATCCTCAACAAGGCTCGTGATAATGCAGAAGTCTTTGCAGTAAAACTGGTGCAGAGACTCATTGATCGACAGGTTCTTGAGACCGACTCTGTTCAAAGCCTGCAGGAAGTCTTTGCAGAACAGCTGAAGAATCTTGCCACCATGGAAGAGTTTGATATCCAGCTGAAAGTGGCTCCCATACGAACCCTCATCCCGGATCCCAACATCCTCAGCCTCTTTCTGACCCAGTTTGTCATTGAAGACCTGATTGATCATCCCTCCATAGAAGACATCTTTGGTGATGATGTCGACATCTACAGGGCCATTGATTCCATATTTAAAGTTCTCAGACCTCAGTGACTCATCATCCAGCAGGGCAACCCACCCTCGTCTACGCTGATGCCAAGGGAAATATAACGGATTTTTCCTCGCTGCATATGGCTGGCATGAGTGGTGGACATTTTCTGCTTCCGGAAAAAGAAGATTTTATCCCCCTGCCTGAGGGGAGCGAGCTCTTTGTTCTCCCTGGTCGTCTACCAGTGGGATGTGACCCTGATACCGGTGAAATTCTGCTCCTCGAAGACGATCCGTACAGGCCCGGCAACCCGATCCAGGCCGTAGCCGCCTTCATGTCTCCGGCACATACCACTATTCTCAACAGTGCCTACCAGACCCAGGACAAAGCCCCGCGCCTTCCCCTCTTTGCCTATACCGCCGTTGGCTGGTACGATGATCGATTCTGGACCACTGCCTTTCGCAGCGATGCTGATATCCGTCAGGACGCTTCACAATTCAAGCAGACGGTGATCAACAAAAAGACCCAGAAAAAACTCAAGCAGTATAAGCACAACCGACTGGTTCAACATCTCGGCAAATGCTGCCTGACCTATGCATGTCCTGCGGCCAGAAATTACTTCTTAGGCCGCTGGGAAGCCCCTCTGCCCACTTCTCCGGTCTGCAATGCCAGGTGCATCGGCTGCATCTCTCTGCAGACATCAGGGAAATGCTCGGCTACCCAGGACAGAATTCGTTTTGTCCCCACAGCAGCAGAAATTGCAGAAATAGCCGTCCCTCACCTACAAAATGCAGAACGCGCCATTGTCAGTTTCGGTCAGGGCTGTGAGGGGGAACCGCTGTTGCAGGCAGATACTATAGAACAGGCAATTGCTGCAATCCGCAAAGAAACAGACCGGGGCACCATCAACCTGAACTCCAATGCAAGCCTTCCCCTGGCCGTAAAGCGGCTTGCTGCTGCAGGGCTCGACAGCCTGCGTGTCAGCCTCAACTCCGCCCAGCTGCACTATCACACGGCCTATTACCGGCCGCAGAACTTCTCTCTTACCGATGTAATAGAATCTATTCGGATCATGAAAGAAGCTGGAGGCTTTGTTTCCCTGAACTACTTCATCCTTCCCGGGGTTACTGACTCGGTTGAAGAGTATAGTGCCCTGCAGCAGTTGCTCCACACCTCGAAACCGGACCGCATCCAACTACGGAATCTGAACATGGACCCTGAATGGTATCTCCGCAGTATAAAATTCCACACCACATCCCCTTGCATGGGCATGCGCCAATGGCTGGAAAACATTAAACAAGAATTCCCTCAGTTACAACTTGGCTACTACAACCCTTCTATTTGTTAGAAATTACTCGACTTTCTACTCATATCTGGCCCAGAACAGCTGATATGACTGCATTTTTTTTTACAACCCTTCATTTTTCCCTTGATATTACTTGATATTGTTCTACATTAACAATCAAGAATAATTCCCACTCACTAGAAGAGGTAATACATGCAACTCACTCCACAAATGCGTTTGACCACACAGCGACAGATCATCCTTGAGGAACTTGGAAAAGTAACCTCCCACCCAACTGCCAACGAAGTCTATGACATGGTGAGAAAACGTCTTCCCCGTATCGGCCTGGGAACGGTTTACAGGAATCTTGAGCTCATGTCAGAAACCGGACTCATCCTGAAACTGGAAGTCGGAGGAACCCAAAAACGGTTTGATGCCACTGTTGACCCACATTACCACATCCGTTGTCTGCACTGTGGCAAGGTTGATGACATTGATATCCCGGTACAGATGGATATCAACAAGACTGCAGCCGAAGTGAGCCACTACCAGATACTCGGCCACCACATTGAATTCTCTGGTCTGTGCAACGAATGCAACTCCCTGGGAGACACGAATATCAATTAGTTTCTTCTTCCGCTGCAAAGAGCTCATTGAAAAAACACACAAACGGCCCTGTCGGAGATCTCCGACAGGGCCTTTTGTGTGTACCTACTCTACCTGGGATCGTCTGTCTTATTCCTCGAAACACACCTTGCAAAATCGTCGTTTTCCCACCTTGATCAAAACTTCTCCCTGAGGAGATACGGTTGCTTTGAGATCAGCAACCTTTTCTCCATCAAGAGACACAGCGTTCTGTTTGATCATACGTCGACCATCCGAGGTCGATTTAACCAGCTCCAGATCTACAAGGAGCTGAGGCAACCAGATCTCTTCCTTGGCCTGTATCCTTTTTTCAGGAATATCATCCGGCAACCCTCCCTGACGAAAAACCTGTTCAAAATTTTCCTCTGCCTGCAATGCGGCTTCCGGTGAATGGAACCGGGCAGTCAATTCTCGAGCAAGCATCTGTTTAATCTTCTTGGGATGGAGCTTTCCTGCCTCCATATCTGCCTTCAGGCCTGCAATTTCATTACTACTCAGTTCACTTAACAGTTCAAAGTAGCGGAACATGAGCTCATCAGAGGCGGAAAGGACCTTGCCGTAGATATCATTGGCCGGTTCAGTAATGCCGATATAATTGCCCAGTGACTTGCTCATCTTGTTGACACCGTCAAGCCCTTCAAGGAGGGGCACGGTCAGAACCACCTGCGGTTCCTGTCCCCTTGACCGCTGCAGGTCGCGTCCCATGAGAAGATTAAAGAGCTGATCCGTACCGCCAAGTTCCACATCCGCCTCCAGGACAACCGAATCATAGCCCTGAATGAGAGGATACATAAATTCGTGTATGGAAATGGGACTCCCCTCACGAAAACGCACCTTGAAATCCTCGCGCTCCAACATCCTGGCAACAGTCAGTTCCGATGCCAGGCGAATCATCTCAAAGGAATCGAGCTTACCGAGCCACTCGCTGTTAAAGACCACCCGGGTCTTTTCCGGATCCAGGATCTTAAAGACCTGCGTCTTGTAACTCTCAGCATTCCTGGCAACATCTTCGACGGTAAGTGCCTTTCTCGTTTCCGACTTACCGGTAGGGTCACCGATCATGCCGGTGAAGTCACCGATAAGAAAATAGATGTCGTGACCAAAATCCTGAAAATGTTTTAATTTCTGCAACAAAACAGTATGTCCCAGATGGAGATCAGGCGCTGTGGGATCAAAGCCTGCCTTCACGCGCAAGGGTACTCCGGTGGCCTCGGATGTCTTCAGTTTCTTGACCAGTTCGTCATGGGTAATACAGTCAACAACCCCCCTTTCCAGGAGGGCAATCTGTTCTTCAATTGATGCCATAATCGTTTGTTACAATCTCATATTTCTAAATTTTTAAGAGACCCGTAAAAAATTGGCTCTTGAGATGGCTAAATAGATACGCGTACACTTCAAAAAAACTTCCTATGCGAGGCGTTCGAATTTAAGGGAATGCGGCGCACAGAAGGGTCACCGCAGTGACAGAAAATTCGCAACAACGAAACAGATGAAGAATTTTTATAACGCCATGTTACTTGGCATAGCCAACAGCACGTGTCTCGCGGATGACGGTCACACGGATCTGACCGGGATAGCTCAGCTTTTCTTCAATGGCCTTTGCAATATCCTGGCTGAGCAGGCTGGTCTCTGCATCTCCTACTTTCTGTGCATCAACAATAATACGCAGATCACGGCCTGCCTGAATGGCATATGATTTCTCAACACCTTTAAAAGATCCGGCAATGGCCTCGAGATCCTCAAGCCGCTTGACATAAGACTGCAGCATTTCTTTCCGCGCTCCTGGACGGGCGCCGGAAAGGGCGTCGGCCGACTGCACCAGAATATCAAGAACCGATTGGGGCGGCTGATCTTCATGATGGGCACCAATGGCGTAAACGACCTCTTCGGGCTCACCATACTTCTTGGCAAGGTCACGCCCGATAATGGCATGGGAACCCTCTACTTCATGATCCACAGCCTTGCCTATATCGTGGAGGAGCCCGGCTCGTTTGGCCATTTTCACATCAATACCCAGTTCCGCAGCCATGATTCCGCAGAGGAACGCAACCTCCAGGGAATGCTGCAGGACATTCTGCCCGTAACTGGTCCGATATTTCAAGCGACCAAGGAGATTAATCAGCTCCACATGCACGCCATGGGCACCAACATCAAAGGTCGCTTGTTCTCCTGCCTCCCGGATAACCACTTCAAGTTCCTTGGTCACCTTGGCCACAACTTCCTCAATTCTAGCCGGATGGATACGTCCATCAGCAATCAACTGCAGGAGCGCCAGGCGGGCAACTTCACGCCGGACAGGATTAAAGCCGGACAGGATAACGGCCTCCGGAGTATCATCTATAATAATATCAATGCCGGTGGCTGCCTCTATGGCTCTAATATTTCGTCCTTCTCGCCCAATAATTCGACCTTTCATCTCATCATTGGGCAGCGGAACCATGGATACGGTCTTATCTGCGACATAATCGCCGGCATAGCGGGAAATGGCCAGGGCAAGGATATTTTTCCCCTTGCGGTCAGCCTCCATTTTCATCTCATTTTCTATGCGGACAAGCTGTTTAGCGGCTTCCATGCGGGCCTCGCTCTCCAGGGACTCCATGAGCAACTTTTTGGCTTCCTCCTGATTGATTCCGGCAATTTTTTCCAGCTGGTAACGCTGTTTTCCAATAAGGAGATCAACCTCCTTATTTTTTTCCTGCACTCCTTTTTCCTGCTGTTGCAGCTTATTAGACCGTTGATTCAAGTCACTCTTACGTTTGTCCAGGGTCGTCCATTCTTCCTTCAAATGGTCTTTTTTCCGATCCAGGACATTCAGTTCCTCCTTCAGATCATTTTTCTCTGCTCGAATCTCTTCCTCAGCAACCTGCTTTTGCCTGTAAGTCTCTTCTTTAGTCTGGAGCAAAGTCGCTTTTTTTATCTGCTCCGCCTCAACGAGGGCTGTCTCAAGGATCTGCTTGGCCTGAGATTCGATGTTGGCACGATGCC
>DAOVAI010000231.1 GCA_030671085.1 Pseudomonadota bacterium | reverse complement strand
TGGTGGAATGATTGGTGGCCTCGTCGTTGCCATGTACCTTCCAATTTTTGGTATGGCAGGCGCTATTAATTAAAAAAAAACTCTCTGAGAGTTGACTTTATTCTCCTGACGCATATCATTAAGTACGGAGTTTAAAAAACACTTGACTATTTCCAGAGGAGGATTCAATCATGACCCTGACAAAAGCTGACTTGGTACAACAGGTATATAAAAAGCATGGTTCTTTGACAAAGGCCCAGGCTACTGATTCTGTTGAGGCCTTTCTTCGTATTTCCAAATCGTCTCTCATTGATGGAACTGACCTTCTGTTGAGTGGATTTGGAAAATTTAACGTCAAAGATAAAAAATCACGAAGGGGACGCAATCCACAGACAGGTGACGAATTGACCCTGGATGCTCGCCGAGTCGTCACCTTCAAACCTTCAGGCATTCTTCGTAACAAAATTAACGAGGCCTGATCGGTCTGCCAAAAACACTTACGAAAACATTCTTCCTTTGTGGTTTAGCCTGCACAGTTTTGCGCAGCACGCAAAACTGTGCAGGTATTTTTTTCTCTTCTTATTGAGCCCGGTCACCACACGTCTTCCAGGCCGCTTAGTTTCTCATACTCCAGTACCGTTGGAACAGCATGCAGCACTTCCCTACTCTTCAAACAATAGACATAAATTGCATTGATCTGTCAGAGGAATGGAATCTTCATCCATTCCTCTCTCCTGCACCATCGTCCAGACTGCAAAAATCCATTCAATCCATAGGTCTTTTACATCCGCTCATCTTACAGAAACGAACAGACAACAGATACCAACTACTCTGTGGACGATTGAGGCTTCAAGCCCTGCAAACTGGGAACCCTGCAAACAATACAGTCACCGCTCTGATACTCGAAGATCAGATTCCTGCCAAAAGACTGCTGTATTATATCTTAGAAGACCAATTACTTTCGGGCACACTCAGCCCCATGGAAAAGGCCTATTTTTTCACCTATTGTCTCAAACATATGGACCTTGGGGAAGCAGCTGAAACTTTTCTTCCAATCCTGGATGAAAAGGTACAACTTCATTTGATTAGCCGGATGCTGCTGTTGCCTGAGCTGGAACCGGAAATCCAGAACAGTATACACTTTGGAAAGATAGGAGAAAAAGTCGCGTTAGAGTTGCAACAGCTCACAGCTGGTGACAGACTTGCCCTTTACAGAATATTCCAAGAGCTGGAGCTTGGCGGTGGAAAACAGAAAAGACTTCTGGCGCTCACCAAAGATCTGGCCTTTGGCCAGGGAAAAACAATCGCCGCACTCCTGACAGAGCCGGACTCCAGCACTATCCTTGATCACCCTGAAATGAATCGTCCGCAAAAGGCAACAGCACTTCTCACAGCATTACAGAAGAAGCTTTTCCCGGAGAGCAGCGCTGCAGAAGAAGGATTCCAAAAAGCTGTACACAAAATGCAACTGCCACCAGCATGCACCGTCAGTCATAGTCAGGCCTTTGAAAGGAATGAGGTGTATGTAACCCTTTGTTTTAAAACCCTGACAGAGGTGGAGAATCGACTCCTGGAAATAAAGACTTTGGCAAAAGAAAAAGAGTAAAGGGCCTCTGATCACTATAGCCGTTGATGCGGCAAGGTGCGATCAGACGAAGGTGCAGTGTTTGCGACCACTTAGGAAAAGGGTTCGAACAGGTCTCCCTGAACAAGCAGGTCATTACCGCATCGTCTATAAAGGACATTCTTCAGTGATAGGGCCTGTGCACGATCTTCAACCGGAAAACCACTCACCAGGGGTGTACCACTGGAACCAGCAAAGAGCGGAGCCATAAAGAGAAACACGCGGTCCACCAATCCCTTTTTGAGAAAGCTACCATGTACGGATGCTCCTCCTTCTACAAGAAGAGAACATATTCCCATTTTACCGAGATCTGCCAGAACTGCGGCCAGATCCAAGCCGCCATCTTGGTCACACTCAACGGTATGAACGAGAACATTTTCCATTGCACGCAGTCGTGCTTTTTTTTCCTCATCAGCCGACTGACTGCAAAAAAGAATAGTTGGGGCTGGTGAATCCAAATGAAAAATTTTTGATTCCAACGAGAGCTGCAAGCGGCTGTCCAAGATCACTCGTACCGGATCCCTGCCATGTTTGCCAGGAAGACGAGTGGTTAAAGAGGGATTATCGATAACAATAGTTTCCCTCCCTACCAGAATAGCATCCAGACTGTTACGCAGCCCATGCACCTTTCTTGAACTACTCTCCCCTGTCATCCATCCTGGCTGGCCCTGTTGATAGCTGATCTTTCCATCAAGGCTTATACCCGCCTTCATCACCACGAATGGTAGACCGGAGGTGATATGTTTGATAAAGGGAAGGTTTACCTCCCGGCATTCCTCCTCCAGGACCCCACTGACAACTTCAACCCCCTGTTCCTGCAGATACCGGCTGCCGCTTCCTCTCACCAGAGGATTAGGATCTTCCATTCCCACGACCACTCTTTTGATTCCGGCAGCAGCAACAGCGTGGCTGCAGGGAGGGGTTCGACCAGTATGGTTACAAGGCTCTAACGTGATATAGATAGTTGCTCCTCGCGCCTGTTCACCGGCCTTATGTAGAGCATGGATTTCAGCGTGGGGAGTACCGGCTTTTTTGTGATAACCGCGACTGATCACGGTATCACCTTGAACTACCACTGCCCCGACACAAGGGTTAGGGGAGGTTCTCCCCAATCCCTTCCGTGCCTCTCGCAGAGCGAGGCGCATAAAACGGAGGTCAGCAGGAGTGGCAGTCATCTGTTCAGGACTTTTCTTCGGGGTGGGTTTCATCCCTGGAATCGAGCAGGCCTTTTAATTCATCCATGAATTCATTGACGTCCTTGAATTGACGATAAACAGAGGCAAAGCGAACATAGGCCACCTCATCAAGCCGCGGCAGTTCTTCCATCACCCATTCACCAATCACCTTGGATGGAACCTCTTTGGAACCATAATCCTGCAGTTTACTTTCAATTTCATCG
>DAOVAI010000054.1 GCA_030671085.1 Pseudomonadota bacterium | reverse complement strand
AGGGCCACTGAGGCTGGGGTCAAGCCCCTGGAGGCCCTTGCAGCAATTTTGGCCAAAGAACAGAAGCAGTTACTCAGTTCAGAGCTTATCAAGACGGGATGGAAGGAACTCAAAGAAGCCAATTAGTGCCTTTCTATAAATGAGATTTTTTCTTCTAAATCGATGCGCTCGATGAATTTAACCGCAGGCATATATATGATATTCCGAGGATTAAATTTTGAGATCAACGAAGAGTTAGGAGAAAAAGGCCATTTGTAGACAGGCACTAACTAACAACTGCTTTGACGAATTTCTACGCTCAGGAGTGAGCTTCCTCCTACCAAAGAGAAGAGAGTTGGGAATCCTGTTGCCTCACCCCGTCTCTCTATGGTAGAGATATGTGAATAAACTTGAACCTGTATCTATCTACCACCTGCATGGTAATAGATATCTCTACTTAGACATTTAAAAGGAGAACCCATGACGACGAAGAAAATAGTCCTTCGTGACGACGAGATGCCGACTCAATGGTACAACGTAGCGCCAGATATTCCAAATGGACTACTTCCTCCCCTTGATCCTGAAACCAAGGAGCCCATGGGACCTGAAAAACTCGGCGCCATCTTTCCCATGTCCCTTCTTGAGCAGGAGATGTCCGGTGAACGGTTTATCGATATCCCGGAAGAAGTCCAGGATGTCCTGAAAATCTGGCGACCATCTCCCCTGGTTCGCGCCAGGAATCTGGAAAAGGCAATTGGAACCAAGGCCAAGATCTACTTCAAGAACGAGGGTGTCTCTCCGGTGGGATCACATAAGCCGAACTCTGCCGTTCCCCAGGCCTACTATAATGCCAAAGAAGGCATCAAACGCCTTGCCACTGAGACCGGTGCCGGCCAGTGGGGCAGTGCCCTCTCCTTTGCCACCCAGAAGTTCGGGCTCGAGTGCAAGGTTTATATGGTACGCGTCTCCTTTGACCAGAAGCCCTATAGAAAGTCCATGATGCACACCTTTGGTGCCGATATCGTGGCCAGTCCAAGTGAAGACACCAATATTGGCCGCCAGATCAGGGAACAGTACCCTGACACCGCTGGTTCCCTTGGCATTGCCATCTCCGAGGCCATCGAGGATGCTGCTGGCCGTGATGATACCAACTATGCCCTGGGCTCTGTCCTCAATCATGTCATTCTGCACCAGTCCATCATCGGCCTGGAGGCCAAGAAACAGATGGAGATCGCAGGTGACTATCCCGATGTCATTCTCGGCTGCTGCGGCGGCGGTTCAAACTTTGCAGGTCTGGCCGTTCCCTACGTCCCCGACTATCTGGATGGCAAAAAGATCCGCTTTGTCGGGGTGGAACCCGCCTCCTGTCCCTCACTCACCATGGGTAAACTGGCTTATGACTTCGGTGATGTGGCCCAGACTACCCCCCTTCTGAACATGTACACCCTGGGACACGATTTTATTCCTCCTGGAATCCATGCTGGCGGCCTCCGTTACCACGGTATGGCCCCCATTGTGTCGGCAATGGTCCGGGAAAATATCATTGACCCAATCAAGGTCCACCAGCTCGAATGTTTTGAGGCCGGTGTCCTCTTTGCCAGAACAGAGGGAATCATCCCTGCACCTGAGACCTGCCATGCCATACGTGGTGCCATTATTGAGGCCACCCGTGACAAGAATGATCCCAAGACCATTCTCTTCAACTTTTCCGGTCACGGTCTCATTGACATGGCCTCCTACGATAAGTACTTTTCCGGGGATCTCCATAACTATGATTACCCGAAAGAGGCCATTGAAGCATCCATGGCCAAGCTGCCTAAGATTTAAAATCGTTATCTGTCCATACCTGCCAATGATTTCTTGCGCAATCCACAAAAAATCATTGGGGGGGTGGCGACACCTCTTGAGACAAACATCTGTTCCCGGAGTAATAGGTCTCTTCCTTTTCTTCACCCTCCTTCCTCATCCCTCTCAGGCGGGAGAGCTTGCAACCCTGCAAAAATATATACAGAACGGTGGCTATGCGCTCAGCAAGGACGGCAAAGTTGTTGTCTCCAAAAATCTGCAAAAAAACTTTATTCCTGCCTCGACCATCAAGCTTATCACCTGCCTGGCCGCCCTTGAACTCCTTGGCCCGGATTATCGTTTTACCACCCGGTTGTTTCTCGACAAAGAAGGAAATCTCTATATTTCCGGTTCCGGCGACCCCTTCCTGGTCTCAGAAAAAGTTACGGCCATTGCCAGGAAGGTAGCGGAACAGGGGATAACCGAAATCCGAAACATCATCCTCGATGACTCTTCCTTTGCCCTGGAGAACCCCACAGACGGTTCCGGCAATTCGCCAAATCCCTATGATGCGCAACCCTCTGCCCTTGGAGTAAATTTTAATACTCTGCCGTTACACGTGGTCCACAAGGCAAAAGTGCGATCATTTGAAGCCCAGACGCCCTACCTTCCGCTGATGGGAAAAATAGGCGAAACGCTGCAAAGTGGCCGTCACCGTGTCAATACCAATGCATTCCCCGACCAGGGAACTCTTTCCAACACACTGAACTATTGCGGTCAACTCTTCCAGGTAACCCTTGAACAACACGGTATCCGAATGAGGGGAAGAATCAGACAGGGAGAGGTCCCTGAGGAGAGCTCGCTCATTCTGCACTATGTGGCTCAAGAAACTGTAGCTGATCTGGTACGTTCCTGCCTGCGCTCTTCCAGCAATTTCATGGCCAACCAGCTCTATCTGGCCATCGGTATGTCGCAATACGGGATACCGGCAACATGGGAAAAAAGCCAACGGGCGGTCAATGATTTCATTCACAACCATCTGCGACTTCAGGCCGACCAGGTCACCATGGTGGAAGGATCAGGATTATCGAGAAAGAACCGCATAAGCCCTGAAGGGTTGATCCAGGTACTGGAAAAGTTTAAGCCCCACGCTCCACTCCTCCCCACAAAATACGGAGTACTCCTCAAATCTGGGACCCTCAACGATGCTGATGTGTACTGTTATGCCGGCTATTTCAGAAGAGGAGAAAACCTCAATCCCTTTGTCATCCTGCTCAACCAGAAAACAAACGGCAGAGATCGCGTCCTGCAAACTCTTTTCAGCCTGTAACCACCTGGCTGCCACAAAATAGCAGTGCCAAATTCATTGACAGCCAAGAAACCTTATCCTTACTATGCAACAATCATTCTCGCAGATCATTTCCTTTACCTTGCAAAAAAAGATCACTTTTTGGCGCCAACTCTTTTGTAATTGAGTAGAATTACAAAAATTAAAGCAATTAACGTAACACTTTAATTTTATTTTATTTCTTTCTTTTTGATTTTGCAGGAAAAGATGTGCTATAATTTTTTTGCACCCCACAAACAGAGGGATTTCAATCATTTCAGCGCCACTTCAACAAAATAGATCAATCTCACTCCCTGGCACATATTATGCAAATAAATCAGGATATTCGCGAGTTTGACAAATAACCTTGTCAGGGAATTTTGTCCAACCACAAATCTTTAAGGAGGAAGTATGCAGAAAACATTGACCAAATTCATTCCTTTTTTCATCATGGCATCATTTTTGGTGACAGGATGTAATCAAGGAACCAGTTCAACAACCACCGCTGCCAAGCCTGCAGTAAGCACCGAGGCCAAAAAAGCTCAAGGTCCGGTGTATAAAGGAAAAGTGGTTGGGAAATCAAACAAGGCCAAGACCATCTCCATTCAAGTTGGAAAGGGAGAAAAGGCCAAAACCATCATGGTCAAATTTGATGACAAGACCAAGGGCGTTGAGCACGCCTCAAAAGGTCATGCTTCCATTATCTTCTATGAGATGCGTAATGGTGAGCCCTGGGCCACCGTTGTTAAACCCAAACTTGCTAAACTGCCCAAGGGTGTAACTGAGATCAAGACAGCAGAGCTGAAGGCTCTGGTGGATAAAAAGGCAGACGTTCTGCTCATCGATGCCCGGCCTGGAAAACGTTATGCAGCCAGTCATATGCCTGGCGCCGTAAGTCTTTCAGTACCTGACTACAAGACAAAAGCTGCTTCCGTACTGCCAAAAGATAAAGACAAACTCCTTATCTTTTATTGCGGAGGGCCCACATGAGGTATGTCCACTAAAAACGCCGGTCTGGCGAAAAAAGCTGGTCATAAAAATGTACAAGTTTACCTTGCAGGACAACCCGCATGGATAAAAGATGGCAACCTGGTCTATGCCAGTAAAGGAAATATAGAAAAAGGCAACATTGTTCTGGTTGATCTGCGCTCTGCAAAGAAATCAGAAGCCGGACGTATTGCCCGTTCTGTTACCATTCCCTATGATACCCTGGATGACGCCCTTGAAGACATTCCCAAGAAGGCGCCGGTGGTCCTCTACAGTGACTCGGCCGAAGAGGCTGCTGATGCAGTTGAAGACCTTCGGGATGAAGGGTTTAAAAAGGTTTCTCTGGTGCCAGGGAACTATGCTGGCTGGGTAAAAGCAGGTGGTAAAACTGTAACAGGTCCTGTTGTCACTGACATCACCTGGGTAAGAAAGCTTGGCAAGGGCGAAGTTTCTAAAGCCGATTTCCTGAAGGCGGCAAGCGGCAAAGATGCCAGCGCTGTTATTCTTGCCGTTTGGACCACGGATGAAGCTGCTGAAGGTGGCTTTAAGAATGCTATTGAAGTGCCCTTAGATCAGATTGGCTCACGTCTTGCTGACATTCCAAAAGACAAGAAAATCTATGTCCACTGTACCACCGGCGCCCGGGCTGACATGGCTGCCCAGGAGCTGAAGAAAAACGGCTACAAGGCATTTTTCCTGATGGCTGACGTTGAGTGTGAGGGTAATGAGTGTGAAGTAGAAGATTAAAAGAAGCTCCACTCCTGTCTGCAGGTTACCATCACCTGCAGACAGGATTTTTTCTCCTGAATTGATTCCCCCGGGGATCGATTATCCTCAACCGGGATAGATACCAAGTTCGGTACCTATCCCGGTTTTTTCTTTCCCTTGCCCAAACCCATCTCACCAATAATTCTTTTCTTAAAATTTTTTGATATTCAAAACTCTCAGAAATCCGCTCGCCCACTTTTTTCTGGTTCGCCGCACACCTGTTACCCTCCATTCTTCTTTACTTATGGTAGTGATGTAGATACCATGAAAAAAAGCAGCGTACATGATAGCCTGACCTCCTGAAGCAAGAGAAGCATCCAGCCACGCATGGGTTACAAAAAAGCTTGTTGAGCAGTCATTCACGCACCAGCTTCAGCAAGACATTGGACAGGGCCATGGAGACAGGCAAGGTGGAAGAAACACTGAATAAAATTCAGGAAAGAGATGTCCAGATGGATGAGAGCAAAAATGTTTGCCCCCTTGCAAGGAAGGGCCTGATTTTTCCCTGACCAGGAACCGGGAAGCAATGAAAATCCTTCACACTTCAGACTGGCACCTGGGCCATAAGCTCTACGGAAGACACCGTTACCAGGAGTTTTCCCTCTTTCTCGACTGGCTGGCAACGGTTATTGAGGAGCAGGAGATCGAGGCCTTACTCGTTGCAGGTGATATCTTTGACAGCCAGACTCCTTCCAATCATGTCCTGGAGATCTATTACCGTTTTCTCTCCCGTATTTCACTTTCCCCTTGCCGTCATGTGATCCTTACCGGCGGGAACCATGACTCCCCCACCCTGCTCAATGCGCCCAAAAACCTCCTCCGCTTTCTCGACATCTATATCATAGGCAGGGTACCTGAAAACATAGAAGATGAGATCCTTCTGCTGACAGACAAAGACAACGAGCCGGAACTCATGGTCCTTGCCGTACCCTACCTTCGTGACCGGGATATCAGGTCAGCTGAGGCTGGGGAGAGTCCGCACGACAAAGAAAAAAAACTGCTGTCCGGCATACAGGACCATTATTCCAAGCTGTATGAACTTGCACAAAAGAGGCAGGAGAGCCTCGAGACTCCCATCCCCCTGGTGGCCATGGGGCACCTCTTCTGTCAAGGCGGCACCACCATGGAGGGAGACGGGATTCGAGAACTGTATGTCGGTTCTCTCGTTCATGTGGGACTTGATACCTTTCCTGCAGAGATCGACTATCTGGCCCTTGGCCACCTCCACCTTCCGCAGAAAGTCGGCAAGCAGGTAACCAGACGATATTCCGGTGCACCGCTTGCCATGAGCTTTCAAGAGGCCGGCAAGCAGAAGTGTGTCCTTGTGGTAACCCTTGCTCCCAAGCTCATTGTAGATGAAATCCCAGTACCCTGCTTCCAAGCTCTACACACCATCACTGGAGACCTGGAGCAGATCCTTGCAGAAATACACCACTTGAAAGAGAAGAAACAATCCATCCTCCTTGAGATCAACTACTCCGGCCAGACCCTCCTTGACGACCTGCAGGAGCAGGTTTATACAGCTGTTGCCGACAGCCCTCTGGAGGTCCTGCGCATCTGCAACAAGCGGATTTACGATCATGTACTGCAGCGAACTTCCGAGATCAAGACCCTGGAAGAACTCTCTCCACTCCAGGTATTCCAGCAATGCCTTGATCTGCATGAAATTGACACCGATCAGCAGCAGGAAATGGTGCTGAGTTTTGAAACAGCCCTTTCTGCCCTGCAGGATGAAGACAGCTGTGTGGAGTAGTCATACATGAAGATCCTGCAGATCCGTTTTCAAAATCTCAACTCCCTGGCCAAGACCTGGCATATCGACTTCACCGATCCGGCATATGGCGAGAACAGTCTCTTTGCCATCACCGGTCCCACAGGTGCCGGGAAATCTACTCTCCTTGATGCGATCTGCCTGGCGCTGTATGGCCGAACTCCGCGTCTTTCCCGGATCACCAAGACATCCAACGAGATCATGAGCAGACACACCGGTATCTGTTTTGCCGAAGTGGAATTTGAGACTGTCAAAGGGAAGTTCCGCTGTCACTGGTCCCAGCATCGTTCCAGACAGCACGCAGGCGGAGAGCTGCAGCAGCCGAAACATGAGATAGCCGATGCAGCCGCAAATACTATCCTTGAAAGCAGGATACGAAATGTTGCGACCAGGGTAGAAGAGGTCACTGGCATGGATTTCGACCGCTTCACCCGCTCCACCCTCCTGGCCCAGGGAGGATTTGCTGCCTTTCTCCAGGCCTCCCCTGACAACCGGGCCCCTATCCTGGAACAGATCACCGGTACCGAGATCTACTCCCGACTTTCCATCAAGGTGCACGAACTCCGCACAGACGAACAGGCCAGACTGCAGGAGCTCCAGCAGACACTTGAGCATATCAGCCTCTTGACCCCTGAAGAGGAGAAGGAACTGCAAAAAGTCGTCTCTGACAGAGAGGGGCAAGGCAAGCTGCTCAAAAAAGAGACTGCGGATATACGAAAAAAAATGGGCTGGCTCGATATTCTTGCTGAACTGAAGGCTGAGAGAGAAGAATACAACAGGCAACTTCAGACCATGGCAGAAGAAGAAAAAAAGCATGCGCCAAAACTGGATCTCCTGGTACCTGGACTTGCAGCGCAGGAGATCGAATCGGTTTACCAGAAACAGAACACACTCCTTGCCAGTCAGAGCAAAGAGTTAACTGAAATTAAAGAAGTTGCTGCAAAGATGGACGAACTTTTTCGTCTACAGAAACATACTGGAGAGAGTTGCCAGGATGGTCAAAAACAGCTGCAGCAGGCCGAGACCGAGAGCAAAAAGGGTCAACAATTGATCAAGCTGGTTCAAGAGCTGGATCTTCGTCTCCATGCAGCAGAAGAACAACTCCAGGAACACGCAGAGATCCTGAAAACCATTTCGGGGCAACAGAAAGAAGAAGCAGCTGCCATTCAGACCCTTGAACAGAAACTTGCCCAGGAAGAAAAGAAGAAAAAAGAACTCGATACGTTTTTCAAGCAACAGACTGGTGATGAAAAACTGGTTGAAGAGATTTCCGCTCTCCAGTTAGAGATCAACTCTCTTCTTGACCTGCAACGTCAAGGAAGCACGCACTCCAGAACAAGAAAAAAGGCAGAACAGGATGTGCTGCAGAAAAAGCAGAGCATGACCTTGCTCACCAAGGAAGAATCCTCCCTGCAAGCTCAAACTGCAGAAGTTGGACGGGTCCTCAATGGACTGCAAGAGGAAATACAGCAAATCCTCCAGGGAAAAGAAGCTGAAACAGTGCAGCAGGATCTCTTTCAGAGCCAAACCCGGAAAAAAACAGTACAGGATCTCCTCCTTCTCGTTGAGGAACAGGCTGGCAAAAAAAAGGCGCTGGACACACTGCGCAGGCAAATTCTGCAGGAAGCTGAAAAAGAAAAGGAAATCAATGGGCAGTTGACTCTGAACACCAAGGAGGTCACTGGTCTTCAGCAGGAAATTACTCTCCTGGAAAAAAACCTGCTTCTCCTTGCACGCATCCAGAAACTGGAGGCAGAACGCAACCGACTCCAGGATGACTCCCCTTGCCCACTTTGCGGCGCCACCACCCATCCCTACAGCCAGGGAAATATCCCTGTGCCCTCTGAGGAAGAGGCCGGACTTAAGGAGGCAAAAACAGAACTGCGCGGTCTTGAAAAAGAAAACGCTCAATTGACACATCAGGGGATAGTCTGCAGTGAAGAGCAAAACAGTCTCACCCGGCGCATCAAGGAGGGCGATGAGGACCTCTCCCGGAAGCAAAAAAGGACAGAAGAGTTGCTTGCAAACCTTGAACTGCCCTCCCTGAAACACGTTGACCTGCAGTTGCTCAAAGAGGAAGAGCAGGAACTGGTCCAGCAGATAGTGAGTCTGCAGCAGAACTGTGACAGGCTGAAACAACTGGACAGGAAACGAGCTGAGACTGGAAAAAAGGAGAAAGAACTGGCCCAAATGCAACAAAGACTTGAAAAGGATCTCCTGCATGCCGGTCATCAGGTCGCATCAGCTGAACAGGAAACTGAAAGGCTTCTGCAGGAAGAACGCTCCCTTTTCATGGAACTTGAAAAGATCACCACCAGCCTTTTCAAAAAACTTGCTTCCTATGGAATAAGTGAACCTGTCCTGACCAGACTCCCTTCCATCCTAGAAGAGCTTGGTACAAGAGCTGAAGAGTGGAAAAGGAAAAAAGAAGAGGAAACACACACTGCTGCCCGCACCCTGACCCTTAGCTCTAAACTCAGCCATAAGCAGGAATATCTTCAGAAACTGACAGCACAAACTGCAGACAAAGAGGAACAGCGCAGAAAGGCCAAGAAGTCCCTTGATACCTTAGAAAAAAACAGGACTGCTCTCTTTGGCAACAAAAGTACAGAAGAAGAGGCAGAACGGTTGGAACTCGCTGTCAAGGACGCGCGGAAGATGCTGGAACAATGGAACAGAGAATATGCTGCAATCGATAACAAGATCACTGCTGCCCGCACCCTCCAGGAGAAGCTCAAGTCAGATAGCCAACAACGGTCGCAGGAGATAGAGAAGCAGGAAGAGCGACTGGGCCAGGCCCTCAAGTCTTCTCCGTTTTCAGATCTGGATGAATTCCTCACAGCGAGACTCCAGCCACAGGAACTGGAGCAACTCATAGAACTGCAAAACGATCTGCAAGAGCGAAGGACAAAACTTCAGACCCTCAGCAAAGACAGGGAAAATGCTCTGCAGAAAGAGGAGGCAAAGCAGCTTTGCAAAGAGGAAGCCCAGGAACTCAAGCAAAAACTGGCCGAACTGGAAAAGCAGCTGGCAGAGGTGCAGGGACAGGCTGGTGGTGCACAGGAACGGCTGAAAAAAAACAGTGCAGACAGAGAAGAGGCAACAGAGAGACTCACGGCCATCAAGGCCCAAAAGAAGGTGCTGAGTCGCTGGAGCAGACTGCACATGCTCATCGGCTCTGCGGACGGCAAAAAATTCAGAAACTTTGCCCAGGGCCTCACCTTTGAGATGATGATTAGCCATGCCAACCGAAGTCTTCTCCACATGAGCGATCGTTACATCCTGGTTCGTGATAAAATCCAGCCCCTAAACCTGAACGTCATCGACACCTTCCAGG
The DNA here is from genome assembly GCA_030671085.1 of Pseudomonadota bacterium. GTDB lineage: Bacteria > Desulfobacterota > Desulfobulbia > Desulfobulbales > Desulfocapsaceae > Desulfocapsa. The sequence continues at coordinate 4,756 of DAOVAI010000054.1, read as the reverse complement.
CAGGTGAGATCCGCTCCACCAGAAACCTCTCTGGAGGCGAATCCTTTCTCGTCAGCCTCTCCCTTGCCCTGGGGCTCTCCCGCATGGCCAGTCAAAACGTACGAGTGGACTCCCTCTTCCTGGATGAAGGTTTCGGAACCCTGGATGAAGAATCTCTGGAAACAGCCCTCGACACCCTCTCTCAACTGCATGAAGACAACAAGCTCATCGGTATCATCTCCCACGTAAACGCCCTCAAGGAACGGATCCCTCTGCAGATTGAGATTGTCCCTGGTACCGGTGGCAGGAGCTCCATCAAAGGCCCTGGAGTAACACTAGAGAACAGTTGAACTGCTGCCAAAAACTGTTCCACTGTTTTTTGATCCTTCCCTAAAAATGTGGACACCCAGTGAAGCCACTGTTATGAAAATGACAGGAGGAAAAGAGAAAAGTGGCTTAACTCCGTGTCCACTAAATTGGGGTAAGACCACACTCCTTCATAGCCGTTCAAAACAGTTCTTTTCCACATTTTTACGGCTTGTTCGTGGGTCAAAGATCTGACCATTCATCACCACGTAGACACCGGCAGGTAGAAGCTGAACAGCGGTTACAGCGCAACCGACATTAAAAAAGGCGTCGCTCACCCGCAGACGGGCAGGCTGCATTGAGCCGGTGAGGACTATGATTTTATCAGGGATACCAAGGAGACTTTTTGCCGTCTCGATCATGGTGTCGGTCCCGTGGGTGATGAGAATGCGTGAACAGGACTCTGCAGCCACCGCATCATAGACCAGTTTCCGATCAGCCTTGTTCATCTCCAAGCTGTCCTTGCGCAGAAGCGACTTGACGCTGTAGTCAAAGGTCACATTTGCCTCGGCAAGGAGTGAATCGATCTCCGGTTCTCCGACCTGATAGTCATTTTTGGCATCAAAGTATATTTTATCAATGGTGCCGCCGGTGGTAAAAACCTTCACATTCATACGTAGTTCTACTCAATAAAAATTTTATTCTTCAGCCACTTGACCCGTGCCTGCCTCTTCCTGTTTCGCATCCAGCTTCTTGCCGATTCGCCAGGCATCCACCACTGCAAACAGCCAGCAGCTGAAAAGGACAAGAAAGGAGAGTTTGAGAAAGAGGGTTGAACCGGTGGTTGAAGCTTCCACAGCCGTGGTCATAATTTTCGGCAGGGTTACACCCTCTCCCTGGGCGGCAAGCTGTTGCAAGGTCACTACGGCCTGACGGACAATGGCTGCAACACAGAGCAGGCCACTGATGAACGCAAAAACAAAAAAAAGGGCTCCACGTCCATATCGTGCCAGGATAATCTGGCCGGCACCAGGAAAGATCAGAGCCGACAATAAAACTCCCTTCAGTACATTACTCATTTTTGTCTCCTTTTTATCAAGCTCGTTATGCTGGTTTCAGGCATCCTGTACATAGTGAATCGATCCCCTGATGTCAACATGAGGATTTCTCCCAGAACCAACGGGAAACCCATTACTCACCCCCACTGTCGAACATTTTCAGGCCTCTCCTAAAATGACTGAACCAGACCAATATGTCAAAAACAGACAAGACAAACACTATTCAATTGGAATATCTTTTGCGAGTTCCATGATTGTGTTTTATAATTACCGGCCTGATATGATACACTGTTACATCTGGACCTTTTTTTGATATACGCCTTGAATTTAATCCTGCCACCTGTGCACTATGGATAAGAAAAATAATACACCATGTAAAAATCCAAAAAAAGTAGCCAGCCGTGACTACTGTACCCCCCAAAAAAGTTGTCACACCGGCACTTGGGAACAGCTGTTCAACGCCATCCAGGATCCTGTTCTGGTGGTCAAGCCCAATGGGATCATAATTGAGGCCAATGATGCCACCCTGCAGGCGGCCCGAAAAAACAGGGATGAAGTGGTTGGCCAGGGAATCTGCAAGATTGTGCATGGCGGCAGGTGGCCCCACATCAAATGTCCTTTGGAGGAATTTCTTAAGACCTGTGCCCCAAGAGTTGAAGAAACGCGTCTCCCAGGACTCTTTGGGGAATACTCCTTCACCATCTCACCTGTCAAAGAGATGGATGGCAAAATAGACAAAATCATGCTGATTGCCAGGGAACTCACACGAGATGAAATTCGAAAGGTGGATTCCATACGCACTGCCAAACTTGCAGCTATCGGTGAGCTTGCTGCAGGCGTTGCCCATGAGATCAACAACCCCATCACCGGGATTATCAACTTTGCCCAGATTCTTCTGGATAATTATGAGCTTGATCCAGCAGGCACTACTATCGTGCATAATATTATCAAAGAGGGCGATCGGATAGCCTCTATTACCCATAACTTACTCTCTTTTGCACGGGCAGATAGTCGTGAGCGGGAACTCGTCAATCCTGTGGAGATCGTCAAAGAGAGCCTTACCCTGGTCCAACATCAGCTGCAGAAGGACGGAATCATGATAATGACTGAGTTTCCGGAGGCAGACTCCTTCATTGTTGCCGACTTCAGACAGTTGCAGCAAGTCCTATTGAATCTTATCAGCAACAGCCGCTATGCCTTAAACGCAAGATACCCTGCACCTGACCCCAGAAAAATAATTGAAATATCCTGTCTTGAGAAGCCTGATGATGACCATCCTCTCTACCGAATCACGGTGAAGGATTATGGAACCGGCCTGCCTCAGTCTCTCCTGGAACGTCTTTTTGAGCCTTTCTTCACCACCAAACCACCCGGTGAGGGAACAGGACTCGGACTCAGTATCAGTTATGGAATTATAAAAGACCATGGAGGCGACCTGCGCGTAAACTCAATCCTGGAAAAATATACAGAAATGATTATTGAACTTCCCGCAGGAACCTAAGGTCATGGAAAACAATTTATATTCTGCAAGGATTCTCATAGTAGATGACGAGGAGTCCATCAGACAGACCTTTGAAATATTCCTCACCTCCGATGGCTATCAATTTGTGAAAACCGTAGCAACTTTTGACGAGGCCATGGAGGCAATGGCCCACACAGCATATGATTTAATTATTAGTGATATCGTACTGATAGGGCCTTGCGGAACAGATCTTCTTCGGAAGATCAGAGAATCCGGGGTCAAGTGCCCGGTGGTGATGATCACAGGATTTCCCAACCTTGAATCTGCTGCCGAGTCTGTCAGACATGGCGCCTTTGATTATATATCAAAGCCTGTCAACAAAGAGACCCTGCTCCGTTTTACCAGACAGGCCCTTCAACACTGGTCTCTGGAAAACAAAGCCGAGCGCCTGCAGCGGGAAAACGAAAAGTACCGCCGTTACCTGGAAACAATTTTTCGTTCGGTCAGCGATGCGATTATCACTGTTGATGCCGACATGAAGATTGTCCAACTCAATGAAACAGCTGAACAATGGCTGAAGGAGAAGGGTGCGGAAGGTATATCTGATCTCAATCAACTGCCTTCTGAGATAAGCCTTGCCTGTCTCGATGATGCCCGCAAGGTTCTGCAGAATGGAACCGAGGTAAGAAAGCATCTGATAGAATGCCATACCCCGGATGACAAAACAAAGATAATCAGCCTCAATGCCTCTCCATTGCGGGGGGAGGATGAAGAGTTTCAGGGTGTCGTGATTGTCGCAAGAGACATGAGCATTGACGAACCTCGAGAAATGAACGAAATTCGTAGTCACTTTCATGGCTACGTGGGTTCAAGCCCTGCCATGCAGAAAGTGTATAAACTGATTGAAAACATCGGCAAGGTTGACACTGCCGTCCTCATCACAGGTGAATCCGGGACCGGCAAAGAACTGGCGGCAGAGGCACTCCATGCCGAGAGTTCACGGCGTGACAAGCCGCTTATTAAGGTGGATTGCGTCTCTGTTGCTGAAAACTTGCTGGAAAGCGAGCTCTTTGGCCACCGGAAAGGGGCCTTCACCGGTGCTGACAGAGACAGGGCCGGCAGGTTGCTTCAGGCTGACGGCGGGACACTGTTCCTTGATGAAATAGGGGATATCTCGCCTCGGACGCAACTGCTTCTCCTGCGTTTCCTACAGGAAAAGACCTTTACCCCAGTGGGCCAGGATGAACCGATACAGGTGGATGTCCGGGTCATTGCCGCCACCAACGTCGACTTCCAGGAAATGGTCACACAGGGGAAATTCAGAGAAGACCTCTATTACCGGCTGAAAGTCATTGAAGTCAGACTGCCACCCCTGCGAGAGAGAACCAACGGCATACCACTGCTTGCCAATCATTTTCTTGAACTTTTTCGCAAACAGCTTGGCAAAAAGATTGCCATAATTTCTGACCAGGCCCTGGAATGCATGGCTCGTTATTCCTGGCCAGGGAATGTCAGAGAATTGAGACATGTCATGGAAAGGGCCTGTGTTCTCTGTGATGGCCCGGTACTGCTCCTCAAACACATGCCTGAAGATCTGCAGAGACCAATCATCAAGGAGGCTCAGCCAACATCCGTTTCCCCGCCTCCTATTCCTCAAAATAATTTGACAGAACCGTTTCCAACAACACCTCACTATCAGCGGGAAGATGAGAAGATCATCGAGGCGCTCAGGCAGACACACGGCAACAAGGCAAAGGCCGCAAAACTTCTGGGAATAGCGCGCTCCACACTTTATAGACAGATGCAGCGCTATAATATAGAAGATTAGTGCTTATAAGTAATCGCTTGCTGTTCATGGCAACAAAAAAACAGATCAATTTCAGGAAGTACCGTCAACAGCCAAGACACTCTCACCCCTTAAGGGGATAGTGAAAAGAGTCCTTGAGGGTTA
>DAOVAI010000044.1 GCA_030671085.1 Pseudomonadota bacterium | reverse complement strand
AAACCCACCGATCATATCACCCTGACTGCGCCGCTTAGCGGCATTGTCATCAAGAAAGATGTCAGTGAAGGGATGTATGTGAAGACCGGCTCCCCAATCTATACCCTGGCCGACCTTGACTGGGTCTGGGTGGTCCTTGAGGCCTATGAGTCTGATCTGCAGGCCATCATCCTGGGGCAGCAGGTCCGTTTTACCGTAGAATCCTATCCCGGCACATCATTTCAGGGTAAAGTTGCCTATATAGATCCACTGGTGAATAGTAAAACCAGGACCGTACGGGTCCGTCTCAATGTTGCCAACAGGGATGCAAAACTTAAACCGGGCATGTTTGTCCGGGCAATATCCTCTCATACGGCTCCGGTTGATCCCGACAACGCGCCCCTGCTTATTCCTTCCTCAGCTCCTCTGGTCACCGGAAAGCGAGCTCTGGTCTATGTTCAACTGCCTGAGAAAGATGGCGTCTATGTGGGACGGGAGATTATCCTTGGGCCACGGCAGGGACATTTCTATCAGGTAAAAAGCGGCCTTGAGGAAGGGGAACTGGTGGTTACCCGCGGCAACTTCAAGATCGATTCGGCCATCCAGCTCCAGGCACGTCCCTCCCTGATGAATCCTTACCGGACAGAGGCGGCACCATCCCAGGATAAAACACTGCCTTCGCTCTTTGTCTCCAGGCTCAACCTGCTCAATCACAGCTTTGCTGAGCTCTCAAAAGCGGTTCATGAAAACGATACTCACCACCAGGCAGCTGCTTTGACACAGTTTCGTGACAGCTTGGCAGCAATACAAGCAGAGAGTCTTGAGAGCGAAGAGTTGTTGAGTTGGCAGGAGCTTTCCATGCTTCTCAGCAGTGATCATATTTTGTTGCAAGAGGCTGAAAGTGCACGTGAAACCGAACAACTGTATACAACCCTGGCCGAACACTTCCACCAGCTGCGTCGTCGTTTTGCTTTGGATGATGCTGCCGCTGCCCGCCTTGGATCAACACAACTCAGAGAAAAAAACGCTCCCTTACTCGCCCGTTATCTCGATCTGCAACAACACCTTGCTGCAGACGATCTTGATGCTGCCCGTAGAGACAGCAGAGCCCTTGTCCCGCTTGCAGAGACAGTGATCAGAGAGCTTGGAGAGACAGGCTTTGATTTAGCAGATACACTATCCAGTCAGCTTGCCAGAGACCTTCGTCTGCTTGCAGGAGGAGCAACTCTGGAAGAGATACGGACCGGTTTTTATCCCTTGAGTCAAACTCTGGCCCAGATTGTGAAAACATTTGGCACCAATGAACGTACATCACTTTTTCTCCAGTTCTGTCCCATGGCCTTTGAGAACAGGGGCGCCACCTGGCTGGCTGCTTCAGAAGAGATCAACAATCCTTACTTCGGCGCCATGATGCTGCGCTGCGGTGAGGTACGTGAACAGATAACCCAGTGACGTCATGACAAACTCCAGTCAACAGCTCCCTCCGGCAACATCAATTGTCGGCGCAATTATTCGCTTCTGTCTGCTGAACAAGGTTATCATCGGTCTGCTGTTGCTGGCAGTTGTCGGTTGGGGGGTCATGGTCGCACCTTTTGACCTCTCTGTGGGCGGTCTGCCTCGTGATCCGGTTCCAGTGGATGCCATTCCCGACATTGGAGAAAACCAGCAGATCGTCTTTACCAAGTGGCCTGGTCGTTCCCCGCAGGATGTGGAAGATCAGGTTACCTACCCGCTCACTGTGTCTCTGCTTGGCCTGCCTGGGGTCAAGACGGTACGCAGCTACTCAATGTTTGGTTTCTCCTCCATCTATGTCATCTTTGATGATTCCGTGGAGTTTTACTGGTCCCGGTCACGATTGCTGGAAAAACTGGCCAGTCTTCCCCAGGGTACCCTGCCCCAGGAAGTCAAACCAACCCTTGGCCCGGATGCCACGGGATTGGGGCAAATCTTCTGGTATACCCTGGAAGGCCGTGACCCTGAAGGAAACCCGGCAGGAGGTTGGGACCTGGCCGAGCTGCGCTCCACCCAGGACTGGTATGTCCGCTATGCCTTGATGGGAGTGGCGGGTATTTCCGAGGTCGCTTCAGTGGGCGGTTTTGTCAAGGAGTACCAGATTGATGTGGACCCGGATGCCATGCATGACAAGGGGGTGAGCCTGGAGGAAGTCTTTGTTGCAATCAAACAGTCCAACATCGACGTTGGCGCGCGCACCATTGAGATCAACCGGGTGGAATATGTGATCCGTGGGATCGGTTTTGTGAAAAGCCTGGAGGACCTGGAAAAGGCAGTGATCAAGGCCGTAGATAATATCCCCATCCGCGTTTCCGATGTGGCCACTGTGACACTGGGCCCTGCCCTCAGGCGCGGAGTACTGGACAAGGGTGGGGCAGAGACCGTGGGCGGGGTGGCCGTGGTCCGTTACGGGGATAATCCTCTGGCAGCCATTGAACGCATTAAGGAGAAGATCAAGGAGATCAGTCCCGGCCTGCCGAGCAAGACCCTGGCCGACGGAACGGTGAGTAAGGTGACTATTGTCCCTTTTTATGACCGTTCCGGCCTGATTTATGAAACCCTGGGCACGCTGAAGACGGCCCTTGGCCAAGAGATTTTGATTACCATCATCGTGGTGCTGGTTACCGTCATGCACTTTAAGAGTTCCTTTCTGGTCTCTGCCCTGCTGCCGCTGGCCGTGCTCATGTCCTTTATAGGTATGAAACTCTTTGGGGTGGACGCCAATGTCGTTGCCCTGTCAGGAATTGCCATAGCCATTGGCACCATTGTCGACATGGGTATCATCATCTGTGAAAATATCCTGACCAGACTCGATGAGTCTGGCCCGGAAGAGTCCACACTGCTTGTCATTTACCAGGCTGCTACAGAAGTCGGCAGCGCAGTGCTCACCGCAGTATCCACCACGATTGTCAGTTTTCTGCCGGTCTTCACCATGCAGGCAGCGGAAGGCAAGTTGTTCAAGCCCCTGGCCTACACAAAGACCTTTGCCCTGATCGCCTCGGTGGTCATTGCCCTCACTGTTCTGCCGCCTCTGGCCCATCTGCTGTTTTCCCGGATAAAAAAGGTGAAGCGGCCTGGCATGATCCAGTTTGTCATGCCCATATTGCTCATTGCGGCCGGGCTCATCCTGGCCTGGAAGGTGCATATTCTTGGCCTGATTCTGCTTGGTTTTGGAATCTATCGTTTTGTTCTCAAATGGCTGCCTGGATCTGTTATGCTGGCCCTTAGCCGGGTGGAAAGCTGGCTTGCCATTCTGGTCATTACTCTCCTCCTGGCATACACCTGGCAACCCCTGGGGGTGGAGAAAGGGGTGTTTGTGAATATCCTCTTCGTTGGATTGATGCTCGGAGGAATACTGGGTTTTCTCCAGCTCTTTCAGCATTTGTACCCACGCCTGCTCGGCTGGTGTTTGCAATATAAGACACTCTTTCTCCTCCTCCCCCTGCTTGTCACCTTAGGTGGAGCTATGGTCTGGCTCGGTGCACCACGGCTCACCGGCTGGCTGCCTGACACCATCCGCCAGACCAGTCCCATGGTTCGACTGGCGCATAGCTTTCCAGGTCTTGGCAAAGAGTTCATGCCGCCCCTTGATGAGGGGTCATTTCTCTTTATGCCCACAACAATGCCCCATGCCGGTCTCTCAGAAGTGCAGGAGGTGCTTGCCTGGCAAGACAGGGAAATTACGGCCATCCCTGAGGTTGAATTTGCGGTGGGTAAGCTGGGTAGGGCTGATACGCCCCTTGATCCAGCACCGCTGTCCATGATTGAAACCGTCATTAACTATCATCCCGAATACTTGCTTGATGATCAAGGCAAGCGACTGCGCTTTGCCTTCAGGCAGGACAGGAAAGATTATTTCAGGAGTTCTGCTGGTGTTCCACAAAAAGCGATCGATGGAGCACCCTACCTGGTGCAGGGGCGATTTGAACGGGACGAAGACGGTCGACTCATTCCTGATGCCGCGGGCAGGCCATTCAGGGTCTGGCGCATGGAGCTGGATCCTGCGATAAATCCTGACCGCACTCCTTGGCCAGGGATACGCAATTCCGATGATATCTGGAAGGCTATCGTTGCTGCAGCAGAGATCCCAGGGGTGACCTCTGCACCCAAACTGCAACCTATTGCCACCCGCATTGTCATGCTGCAAACCGGTATGCGGGCCCCAATGGGAATTAAAATAAAGGGGCCGGACTTACAGACCATCGAACAGGTGGGTATGCAACTGGAACAACTGGTCAAGCAGGTACCATCAGTGGACCCGCGTACTGTGCTGGCAGACAGGGTAGTGGGTAAACCCTATCTGGAAATTATCATTGATCGCGAAGCCATTGCCCGCTACTCCATTCAGCTTGGTAAGATCCAGGAAGTGATTGCGGTAGCCGTTGGCGGAAAAATGATTACCACCACTGTTGAAGGCAGAGAACGCTATCCGGTTCGGGTCCGCTATCTGCGAGAGCGACGGGACTCCATAGAGGACCTGAAACAGATTCTTGTGGATGCCCCGGGTGGAGAACAGATTCCGCTCATCCAGCTTGCCGACATCCGTTATGTGCGTGGCCCGCAGATGATCAAGAGTGAAGATACCTTTCTCACCGCTTATGTCCTCTTTGACAAACGACCCGGTTTTGCCGAGGTAGATGTGGTGGAACAGACCAAGGCCTTTCTGCAGGAAAAGATTGATTCCGGCGAGCTGCGTCTTCCCGCCGGTGTCTCCTATACCTTTGCCGGCAACTACGAAAATCAGATTAGAGCCCAGAAACGACTTGCTGTTATTCTTCCCCTGGCCCTGCTGGTCATCATGGTCATTCTCTACCTGCAGTTTAAGTCCATGACCACCACCATGATGGTCTTCTCCGCAATCCTGGTGGCCTGGTCTGGCGGATTCCTGATGATCTGGCTCTACGGCCAGGAGTGGTTCCTCGGGTTCTCTCTCTTTGGAACAGACATGCGTGGGCTGTTTCAGGTCCATACCATCAACCTGTCTGTGGCTATCTGGGTGGGTTTTCTTGCCCTGTTCGGTATTGCCACGGATGACGGCGTGCTGATGGCTACCTATCTCGATGAATCTCGTGGTCGCTTTGTCAGAACCAGCAAACAGGAGATCCGGCAGATGGTCCTGCAGGGTGCTCAAAGGCGTATCCGCCCAGCGCTTATGACCTCAGCCACCACCATTCTTGCCCTGATACCCATCCTCACTTCAGGCGGACGAGGTGCGGACATCATGGTTCCCATGGCCATCCCCTCCTTTGGCGGCATGATCATTGCCCTGCTCACCGTCTTTGTTGTGCCGGTCCTCTACTGCTGGGTGGAAGAGTTTAAGCTGCAGCGATCCAGAGCCGATGTCGGCTGAAAAAGAGAGTGCGGCGTGGATTTTTTCTGCTGTTTAATCCGAGAATAGATGCTAATATTGCCTTCAGCTTATGGCAGCGTTTATAGCGAGTATTGGTGACGCCTGTTGCTCATGTCATCCAAAAACTCATATAAACGATCTGTTGAGAAATTATGTGCATAAGGGCAGGGAAAAGGGGTGTCTATGCTTTGGCAGAAAATAATGATCGGGCTTGCGACAAATCCAAGGGCAAAGCAATGGATGCAGGAGTCGAGAAAGATATCAAATCTTGCCACTCGATTTGTCGGCGGCCAGTCTGTTCAGGAGGCAGCAGCCAGGGCTGGGCAGCTTCTGCAAAAGAGCAGGAGGAGCTCGCTCTTTTATCTGGGGGAGTATGTCCGCGAGCAAAAGGAAATCGAAAAGACACTGAATGAGCTTGAGGCGATCATCAAGCAGCTTGCTCAAGGGAATTTAGACATTCATATCTCCGTTGATCCGACCCAGATCGGTCTCATGAACAGTGAGGCGGATTTTCGCGACAATGCAGGCCGATTGGCACAGTTGATCAAGGAACACTCGGCAGGCGATGACAAGCGTTGTGATTTTCTGATGATTGACATGGAGGACTCCTCAGTGACGCAGACCACTTTGGATCTGTATCATCTCCTCCATTCTCAAGGTCTGCCCTGCGGGGTCACCCTGCAGGCGTATCTGCATCGGACGGCAGAGGATCTGGAGAAGATTGTTGCAGGCGGCGGAAAGGTTCGACTGGTCAAAGGGGCCTTTGCCGAGCCCAGGGCTGTTGCCCATACCCGGCGCGAAGAGATCGATGCGGCCTATTTTGCACTGGCCCAGAAAATGCTCTCCCGAGAGGCTAAAGAGGCTTCCTTTTATCCGGTCTTTGGAACCCATGACGAGGAGATGATAGGAAAAATCATAAGCCTCGGTGACGCAAATGGCTGGCAGCGGGATGAGTATGAATTTGAGTTCCTGCTTGGGGTGAGAGAGACCTTGCAGGACAAACTGGTGGCACAGGGATGCCGGCTCAGGCTGTATGTTCCCTTTGGCACAGAGTGGTGGGCATACTCTCTCAGGCGAGTGGGAGAGAACCCTCGTAACGGAATTTTTCTCTTGCGGTCGTTGTTCTACAGATAACAGGTAACAGATTACGCAGAGAGGGGAGAAGACTTGTAGTGGCGGTGAAACTACTGCAGGTAGACTGACTCGAAGCGCAGGATCTGCCCCTCACCATTGGAAAGTATCAGGCTCTCGCCAATGATGGAAAACCGTTTTGTCTCTGCCAGTGTACTCAGAAAATTCTGTTCCAGTTCCATACCTTCCATACACGCCATCATGGTTGCGGCCATGGGTCCGAATTGCAGTTGTTTGTCATTCAGTTCGTAACTGCCTGTGAATTGGTTACATCCGGAAAACCCCCGAATCGTATTGGTCTCGCTGGTGAGGACCATGTGCACTTCTTTTTGTCCGGCACCGAGCGTAGCTGGCTGGCCTTCCAGTTCAATAAGCTTCCAATAGGTATTGGTCAGACTGGCGTTTGGCTTGGCTGGCGGAGCATCCTTTTTTGCACGGGTTCCGCTGGCCGTGATTGTTTTCATAGTGTCGGTTTCGTTTTTTGCCGATGATGCATTTGTTGTCGTGGTAAAAAGAAACGCAAGAGCAAGCAGAGTAAAGAGCGTTCCCAGCAGGTTTCTTGTATTTATTTGTTTACACATCGTAACCCTCATCTCTCTTGTTTTGTTCAGACGAACATAGATATTCAATTTAACCACATCTGCAGGATGTTTTGAAGGGGCAAACGTCCCTCTTTTACTCTGTTTTTGATTCTTTTTCTTTTTCCTTCTGCTCCTGGTGTGAGAGGAAACGGCTGAGGAGGAAGGCAACGATACAGGCCATGAGCAAACGGCTGACCACCATGACCCAGAAGTTGGCACCAAAGAGGACAAAGAGCAGGGGGTCTTCCAGGAGCGAATGACAGATCATGAGGAAGGTGCCGATGAAGAGCAGGTCACGTCGCTGCAGGTTGCCGGAACCCGCCTCTTTGAAGAGGATGCCTGCCCCATAGGTGATGCCCAGGAGTTGTCCGGTGAGCAGGGAGAAGGAGGTCTGCACCCGTTGGCCATAGTTCTGGATGAAGCTTGTCCTCTTGATCATGTCCATAACAAAGATGATGACGGTGATCAGTCCAATGATCTTGAGGGAGAGTATTGCTGCTCCGGTGAGTGATTGTATCAGGAGGTCGGGGAGATTGGAATAGCTTGCCAGCTCTATCCCCTGGCCCTTGCTTTTACCCGTGAAAAGGGAAGGCGGGACAAAGAGGAGGGGCAGGGTGGTGAGAAAGGCCATGCTCACCCGGAGAATGGTGGAGTAGGTAAAACTGATGCCCAGTTTTTTCATGATACTGTTTTCCACGGGCAGGGAGTGGCAGACCCCGAGAAAGACGCCGAGGATGGTCCACTCATAGGAACTGAGTCCCAGTGGTGCTGCAAAGGCAACTGCGGCATAGAGGTTGAGCAGAACCCCTGCTGCAATGGCCATGGCCGCCTCCGCAGGCAGCTGCAGAAAGTTTGTCACCGGAGAAAAGAGAAAGCTCACCGGGCGGAGCAGGTCATAGTAGAGGAGGATGTCGGCAAGGATATAAAAGGGGACCACCAGCTTCAGGATGAGGATTGCACTGCTAAGGGATGATTTCAGGCTCTCGCGTAACTGTTCATGCATGATAATTAGGGATGGCAATAGGAATTAGAGGGAGCCTGACGGTATACTGAAGAACATGGGGAACAGCAACCGATTTTGTCTTCTACCACCCTTAGGCAGGATAATTTGATTCTTTTCTTGACGGAAAAAAGGTCAGGTATTAAAATTTAATACCTGAATGGAGAGAGGAGGAATCAATGGAAAAGAAAAAAGAGCGGGTCTTCTCGTTTAAGGCTGATGGCGATCTTGCCAGGGCCCTGGAGAATACCCCCAACAGGTCGGAATTTATCCGCAAGGCCCTGCTTGCCACTTTGGAGCATGAGTGTCCCTTATGTAAGGGTAGCGGGGTGTTGACCCTTGAACAGGGGAAACACCTGGAGCAATTTTTGACCCTGCACGCACTGACCCGATGTGAGGAGTGTCAGGCCGTACATTTTGTCTGTCAGTCGGATGGGGCTCGGAAGAGCGGTCATCATGGCCTGGAGAATGGAGAAACATTGTGAGAAAAATCCAGCTGCACTGTCTTCTGCTCCTCCTTGTTTCCCTCTTTTCTGGCCATGTGTTTGCAGGGGCTCCGGAAAAGGTTGAGGTCTTTGTCTCCATCCCACCGCAGAAGTGGATTGGTGAACAGATCGGTAAGGAGCTGGTCAACATTCATGTCCTGGTGGACAAGGGACAGGAACCCCATGTTTTTGAACCGAGACCCCGGCAGATCCTGGCCCTTTCCCGTGCCGCCCTTTTTTTTGGTGTTGATCTGGAGTTTGAACATGTGATCAGGGGGCGGCTGGAGATGACTTCTCCCCACCTGCGCATGGTCGATACCACAGCGGGAGTGAAGAGGATTCCCATGCAGGCAGACAGTCATGGACATGGAGCCACCCTTGATCCCCATGTCTGGCTTTCCCCTGAAAACATGAAGAGCATGGCCGCTTCCATGACCAAGGCCCTGGCCTATGAAGATCCGCAGCATCGCCGGGACTATGAGGCCAATCTGGCCGAGTTGAACAGGAAGCTTGATGCTCTTGACCAGGAGATAGCAGAGAGACTTGCTCCGTTTGCTGGAGCCTCTTTCTTTGTCTTTCATCCTGCCTTTGGCTATTTTGCTCATAGCTATAAGCTGCATCAGGAGGCAGTGGAGACTGGCGGTAAATCGCCAACTCCCAAGGTGTTGTCTGCCCTTATCAACAAGGCCAGAGCCAAAGGCGTGAAGGTGATTTTTGTCCAGCCGCAGTTTGACCCTAAAAGTGCCAGTGTAGTGGCTGCAGCCATTGGCGGGAAGGTTGTGCCCTTGAATCCCCTGGCAGAAGATGTGGGAGAAAATTTGAAAATCATGGCTGACAGGATTGCTCAGGCCCTGGAAAGTCGGGAACAAAAATGAACCAGAAGCTGCAATCCTGTGCTGTCACCATTAGTGACCTCAGCTTTAGTTATGATAGCCAGGTCGTGCTCACTGATGTCAACCTTGAGGTCCATCCCTTTGATTCCATCTGTGTAGTGGGGCCAAATGGCGGGGGCAAGACCACATTGATCAAACTCATCCTGGGACTGCTGACCCCGGATACAGGAACTGTTCGTGTCTTTGACAAAAAGCCGGAAGAGGCCCGTCTGCGGATTGGCTATGTGCCCCAGTATGCACAGTATGATCCTCAGTTTCCCATCTCTGTTCTGGAGGTGGTGTGCATGGGGCGGCTGGGGAGGTCGTTTACCGGGAGATACAGCAGGCAGGACAGGGAGCAGGCCATGAAATCCCTGGCCGAGACTGGTCTTGCAGATATTGCTGCCCGTCCTTTTACTTTCATTTCCGGTGGGCAGCGACAGCGGGTGCTTATTGCCCGGGCTCTGGCCTGCGGAGGTGATATCCTGATTCTTGATGAACCCACAGCCAATATTGATCATGAGTCTGAGCTGCAGTTTTTTGATCTCTTGACCAAGCTGAACAAGCGGATGACCATCTTCATGGTGACCCACGAGGTGGGCTTTGCCTCTACTTTTTTTAAGCGCGTGGCCTGTGTCAATAAACAGGTGATGATTCATCCCACCAGTGCCCTCACCGGAGACCTGATCCGGGAGATGTATGGCGGAGATCTGCAGATGATCCGTCATGATCACTGCTGCAGCGGGGAGGGGCACAGTCATGACTGAATTCATCAGTGCAGTTTTTGATCCCACTATGCCATTTTTCCGTTATGCCCTGCTCACCGGGATTTTTGCCTCCCTGCCCTTTGGCATTATCGGCACCTTTGTCGTGGTGCGCAGGATCAGCTACATTGCAGGTGCTATTTCTCACTGCGTGCTGGGGGGTATCGGCCTGGGACTCTATCTGGAGAAGGCAATGGGCATTACCTGGTTTGGTCCCATGACAGGTGCGGTGCTGGCTGCTCTGCTCGCTGCCGTGATTCTTACTCTGGTCAGTCACCATGCACGGCAGCGTGAAGACAGCGTCATTGGTGCCCTGTGGGCAGTGGGTATGGCAACGGGGCTTCTCTTTATTGCCAGGACTCCGGGCTATGTCGATCCCATGAGCTACCTCTTTGGCAATATCCTGCTTGTCAGTAAGGGCGATTTTCTCTTTGTCCTGGCCCTGGATGTCGTGGTGCTGGGATTGGTTGGCATCTTTTACCATAAATTCCTGGCAGTCTGTTTTGACGAGGAATTTGCCAGGTTACGGGGTATGCGTACCGGTTGGATCTACCTGCTCCTCCTCTGCCTGACCGCTCTGACCATAGTCCTGTTGGTACGGGTGGTGGGTATTGTGATGGTCATTGCCCTGTTGACCCTGCCTGCCGCTGTTGCCGGGAACTTTTCCAGGAATATTTTCCAGATGATGCTGCTGGCAGTCCTGTTCTGCGCTGCCTTTGTAGTGCTTGGACTTGGGGTGAGTTTTGGTCTGGATCTCCCCAGCGGACCGATCATTATCGTCATTGCCGCTATTGTTTACCTTTTCACCTTGCTTGGAGGCAGGGTGATGACTGCTCTCAAGAAGTGATGGCGTCGTTTTATACCTTTTCAGATGAAGTTTTTTACTTAGCCATCTGAACTTTTCAGTTTTTAGGAACTTGTCAAGAAGTAATTGTTTTCAACGGAAAGTGTTTCAGGATAAACGTTTCTTCCTCTTCCCGGCTGCGCACTACGCCATCGAGCCGGGCATCTGTCAGGGCCGTGAGCATCTCCTTAAACTGATGACCCGGGACATAGCCCATTGCCTTCAGATCCTGGCCGTTGAGCAGGGGACGGATGTTGCGCAGAGAGGTGACGTAGAGTGAGACGACCTTTTTGATCTCCTTTTTCCTGGCAATGGCCATGAGGTAGAGAAGGCCGTCATTGGAGAGAGGAGCAAGCATTCGGTAGATTCCGCTGTTTTTTTGCGCTTGTCGACCATAGAGGCGGTTGGCAATTTCATCGGCTGTCACCTTTTCCCCGATCAGTTCCTCACGTGTCTTTTGCGGGAGGTGAAAACGCTCACAAAAGGCCTCCAGCTGTCTGGCTTTGGATCGTCCCATGATAGCAAGGAGATAGATGCGCCACGGTTCGATCTTCTCTTCCAGGTAGAGGAGGCGGAACCAGGCAATGGCTCGATGGGCCTGAGTCAGGATGTGCATGAACCTGCGATCGATCTTGAGATTGGGTTTGAGGTCGGGCCAGAGAAAGGGGAAGAGTCTGAGGTCAGCAAGTCTTTTAATGGCTGGCAGGGGATTTTCCTCAGAAAAAATCTGCTGCAGTTCGGAGAAAAAGCGCGGGTCATTACTTTTTCCGAAGAGGTCCATCTTTACAGCTCCATGGATCAGGCGCTCCGTGTGTCTGGCGATCTTGAAATCCATCCTCTTTTCAAAACGGATGGCCCGGAAGATCCTGCTTGGATCTTCCACAAAGCTCAGGTTGTGCAGGACCTTGATCAGTCTCTCTTTGAGATCGTTCTGACTGTTGAAGAAGTCGATCAGGGTGCCGAACTTTGCTGGGTTGAGCTGCAGGGCCATGGCGTTGATGCTGAAGTCGCGGCGATACAGGTCAAGTTTGATGGAGGAGAGTTCCACGGTGGGCAGCGCTGCCGGATACTCATAATACTCCAGTCTGGCAGTGGCTATGTCGACTTTGAACCCGCTTGGCAGGATGACCTTGGCCGTGATGAATCGATCGTGGGTTCTGACCCTGCCTCCCAGCTGTTCCGCAAGTTTTTTGGCAAAGATGATTCCGTTGCCTTCCACCACGATATCAAGATCCAGATTCCTCTGTTTTAAAAGCAGATCCCGGACAAATCCTCCTACGGCATAGGCCTTGAATCCCACGCTATCGGCAACTTCACCGATGGTTCGGAGGAGGATGATGATTTCGCGATCCAGGCATCCGCTCATCAGTTGAAGGACATTTTTGGTCTTTTCCCGCGACGGCTGTTCGGTTTCGTGCAGGAGGTTGCGGGGGAGATGACCCGGATCATTGACCAGCAT
The DNA here is from genome assembly GCA_030671085.1 of Pseudomonadota bacterium. Lineage (GTDB taxonomy): Bacteria > Desulfobacterota > Desulfobulbia > Desulfobulbales > Desulfocapsaceae > Desulfocapsa. The sequence continues at coordinate 3,803 of DAOVAI010000044.1, read as the reverse complement.
GTTGAGGAGGTCAGTTCTGGTGATTACACCGGCGAGTTGTCTTTCATGGATGATGGGGACTAACCGTTGCCTGCGTTCGATGATCAGTTCTTCAATATCTGCAAGCGTTGCACTGAGCGGCAACACCTTGATGTCGCTGGTCATGTATTCGCTCACTGGGAACGAACCGAGGTTGTGATGGATGGCCTTTTCCACAACCCGGCGGGAGATGGTCCCGGTCACTTCAACGGAGGAGGGATACTCTTTTTCTTCAGACACTGTGGCCGTAACTACAGGCAAGGCTGTAATATTGTAGCGGGTGAGGAGTTTGTTGGCCTCGAGGATGGAGGTGTTCTCAGGGATGGAGATAGCCGGCTGTGAGAGCATCTCCCCGGCAATGGCCTGGGGCTTGATATGTCTGTGCAGACTGCGTATCAGGTTTTCCTGGGCCTCGACCAGGGTCATGTCACGCACAGTTGCCGAGGCCGCGGTACTATGGCCGCCACCGTTGAAGTCTCTGGCTATGTTGCCCACATTCACCTCAGGAATGCGGGACCTGGCAATAAGGTAGATACGGCCTTCCATGCACACCAGGGCAAAGATGCAGTCCAGATTCTCCATGACCATGAAGCGGCGGACAATGAGGGAAAAGTCGTCTTCATACTCCTGCAGGGTGAGGCTGATGACCACGATTTCGAGCCCGGAGATCATGTAGCTGCGTGCTGTCTTTGTCAGTTCATGGATCAGGTTGACCTGTCGCGAAGTGAGGTCATAGGTGAGAAACTGGGAGATGATGTCAAGTTCCGCCCCCTGTTCCAGGAGCCAGGCAGCAGCACGCAGGTCGTCCGGTCTGGTGGTCAGGTGGGTGAGGGAACCGGTGTCTTCGTAGATACCAAGTTCGAAAATGGTAGCCTCATCGCGGGTAATGGAGATATTTTTTTCTTGAAAGAGCTGGCAGAAAATGGTGGTGGTGGCGCCTGTCTCGGCTACGAGTTCCATCTCTCCCTGCATGACGTCGTGACTGTCCGGGTGGTGGTCATAGAGGTGAAGGGAGAGGCCGGGGTTGTCCAGGCAGTCGGCAAAGGCACCGATACGGCTTTTCTGTCGGGTATCCACCACAATCAGGGTCGTGACCTGGCTGAGGTCAATGTGTTTGAGTTTTACAAACTCATAACGATACTGAAGTGTCTCGCTGATGAATTGCCGCAGGTTCTTTTCCTGGGAGCCGGGAAAGGACATCACCGCATCCGGATAGAGCTTCTTGGCTGCTATCATGGAGGCCAGACCGTCAAAGTCTGCATTGAGGTGGGTGGTGATGACTTTCATGGATGAAGGGCGTTTACAGTTTTCAGTGTACAGTTTTCAGTAAAAGAGCAGACGCATAGTTCGACAGCCTGTTGTAACTATCCACTATCCACTCACAACTGTCAACTCTCCACTGCTTCCTTGTTGTTCAGCCGCGGGGATGAAATTTCTTGTGAATGGATTTTAGTCTCTTTTCGTCGACGTGGGTGTAAATCTGGGTGGTGGTGATGTCGGAATGGCCGAGCATGATCTGTACTGAGCGCAGGTCTGCGCCATGGGTCAGGAGATGGGTGGCAAAGGAATGGCGGAGGGTGTGGGGGGAGAGTTTCTCCCGGATGCCTGCAGCGCGGGCCGCTTCATTGATGATCTGCCAAAAGCGGAGCCTGGTCATTGCCTTGCCGCGATTGGTGACAAACAGACTGTTGCTGCGTCTGGATTTGAGGATCAAGGGACGTGCGGACTCCAGGTAGGATTCCAGGGATTCCATGGCTGGGATGCCGAAAGGCACCAGTCGTTCCTTCTCACCCTTGCCGATGACACGGACAAAACAGGAGGAGAGGTTGCAGGAGGCAAGCGGCAGGTTCACCAGTTCTGAGACCCTGAGTCCAGTGGAATAGAGAAGCTGGAGCATGGCATAGTTGCGCTGGACCAGCGGAGTGCGTACAGGCGGTGGAGTCAGTAGTCTGTCCACCTGATCGACTGAGAGAGCCTTGGGCAAGGTTTTCCCACTTTTGGGAATTGAGATGCCTGCAAAGGGATTGGTCGGGATCAGATCTTGACCATACAAAAAAGAAAAAAAGCTTTTCAGGGCCGACATCCTTCTCCCATTACTGCGCTGGGATATTTTTCTCCTCAGGCACTGTTCCAGGAAGCTGTGAATAGCCGAACTGTCGACCTGCTGCAGGGTGCTTACTGGAGATTTTTTTTGCAGGAAAGCAAGAAAGAAGTCAATATCGGCCGCGTAGGCCTTGATGGTGTTTTCGGCAAAGCGTTTCTCCGTGATCAGGTAGTGGAGAAAAAGCTCTTTTGCAGAAACAAACTCTTGGGGGAGGGGTGTGGTGTCGATGGCAACGTGGGTAAACAGAGGGGGAAGAGAAAAAGAAAACGGCCGCTGCAGGAATGCTGCAGCGGCCGTTTTAGAAAATTTCTGACCCTGCTCTCATCCCCGTCTGATGCGGTTGAACTTGCGAAGCTTACGACGAGCCTCGGCCTGTTTGCGACGTTTTTTGACACTGGGTTTTTCATAGTGCTCACGACGCTTCAGCTCTCTTTTAATTCCATCAATCTGCAGTTTTTTCTTCAGCTGACGGATGGCGTATTCAAGATCTCCACGAACTTCAACTTCTATCATTTGGGACTCCGTTAGAACAGTATACAATATAGTTAGGGAAAACGCCGGAGATAGGATTCACATCCCGGGCTTTCAACAAAAAATTACCAAAACAAAAACACTAATCCTTCTTATATAGAAAGAAGTTGGCTTTCTGTCAATGGATTTCTCCCGAAAAGCACGAGTGATCGTTTTCTCAGGCAGCAGGAAAAATCTTTCCCGGGTTCAGGATATTTTTGGGGTCGAAAAGGGTTTTGATTCGGCGCATGACTCCGATGCTGGTCGTATCAAGTTCAAGGCTGAGAAAAGAGGATTTCGTGTTCCCTACGCCATGTTCTCCGGAAAGAGTGCCTCCCAGGCGAATGACTTCCTGAAACAGTTCTGTTTTAGCCGCTGTGGATTTCTTTAATTCCTGCGGGGAGCGGTCGGCTGCCATGATGTTGACATGGATGTTGCCGTCTCCGGCATGGCCAAAGGTGAGAATAGTGAGTTCCAGCCTCTCAGCCAGGTCTTCACAGAAAGAGACCAGGTCCGGGATGCGTGTCCTTGGGACCGCCACATCCTCACTGGTCTTGGCAGGGCTCAGCTTGTAAGTGGCGGGTGAAATGGAGCGCCTGGCCTGCCAGATCTCCTGGATATCCTCCTCGCTTACTGCCTGTCGCAGGCTGCAGTGATCTTGGCTCTGGACAAGGGATTTGAGCCGATCGACCTGCTCGTGAACATGTTGTCTGCTGCCGTCAATCTCTATGATAAGCATGGCCTGGATCTCTTCACCTGGTGGTTTGGGCAGGAGGTCGGAGACGACTTTCAAGGCGGTGCGATCCATGTATTCCAGGGTGCAGGGGAGAATGTTCTTTTGTAGAATCCTTGCCACAAGTTTTGTGGCCTGTTGCAGGGAGGTGGACTGCAGGAGAAAGGTTTCTTTATGTTCGGGCAGAGGCTGGAGTCTGGTGATGATTTTGGTGACAATGCCCAAGGTGCCTTCGGAGCCGATAAAGAGCCTGGTCAGGTCATACCCCACAACTCCTTTTTCGGTACGGGTACCGGTGGTGAGTATGTCGCCATTTGCCAGCACAACTTCCAGACCGATAATTGAGTCTTTGGTCACGCCATACTTTATGGCCGACGGGCCTCCGGCGCATTCGGCAACATTTCCTCCCAGGGTGCAGAACTTGAGGCTGGCCGGATC
>DAOVAI010000140.1 GCA_030671085.1 Pseudomonadota bacterium | reverse complement strand
AGGTGAGTTGATGTGGCAGCGCAGACATTTCTTGCGCAGCATATCATCAACCAGTTCACCGGATTCCTTCTGAGTGGGGATGACCTTGGTGCCGCCCTTTCCATTGACCGTGTACAAGGCATCAACGGAGGCTTGAGCACCCCAGGCATAACGGGTGGCATTGATCTCACCGGCAGCTGTTGCCATGAGTGAGGTCTCTACCTTGTGGAGTTGGTCTGCATGACAATCTGCAGTTCCACAGGTTTTGGCCACCACTTTGCCATCAGAGGGATTAGAGAACATCCCTTTATGGGCTGCAGCCATTTCCGTTGCCTTTTCATCGCCTTGATGGCACTGAACACAGGCAAAGTCATGGGTGTCACTGATAGCCTCAATGCCCTCATGGCATGAGAGACAGGCTCCACCCTTTGTTGCTGCCGTTACCCCTGCAAAGACTTTGTCTACAGGGAATTTGACATCAAGGTATTCTTTTTCCAGCATATGCTTACGAGGCTTATCCCAGGCAAAAGGAACACCCTCAGGGGTGACCTTCATCATCTCACCGTCCACTTTCTTCATGGGCAGTTCAAAACGCCTGGCATCGGCAAAGTCGGAAAGGTCATCCACCTTTTTCAGGGGATAGCTCTTTCCACCGACCTCAATGGTCTTATCCGCAGCAAACCCGGGAGTCACTGCCATTCCGACAAGGAAGGCACCGGCACCACAGGCTGTGAGGATTTTTGCAAGTTTTGTTGTACTCATCGCATACCTCCTTATTTAGCTGCGGTAGTTGCTTTTTTAATGAAGTCATCCTTTTTACACTTAGTCGGGAAGTCTTCATAGGCCTTATAGATATCCTGGAAAATCGGATCATCATAGCCATCGTGACAAGGCAGACAGTTACCAACCTTCAGGATGCGGTTAACCTCAGCCTGGTTAAAAGGCCTGGCACCAACATGGGAGGTAGAGGCAATCTGTTTACCTTGAGGGGTCGCCATTACATCCAGCGGGAAGGCTGCACTGAGGCCAGACCTGTCCATCTCATAGGTGTACTTCATGGAATCCTTATTGCCAGATGGATCAGGATCAATGGTCAGCTGACCAGTTCCAAGGCCAATAGCTTTTGAATTCAGATGACAATCTTCACAGTTTCGCACTTCAGTACGAATGGTGTGCGTGAAGACCGGGTTGGTGGCAACAGAGGAGTATCCTTCAGCTGACTGGAAGACAAAGTTGTCAAAGTCACCAATGATCTCACCGCGATCATTGACTGCGTTGAAGAATACCTGACAGCCGGGAACATAGGTGTTAACCAGTCCCTTGGCACTGATACCAAGCAGCGGGGTGTCGTAGCGCACGTAGGTCCTGAACTCGGGCCACTTACCTGCAGACTTCTGGTTGGTCAGTTTGTCTTTACCCTTGTTAGTCTGGTCATAGTTGTCATGACAACCGTAACACTGTGAGGTGTGACGGGCATGACAGGCCCAGCATTCCATACGTTCCTGATGCTGCGGGATGGAATGAACGCCTTTCTTATTGGTGATGATTGGCATCAGATGCTCACGACCATCAAACTTGGAGATCAGAACGGGCTCACCGTCGATGATCTTGGCATTGGTGTACTTGTTACCACGGGCAGTAACGACCATCTCATCGCCAACTTTGTTCTCGTAGTTGGGAGAAACCATACCCAGACGGATTACACGATCAGCAGGATCGGTAACCTTGGTGGTAATAATACCTTCTTTGTAGGTACCATGACAGTCCTGACAACGAACCTCGGCCTGCTCATGTTTTTTGGAATAGAGGTTGCCGTCGCCCATGGTGTCAAACTGGGTGTGACAGTCAATACATTCCATACCCTTCTCATAATGGATGTCCATCATCGGGGTGTTGTAATACTTGCCGTGATACTTTTCATCGGAGTGTTTACCAGCCATGAAAGGAGTACCGTAAAAGTCAGATTCCACACGACCTTCATAACTCACACCAGTACGACCGCCACGGTTATGGCAATGGATACACTGTTCAGCAGGTACAGCAGTGGTAACCTGATGAACCTTGCCGTGTCCGCGTTCGTCTTTCGGAATTGTGGGATCAGATCCCTTATAGAAACCATCATTGTCATAGAGGACATGACAGGCTGCACACCCTTGAGCGCGATAATCGGCAGGGGCCTGCTTTCCTTCATTCCAGAAGTGACAACGGGCACAGGATTTACGCCACTGGGAGTCAGCGTTCTCACCTTCGATGCGCATGGGGTTCCCCATATCATCAACGGTGATGATGTTGCCATCGTCATCAGTCTCAAGATCTTTTGCTGAGAAGACCGGCAGGGTGTCCATCTTGGCTACACCACCACGGTGTGCAGGGATGTAGTCATTGTCATCCATACCCACGCCGGAGAATTTGGAGAACTTGGACTCCTGGGCTGCGTATTGATAACGCAGGGCACCGGAGATACCTGACTGCAGACCCATAACCGTCCGGCGGACACGGTAGACATGGTTCATGTCTTCCTGTTCATGTCCATCGTGACAGCCGTTAGTACCACATGATTGCTCAAGGATACGAAGGTTTGACGGGTTTCTCTGGCCCTTCATGGAACGGGCAGAGATCATATTTTTATGGGCCTCGGCCTTTAATAAAGAATCCGGATGTTCACTGCCGTGACAGATGGTACAGCCATAGGTGTCAATGGGGTGAAAGGCGGATATCTGTTCTACACCGTCATGACAGGTGAGACATTTCTCCACCACAACCCCACGTTTTTCCACATTAGGCAGTTTGGCATCATCGATGTTGATTACCTTTTCCACCAACTCCTTCTGCAGCCACATATCCTTCTTGTCCGGCTGTCTTGAGGCCATTTCCTGGTTGAATTTGGTTTGCCATTTCTTCCATTCGTCGGCGGGATCAGTTGCAGCTTTAGCCGGCTGTACCCCCACGAATGCCATACAGACAAACACGCCCACACCAACGGACAGTAAAGAATGTGTCTGTTTAAACTTGGTTTTCATATAAGCCTCCCTCTAGATAATTGGCTATCTATATGTTCCTGATTTCATTCCTCTTCCCAAATACACGTAGACCCTGCCCTCCCTTGGCAGGCTTAAGGTTGGTTGTTATGCAGAAGGTGGCTTGACAAAAAAACAAGACAATCACCTTTGATGGCGTCGTAAAAACTCCTCATCTGCTTCGTTGCTGCGAATTTTCTATCATTACGACGTACTTTAGTACGCCGAAATAATAGAAAATTCACGCGCCTCGCATATGAGGTTTTTTACTTATCCATTGGTAATTTATTGTTTTTACGAGACAATCACCTTTTACTTATGGCTGGCTGGCGGTCTTCCCGCCAGACAGCATTGATTCCTTTTGTATTACCAGCTTTTGGCAGCCTGACATTTACAGAGTTCTCTCAGATGCAGGACAAGCGATTTTATTCGTTCATCACCAATTGCTGCCCCCCATGGCGGCATAAGGGTGGACTTGGCGACTTCCACACCACCAAGATTGATGGTATCAAAGAGTTTTGCATCGTTTCGTTCAGACATGAATTTACTATCTGTGTGGTTGGCAGGTTTGACCAGCAGGTGCGGGGCATTAAAACCATTCCCGTCTCCCTTCACGCCATGACAGGGCGTGCAGTAGTGCTGATAAGTGACCCGCCCAAGCTCAATACTTACCTCAAATTTAGGGGTCGTTTCTTCCACCGTTTCTTCCCCCACTTTCTCTTCTGCCTTTTCTTCGCCGGCGGCCGGCAGGGAAAGAAAAAGAGTGATACTGAACGCAACAAACAAAAAACAGATCTTGGTTATTTTTGTATTATTCATCATTGTCATAGCCTCTATTCGCTTCCCATTGCTGCGGCCTGTTTTGCCAGCAGTTCATCATCCCATCGTTTTTTGATGGCATCCCATACTGGCTCCGGAATCTCATTGAAAGTCATGATTAACTGGGTGAGGACCTCCAGCTCGTCCGGATACATCTCGAAATTGGGCATCTGCACGTCAGCGATATACTTCTGAGGATTTGCCAGATACTTCTGTATCCACTCACCCCGCAGCCGCTTGGCAAGATCGCTCTGGTCAGGGCCGATAATACCGCCTTTGCTGTTCCAGGCGTGGCAGGACTGGCAGGAAAAGGTTTGAAAGTAAATCTTCCAGGCCTTTTCCGTGTCTTCGCTTGAAAGCTTCTTTTTTTCCGCTTGGTAGTAGGGATAGGAGACCTTGCTCAGGTCTGCAAAATAAGCAGTCAGCTCCTCTGCCTCTTCAGCACTGAAACCAAAGGTCGGCATCCGGGTAGGCTCAATACCAATAGGCCTGATCTTGGTGGGATTCATGAGAAAATCGCTCATCCATTGAGGATTGATTCGTTCTCCCTGAAAATTAAGATCCGGGCCAATGGTACCGCCTATGTTATTAATTTTATGGCAGCCAAGGCAGTTGTTCTCCTGGATAATCCGTTCTCCGGCAACTTTCGAGGATTCAGGATCAAGCAGCAGTTTTTCATACTCTTGCGGAATATTATCCCGGTTGCGGATGGAGAGAAGAAAGGTGAGTAGATCTTCGCTCTCCTCTTCCGTCAAACCGAAATTCGGCATCAGGGTCGGCATCTCTTTGGTGTTAAAGGCCCTGGGGTTCTTGACCTTTAAGACGAGCCAGTCGGCAAGCTGTTTCTCGATCTTGGTATCACCAAAGACCAGTTCATCCACACGCTTCTGACCAATGCCGTCATGGGCCGGGGCATTATAACCAAGAGCAAAATCACCGATGCTATGACAACCGGTACAACCGGTATCAGCGGTCAGCTTTTTGCCTTTTGCAATGAGGTCCGGGTCTGTCAGGGGCTGAGACTCGGCTTGAGCAGTTTCTTTTTTCAAGGTGGAAAGATAGGCCACCAGATCCTGGATATCTTTCTCAGGTACCCGAAGGTTGGGCATGGAGGTTTCCGGCCAGTATTTTTTGGGATCTGCGATCCAGGCATAGAGCCATTCCGGTGTTGTCTTTTCTCCTGTTCGGGAAAGATCAGGTCCAAAGCCCTCATCCTTGCCATCCACGGCGTGGCAGCCCAGGCAGCCTAGGCTGGTCAGTTTCTGTTCCCCTCGGGCCACGGCCTGACTGTCATCAAGGCCTGCTCTGGCCTTCCTGTCTGCAGCGCCTGGTTTGGCAAGGGAAAAGAGATAGGCTGTAATGGCCCTGATCTTTTCATCGTCCAGTTCAAAATCAGGCATCACGGTCTTGGCAAGAAAAGCCTTTGGCTTCTTGACCCAGGTTTTTGCCCAGGCAGGGTTTGATTTAGTGGCAACTGCGGTCAGGGTGGGACCAATACCGGCATCTCGCTGAAACCCGTCTGCCACATGGCAGCCGAGACAACTCGTCTGAAGATAAAGGCTTCGGCCACGGCTGAAGGAGGGGGCATCGGTCATCACTGCATCTTTTGCCACCTGGCTGCGCATGGGGTGACAGGCCTCACAAGAGGACTCGGCACGAGAGCCTGCAAGCAGCGGTGTCATCCAGTTGTGATGATTATGGCCATGGGCCTCTTTCACGGTAAGCCCAACCGGCTGTCCTTCGTGGCAGATGACGCAACCAAAGGTATCCACACTATGACGACCCGGGTTGATGTGGTCGCCTGGATGAGTGGTAACGGGCTGCTCTGCATCTGCAAAGCGGGGTAGCTCGACTCCAAGGTGACAGGTCATACAGCGGTCTGCAGTATCAAAGTGAGTCAGCCAGGTCTGTCTGATGGTTGGAGAAGAGGCCTTGAGGGTTTCCGTCCGTTTCTCAAGCTTGGCGATCTTTTCATCCTTTTCAGGACCCGCAGCAAGGCTCTTGGCTTCTGCCAGAGCCTCTTGGGTCAGTTTCTTGTCCAGTTTGACGAAATCACGCTGGATTCCTTTCCATGGCCTGGTTGTCTCAAACTCAAACAGAAACATAACAGCAGTAAGGAAGAAAAGGACGCCGGAACAGATCAGGAGCAGCTTGTTGTCTTTGAAAGAGAGTTTCATAGTCAGCTCGATTAGATGTTAAACCAGGGAGTAGTGATCAGATAGCGAACATGAAAGATCTGTCTGAGAACGACCTTTACCGGAACTGCGTACATGAGAAGAAGAAGGAAAACAACGATACTGTAGCGTGTCCAGTCAAGGTTCTTGCACCACTTCATTCTAAACAATTTCGGAAGGATGAAACCTAGCGCACTGTATATCGCAATACTGATCAGGCCGACTGTATTGTCGATATTTGTCAGGACAACCTCTGCGTGATGACCTGAGTCGTCCCAAACCTCCCAGGGCCAGAAGAAAAGCCAGCTCGGACCACGCATGAATTGGCCGATGACAATGGCAAACATCCACATGAAGTAGCCAATAAGAAAATTGATCATGGCAAACTTGCGGGTGGAAAAGCTATATTCACCGACTCCTTTAGGATTGGTATCCAAGTAGGGAATAGCCATGAGTCCGA
>DAOVAI010000067.1 GCA_030671085.1 Pseudomonadota bacterium | reverse complement strand
GATACGACGCATGGTTCGCAGCATTTCCTCCTCTCCCTCTGGATTGCGACCCATTTTTTTCATCCAGCCATAGGCAAGCATATCTGCCTCCTCCTCGTGCTGCCTGCTGAAGCTGAGAGCAACGGCCTGGCCGGCAGCCATAGATCCGGCAAAAAGAGCCTGGCTCAGTGCTCCTGCTCCTAAAGCCAGACCTGCTATGGCAAGGAGAGTAGTGGCGATACTGACTTTAGTCCCCTGGTCCATTCCCTTGGCAATATGGCGAGAAACCACATGACCAATCTCATGGGCAAGAACCGCGACCAGTTCGTCTTCCTGTTTCATCTGTTCGATGAGTCCGGAGTAGAAAAACACCAGGCCGGAAGGGGCGGCAAAGGCATTGAACTGGGTGGAGTTAACGATATAAAAATGATAGTCGAAGTATTGAATACCGGCCACATCAAGCACTTCTTCGCCCAGCTCATTAATGTATTGAGAAATATCCGGATCATCCAGGAGGGGAAAGGCAAGACGAATCTGAAAGAGCAGCTGCTCGCCCAGCTCTCTTTCTTCTCCCACGGTGAGGGCCACACCCCTACTGACAGTAGCTGCCTGGAGCAGGGCAACAACGAGGAAAGAGACAAAAAACTTATAACAATATCGGATCATAGAGTGGAGTTGGTTTGATTTCCGAACATTCCAGACCGGGAGACTCGGAGTCTTCGCTTACCTTAATTTTTCCACCAAGCTAAGGGGACTGAATTTTTTTCGCGGTTTTTGCGAAAATCCAGGTAAGCGCAGACTCTGCGCCCCCGATTGTGAAGCAAGGAAAAATAAAATTAGTCCCCTTGTACTGTAGTGTTTATTCAAAATTCGATGTTCAACGTTCGATGTTCACTGTTCCTTTCATGAATAAAAAGTATCCTCTATGCATCAAGAGGCGGACAAGTAATTATTTCGAGCTGTTACAATGAGCGGTAGAGCCGTTCCATCCCCTCTTCCGTACTGATCCGCACCTTGTACCCCAGATCGTGCTGGGCCCTGGCAATGGAAAAGAAGTGGGATTTTGCCAATTGTTCGGCAAGAAATCTGGTCATTTTCGGCTCTTTTGCAGGTTTGAAAACCCGGTGCAGCCCTTCAAGCACAGTTCCTGCCGCATAGGCAAGGGAAAAGGGTACGCAGCTGTCAATCCTGGGGATATCCATACGCTGAAACAGCTCATCAATCCAGTCCCACAGGTTTACCGGCTCTCCCTGGCTGATAAAATAAGGCTGTCCTGAGGCAGTGCCCTTGGTCTCCAGGTTTTTTGCAGCCAGGATATGGGCCTCGGCAACATTTTCCACATAGCTGATATCGACCAGGTTTGTGCAGTTACCCACTTTTTTCAGTTGTCTTTGTCTTCCACGTTCGAGAAGACGGGGAATAAGATGGGGGTCACCTGGCCCCCATACCAGATGGGGACGGATGGCACAGCTCAACAGCTCTTTTCCTGATCGTTCCAGCACCATTTTCTCGGCCATGACCTTGCTCCTGGCATAATGACAGAGAAAACGATTGGCATAGGGTAGCTGTTCATCACCGTTCACAATATCCTTGCCATTAAAGACCACTGAAGGAGTGGAGGTGTAGACCAGGTGTCGGACCTTGTTTTTGGTGCAGGCAGCAAGAACATTTTCAGTACCCTGCACATTGATTCGATAATAGTCTTCCCACCTGCCCCAGATCCCAGCCAAAGCGGCCACATGGAAAACAGTATCCACATCCCGGCAACAGTCAAGGAGAAATGCAGGATTACAGATATCCCCCTGCAGGCAACGCACTCCCAAGGCCTCAATTTCAGGATAGTGGCTCCGACCAAGGACAAGACATTCAATACCTTCCTGACAGAGCTGTCTGACAATGTTACTGCCGACAAAACCACCGCCTCCTGTCACCAGAACGCGTTTCACAGTGCCCCCTCCAGCTCTGCAGCAGCCCAGACGCTGAGTTTTTCCCTGAATATCTTGGCATTGTGGCGGATATCAACAGGGAAGTCAGGATGGATAAGATAATAGTGTATCTCCCTGGTTAATAAACTTTTTTTACCAAGATTCCTGGCGTCGGCAAGGAGTTGTTGCGCAGATATGCTTGTGTCTTTTTCCGGTTCAATAATGATGACAGGTAAAAACTGCCCCCCTTCAGAGGCGGCTATTCCCACCAGTGCCGTACGATAGATATCAGGATGCACATTAAAAATGGCTTCACAGGGAATGGAATAGAAAGTCTTTTCACCAGCCACTACCCGGTGTGCCCTTCTGCCGCAGAACCAGAGCCGACCCTCCTTATCCAGATAGCCCACATCTCCCATCCGATGCCAGAAGCTGTTGTTATCCGGTATCTTGGCCAGGCGATTTTCCTCCGGGTTATTTTCATAACTCCTGGTCACCACATCACCACGGACAATGATCTCACCAATCTCGCCAGGGAGAAGAAATGTCTTGTGGTCCAGATGGACTATGGCTTGATCACTGATGGGCAGAATAGCGATCTCAATTCCCGGCAGCGGCCGCCCCACACAGGTACCTTTTCCCTCCATGGTCCTGGGCCAGGTCTCATTAACGATTTCTCTGCCTTCTAAAGAGACAATGGGAAGGCTTTCCGTGGCTCCATAAGGAGTATGAATCTCGGCATCAGCAGGAAGTATTTTCTGCATCCGAGAGATCAGCTCACCCGATACCGGAGCACCTGCCATAAGCACCTTATTGAGTGTCTCTAATTTGAGACCGCGTGCTTCACAATAACCTGCTATCACCTTCCAAATTGCTGGAGAACCAAAAGAATAGGTCACCCTGTTTTTCTGCAGGGAAGCAATAAAGACTTGAGGATCAACCTTGGCAGGCCGAGTGGGGTCCATGTCGGGAATAACGGCCTTTGCCCCCAGGGCTGTAGAAAAAAGGGCAAAGAGAGGAAAGGCAGGCTGATCGGTTTGACCGGGTCCGATCCCGTAGTAGTCACCGATCAATCTGAGTTGGGCATGAAAGATTCCGTGCTCGTAGCGCACCCCCTTGGGAGGACCGGTGGAGCCCGTGGTAAAGATGATGGCTGCCAGCTCATCACTTTGTGCATCATAGGCGGGAAAGGGAGCAAAATCCTGATTTGCCTGTTTGCAGATGTCAGGACCGAAAAGGCCAAATGAAGGGCCGCAGCAGAAGCGATGCTCCACACTGTGGAAGGGTTTGCGAAACAATAAGCGGAAGAGATGGGCCTTGGGAATACCGATAAACCCCTTGGGACGCACACCTTCTATGCAGCGGAGCAGATTGCGATACCCCATTCCCGGATCAATGAGGATGACAGGCGATCCGATTTTGAACAGGGCAAAGGTGATACAGATAAAATCAGCAGAGGGCCGGACCATGAGCATCACTCGCTCCCCTGCCTTGATTCCTTTTCTGCTCAGGATATGGGCAAAGGAGTCAGCGCGTCGGTTCAGTTGCTCAAAGGTAAGGGATTTTCCGGTGGCAGCCTCCACCAGTCCGATATCATTCCCCTGGTCTACTGCTCTTTCCGCCAGGGTCCCGGCAATATTGATGGCGTCATATTTATCCCTCTCAAGGAGAGACTTAAATGAGTACCCTTTAGGGTGAAAACTCTTCATCTGCTTCGTTGTTGCAAATTCCACATCATTCCCACGTACTGGAGTACGCTGGAATGATGTGGAATTTGCACGCCTCGCATATGAAGTTTTTTATTTAGCCATCTAACATTCTCATATCTTACTATTTTGACAATACCAATACTCACCTGAAACTCCTTTATTCCTGCGGAGAATGGTGAAAAAATTGTTGTGCAAGGGGTGCAATTTCAGTGAACGCATCTTCCAGGACATAGTGGCCTGAGCTGCTGAAGTAATGTGTTTCAGCCTCGGGAAAGCGGCGGCACCATTCATCATAGAAATGCTTGTTAAAGCAAAAATCCTTCCCTCCCCAGCAGATCATCATGGGAATTCGCCTCTCCTGAAGTTTTTCAAGACCCTGCTCCACATTGACAAGGGCCTGATAGGATGGATCTGTTTCAGAAAGAGGAATATCTTTTACAAAGGCAGCCACTGCCACCCGATTTTTCCATGAATCATAGGGGGCAAGGTAGCCATCTGCCACCTCCCTGTCCATTTTCCTGGTCACCGCCATAAAAACAGCAGGTCCGGCAAAACCGTTCAGCCCACGCACCAGCAGTTCACCAATGATTGGCCAGCGGCAGACACTGATACGAAAGGGGATACGCTGTGAGCGAAAGGCAGCGGTGTTAAGCACCATCACCTTCTCAACTGCCCCTGGATCTTCACCGGCGACACCCATGCCAATGGCCCCTCCCCAGTCATGGACAACAAGAGAAAATGACGCTATATCCAAATAATGAAGAAGAGAGCTAAGGTTGTCTATATGATTTTGCAGACAGTAGTTGTAGTCCTGCGGTTTGTCGGACAGGCCACAACCTAAATGGTCAATAGCAATCACCCGGTTCTCCCTGGACAGGAGCGCGATCAACCTTCGGTAATAGAAGGACCAGGTGGGATTTCCATGCACCATAACAATAACCGGTCCCTGACCTTCGTCCACATAATGGAGCCGATGGGTGCCAATGGTATGAAAATGTGATTGAAAGGGATATTCTGGATACACAACTCTTGTCACAGTAAAAGAAAAATGAGCAGATGGAAGGCAGAAGTACTTCCTGTAATAAAGGGACAGACTGACCACTGCAAAAACAGTTCTGTCTCCAGCCTGATCTCCTACAGCCTCAACCTTTCATACATAGGCCGACCATGAAAAAGTGTCAACTCTTTTCCCCAAACTCTCCTTGCCCGGTGAAAAAAATCCTGTATACTACTGGCAATTACAATTTTTCATTTTGTTCCGGCAACCTGGTGTATTTTTATGCTTCTTGAAATCGACAGGCTCAATCTCAGCTTTCATCTCGACACGGGTCAGGCCCAGCCAGAGGAAAAACAGGTTCTCTTTGACGTTTCCTTAAACGTTGACCAGCAAGAGACGGTTGCACTCGTCGGTGAATCAGGTTCAGGAAAATCCGTGACGGCCCTGGCAGTCATGCGTCTCCTCGAGGAATCAAGTCAGGTAAGCTGCAGCGGAAAAATCCGTTTTGAAAACAAAGACATCTTTGGGCTCAGCCCGCAGGGAATCCGGGCACTGAGGGGAAACCGGATTGCCATGATCTTCCAGGAACCCATGACATCCCTCAACCCTGTCTACACCATTGGCAATCAGCTCATGGAACCCCTGCTCCTCCACCGGGGCTTGAACAAGACAGAGGCTCAGCAGGAGGCGATCAAGCTCCTGGAACGCACTGGTATCAAAGAGCCGGTTGCCAGAATGAAGGTCTTTCCGCACCAGCTCTCCGGTGGCCAACGACAGAGAGTGATGATTGGTATGGCCCTTGCCTGCAGGCCATCACTGCTCATCGCTGATGAACCAACCACTGCCCTTGATGTAACCATCCAGGCCCAGATCCTTGAACTGATTCAGGACCTGCAGAAAGAATTCGGCATGGCCCTGCTGCTCATCACCCATGACCTGGCCATGGTGAGAAAGATAGCCGATCAGGTCCATATCATGAAAGATGGCAGGATCGTTGAGCAGGGAAAGACCGAGGATATCTTCAATCATCCCACTGATCCCTATACCATCCACCTCATGAACTCAGTCCCCCGGGGACAGCACAAACCGAGAAAGGCCGACAAACTCCTTTTCGACATCCGCAACCTGAACTGCCATTTTCACCTGAAGGTTGGCTGGAAAGGCTTCCTGCGTCGCAGACACAAGACCATCCGAGCCGTGGACCAGGTGAGCCTCACCATCCACCAGGGAACAACATGCGGCCTGGTTGGCGAATCCGGCTCCGGGAAGTCCACCCTGGCCATGGCCTTACTGAAACTTGTAAAAAGCTCGGGAGAAATTGTTTTTGCAGGCCAAGACCTTCAATCTCTCTCCGAAAGAGAGATGAGACCCCTGCGCAGGAAGTTGCAGGTAGTTTTTCAAGACCCCTTCTCCTCCCTCTCTCCCCGGCTCACCATTGGCCAGATTGTTTCTGAAGGAATGGACGTCCACTCCATTGGCTCCACTCGTGCCGAACGACGAAAAATTGTTGAGGAAACGCTGGACGAGGTCGGACTGTCAGCGGACATGATTTATCGTTATCCCCACGAATTTTCCGGGGGTCAGCGTCAGCGTATCGCCATTGCTCGCTCCATTGTCCTGCGCCCCGATTTCCTCATCCTGGATGAACCCACCTCGGCCCTGGACATGACCATACAAAAGCAGGTCATCGAACTACTCCAAGAACTGCAGCAGCGCTACTCTATCACCTATCTCTTCATCTCCCACGACTTACGCGTGATCAGGGCCATAGCTGACCAGGTGGCCGTGATGCAGAACGGATGCATTGTGGAGGCAGGACCCGCTGACAAGATTTTTCAATCCCCCAGACATCGTTACACCCGGCGCCTCTTTGATGCTGCCTTGAAAGAGCGTTAAGCATGTCCAGAGAAGCTCAATCCAAAGAAGCCCTGACGACTGAGCGAATGAAAGAGAGAGCAGCAGAATAAAACCGGCTCCACTGTTCGAAGTTCACTCTCAACTCTCAACTCCCCTTTTATCTCCCTTGATATCCTCTGCAAAAAGTGAAATCCCCCGCTCCATTGCACAAAAATCACCACACATGGTACAGGTCTTGCTGTTTTCAGGGCTTCTGGATTTGCGCACAGCCTCTGCCTTTTCCGGAAACATAAGGAGTTTGAAATGCTCTTCCCAGTTGGTATCCCGACGGCTGAGCGCCACCTTTTTCTCCAACTCTCTGCGCTCAGGATATTTGGCAATGTCACCAATACGCGCTGCCAGTCTCGTTGCCCGGACTCCTTCCCGCACATCGTCTTCATTGGGCAGAGCCAGGTGTTCAGCAGGGGTAATGTAACAGATGAGATCCGCTCCGTAGCGTGCTGAGTTTGCAGCTCCGATGGCAGAGGTAATGTGATCGTAGCCTGCTCCTGAATCTGCAGGCAGTGGACCAAGCACATAATAGGGCGCCCCGCCACTCATCCGTTTTTCCAGCATGATATTACCCTCAATCTCATCTAAGGGGACATGGCCGGGTCCTTCCACCATCATCTGACACCCCATATCACGACCCAGTTCTGCCAGTTCACAGTTTATCACCATCTCTGCCATCTGGGCCCGGTCATGACTATCATGGATGGCGCCTGCCCTGATGCCGTTGCCTAGGGAGAGGACCGCGTCATATTTTTTCATCAAACCGCATACCCGATCAAACTGTTCATAAAGTGGATTTTCGCAATTATTATACTCCATCCAGGAGACCATAAACGTGCCGCCCTTTGACACCAGCCCACCGTAGCGATATCCCTGTTTCCTGAGGCGTTCTATGGAATAACGATTGATACCGCAGTGGATAGCCATGAATGATATACCATCATCGAGCTGACGTTCGATGAGTTCAAAGAGGTACTCACTGTCCAGCTTATTAGGATTGTGATACTTTCTGCCGGCCTCGGAAAATGCCTGGTAAAGCGGCACATTTCCCACAGGCAGTGAGCAACAGTCCAGGATCTTCCGCCGTGCATTGTCCAGGTTGCCGCCTGTAGAGAGTTCCATCAGGGTATCTGCCTGCTCCTCTTCTGCTGCCCTTGCCTTTCGCACTTCCAGCTCAAGATCTGTGATATCGGATGAGGTACCGATGGAGGCATTGACCTTGGTTCGCAGACCGTATCCAATGCCTACAACTTTTTGCTGACTGCGGTTCGGATTGACCGGGATCACTATCCTGCCCTCGGCCACCCGCTCGCAAATCCACTCTCCAGCAAGTCCTTCCTGCCTGGCCACCTCTTTCATTTGCTCGCTAACCTTTCCTTTACGTGCTAACTCTAACTGTGTTTCCATGTTTCTTTCCTCTTCATGTCTCTACCGCCTGGGCATAAAAAAAGTCCGCACTGCAGGTTTCATGCAGTGCGGACTGATGCGGACAACTTAATCCTTCTTCTCCAGGCAGGTCTTCTGACTCTGCGGATCAGCCTCTGGTCACGCCTTCCCACCAAAAAAATCGGCAGTGGCATCCTGTGACCCGAGTCCCCGCTAACAGCGTTGGCCCAACGTTACGGATTTACACCGTATTCCCTTTTCACCACAAAAAATGCGGCACCTGAAAAAGTATGTAAATGAGCCTCTCTTTACCCCAAAAATCCACTTCTGTAAAGTCTCTCCTGCACCATTCCTTGCCAAGCTGCCTTCTCATGTCTATTATAAACTCTGCATTGCAAAGACTTCGCAATTCGTTTTTCCCTGTTCGATATTCGACATTCAATCCCTTATGTTCCCCCTAGACTCTCTAAAAACCGTCCCCCACTCCCCCGGTATCTACCAGATGCTCGACAGACAATCTCGGGTTCTCTATGTGGGCAAGGCCAAGGACCTGAAAAAACGATTGACCTCCTACACCCGCTTTGCTGGTTCGGAACACAACAAGACCACGGTAATGCTGGCAAAAGTCTGCAAGGTTGCCACCCTACTTACCAACACCGAAAAAGAAGCCCTTATTCTTGAGGCTTCGCTCATCAAAAAACATAAACCTCGCTATAATATCATCCTTCGCGATGACAAAAATTACCCTTTGATCAAGGTCACAGTGCAGGAGACCTGGCCCCGGGTCTTTATGACCCGCAGACGGAAAAAAGATGGGGCACGATATTTTGGCCCCTATGCCTCAAGCTCTTCCATGTGGGCGACCCTGCGATTGCTGGCCAACCTCTTTTCTTTACGAAAGTGCAAAGGAAGCAAAGTGAAACCACGCAAACGGCCCTGCCTCAATCTGCAGATGGGAAAATGCAAGGGCCCCTGTGTGGACCTTGCAGACCCGCAACTCTACCAGGATCAGGTAAAAAAAGTACTGATGGTGCTTGAGGGACGCAACAGAAGTCTGCTTCGTGATCTCAAAAAGGAGATGGGGACAGCTGCTGAGCAACTCCATTTTGAACGTGCAGCTGAGATTCGGGACCAGATAACAGCCCTTTCCAAGACCCTGGAAAAACAGATTGTTGCCTCCGGCCATCTTCGAGACCTGGATGTCTTTGGCTACTGCCGCCAGGGGACCTCCGTCGGGATTGCCATTCTCTTTGTCCGTGACGGCCTGATTTCCGGAAGTCGTAATTTTTTTCTCTCAGACCCCTTAGAAACCAATCAAAGCATTCTGGCCCAGGCCTTGAATCAGTTCTACGATCAGTCCACTCATCCTCCAAAAGAGATCATGCTTCCCTTTGCTATTAACGACGCAGACCTTCTCGGCGAACGATTTTCAGAACTGGTCGGGTCCAAGGTACGACTGATGGTGCCCAGGCGAGGAGACCGGGTCCAGTTGCTGCAGATGGCAAATGCCAATGCCGCCCACATCTTTGATGAAAAGGAAAAACAGGTACAGGCCTGGCAGAACCTCTCAGACTCCATGAGAAAACTCCTCCACCTGGATCACAGCCCGGAACGTATCGAATGTCTCGACATCTCCAATACCAGCGGTAAACAAGCAGTGGGATCGCTTGTCTGCTTTGAAAAAGGGAGCCCTGCACCTGCACAGTTCAGGCATTACAAGATCAGAACTGTGCCAGGCCCGGACGACTATGCCATGATGGAGGAGGTCCTGCGCAGGCGTCTCAGCCGAGGGATAGAAGAAGACAATCTCCCTGCCCTCTTTGTGGTGGATGGAGGTCGAGGACAACTGGGTGTGGCCATGCGTGTTGCTGACGAACTTGGTATCCGTGGCAATCTTGACTGGATTGGTATCGCCAAGGAAAAAGAGAGCGAAGGAGAAAAACTCTACAAACCGGGCCGGAAAAATGCCATCCTTCTGCAAGCACACAATCCAGTTCTTCTCTATCTCATGCGTATCCGCGATGAATCACATCGCTTCGGAGTGACTTTTCATCGTAAGTTGCGAAACAAGGCCACCATGGCCTCTACCCTGGATCAGATTCCGGGTATCGGTCCAGACAGAAAAAAAAGACTGCTGAAACAACTCGGCAGCGTCAAACGCATCCGCAATGCCGGAGTCGAAGAGCTCTCCTCTGTCAGAGGTATCGGGCCGGAGCTGGCAGCTTCCATCCATAAGCATTTTCGCCAATAAGAACCATACGTCAAACATTAACAAATTCGTAAAAACTCATACTATCAGGAGTTGACATGGCCACAGAAGAAGAAATCCTGGCCCGCGTAAAACCTGGATGCATCTGCAAAGGAATTAAACTCTATGTCATTCTCCAGGCCATAGAAAACGGGGCTGAAACGTTTGAGGAAATATCTACAATAACCGGTATCGGTGGCGGTTCCTGTAAATCCAGACGCTGTGGGGAAAAGGTTGCTCTCCTCCTTGAAAAACAGAAGCAGCAGGCCTGAACCCTTTTCTCTTTCAGTTTATCTTTTTTTCAGGTTGGACTGGCACATTGTGGTATTCATGCTTATGCTTGCTCTAACAAACCATTCGCTTCCCGATGCAGCTTGTTTGTAGCTGCGCCTGAAAGCGATTTGCAAAAAATGGATAAACTGATCAAGGGAGAAGAGTATGAAAACAAGCATTCACACCACAGCTTATCTGTTCGCCGCACTTTTCTTAATATTTTCCCTTATCACCCCTTCGCTTTCCTTGGCAAAAGATGATGACACTGGTGTCACAACAAACCAAGACATCCAGCTCACAGAGGGGAAAATAAAAAAGTTTGACCCAAAGAACCAGGTTGTCACGGTACAGGTGAATAAAGGGGGAAAAGTTACAATTTCTGTGGACTGGAATACAGCACTTGTCGGATATTCTTCCCTGGAAGAGATTAAAAAGGGGCAACGGGTAAAGGTCTGGCATGTAGTGAAAGAGGACACTCCCACTGCCGTAAAGATGGAAAAGAAACTTGAAGGCGGATGTTAGTCCGCCTTCGGCTTTCCGTCAAAAAGATAAATTCTGATGATATGTGATATCTTTTTCTGCGCAGATCATCAGGCAACAAGCTCACAGAAGGTATGCTATGGTTACTCGAAAGCTCACCCTGTTCTGGCTTCCAATATTTCTGTTTCTCTCCTTTGGTGTCTCCCATGGCCAAGAATACAAGCAGAGTCGCTCGCTACCGGGACTCACATCCACAAAGGTCTATTTTGATGTCAACATGGGCATTGCGAAGAAACTGCTTCTCCGCCTCTCCCTGATAGATAAAACTCTTTCACAACTGCAGTCTGCCGGTATTCAACCGGAAATTGTCATCGCCTTTCGCGGCAAGGCCAGTAAGTTCGTTACCAGGGGAAAGAGTAACTACGTTGTAGAGGAGGAACAGTCAGTCAAGGCTGAAGTCCACAAATGGCTGAAAACTTTTGCCCAAAAAGGTATTCTCATGGAGCAGTGCCTCATCGCAGCCGAACTCCAGGGAATAGCACCTGAAGATTTTCGTCCGGAACTGGAAATTGTCAAAAACGGATACATCTCCATGTTAGCGCATCAAAACAGGGGATTTGCTCAAATCCCCATGGACTGAAAGGAAGGGGCGCTCTCTTTTGTCCTATTTTCTCGGGAGCTGCACAATAAAAGTCGCTCCCTGGCCGGGTGTGGACTCAACAGACAGCCTTCCGTTATGCTGATCCACAACAATAAAGAATGAAACTGCAAGGCCGAGCCCGGTCCCCTCTCCGACCTTTTTCGTGGTAAAAAAGGGCTCAAAAATACGCTTTTTAACATCTTCCTCAATGCCTGGTCCGTTATCAACGATCTCTACGGTCACATACTCTTCATCCTGATAGCTGTTAATTGTAATCTCAGGGCGGTGCGGTCCATCCACCTCAAACGGCCCATAGGCCTGAGCCGCATTTTTGAGGAGATTTATAAAGACCTGTTCCATTTCCGTCCTGCTGCAAACCACCTCTATATCCGGTCGATAGTTCCGAATAACACGAAAATGTTTGAAATCATATTTGCGTTTCAGGTCGTAATCATTCTCGGCAAGTTCTATTACCCGGTCAAGGATTTCAGCGAGAACGCAAGGTTCCATGACCGAATCATTCCGCCGGGAAAATTGCAGCATATTCTGTACAATCTGTGCGGCACGCTGGCCTAATTCACGTATTCCTGTGAGCATGGTATAGATCTGGCGATCTTGAAGATAGGTCTGGAGGGCCTGCAATTCAAAACCGCACTGCAGGGCTACTTCCCTGTTTTTCTCAAGCTCAGGAGAAAGTCTTCGTTCAATATTCTGGGCAGCCTGAAGTATACCACTCAGGGGATTGTTAATCTCATGGGCCATCCCTGCTCCCAGCCCTCCAACAGACATCATCTTCTCAGTCTGAACCATCACCTCCTGCAGACGGACCCTGGCAGTAATATCGTCTATACGCACAACCGCACCATCTAAGCCTTTGCCATATAGAGGATAAACTGTTACCTCACTGGACTTTTCTCTACCCAGGACAGGACTGTTCTTCTTCCCAATAGTTATCGGCAAGCGTTCGGCAATGGACCTTTTTATGATTGCGATCCCCTCTCCCTCCAGACCGGGAAAAACATCTGCAATCGGTTTTCCCAGACATTCTTCACCTGTCTTCATGCTAGTGCCAATAGCAGTACGATTCATGTTGGTGATGCAACTGTCACGATCGACACCAATAATGATAGAGGGCATGGAATCAAGGACGTTCTGGAGAAAATCACGGGTTAAACTGAGTTCGCCTACAACACATTCAATATGGTCTGCCAGGCTGTTTACCGCCTCAACGGAACTGTTCAAATCCGTATGCTGCACAGGTTCAAGGCGAATGGAGTAATTCCCCTCTGCGATTTCCGACAAGCCCCTGTTAAATCGAAGCAAAGGTTTAATCAGGATGTAATGCATGATGATATTAATGCC
>DAOVAI010000004.1 GCA_030671085.1 Pseudomonadota bacterium | reverse complement strand
AAAACAACAGGGGATATGCCGGAGGAAACAACGATGGTGTGCAAATGGCTACATCCGACATCGTTATTCTCCTGAACAACGATACCATTGTTCCAGCCGGAGCCATGAAAAGGCTCTCGGGTCTCCTTCGCCTCCACCCTGACTGGCATATGCTCGGTCCTGTAACCAATGCCAGTGGCAATGAACAGAGGATTTTCACCACAGGGACTAAGAGTGAAGAAATCATCCAGCAGGGCAACACATGGTGTACCCACTCACAGGACTTTCACTTCCCCACCGACCTCCTCGGCTTTTTCTGTGTCGCCATTCGTAAACAAACATACGAACAGCTTTCAGGCCTTGATGAATCTTTTGGCCTTGGATTCTACGAAGACACAGATTTTTGCTTTAGAGCATGCAGGGCTGGCCTGAACATGATCATTACAGAAGACATCTTCATTTATCATCAGGGTTCCGCCACTTTTTCAAAGTTTCCTGAACAAACAAAGAAGCTTCTCAGAACCAATCGCAAGCGTTTTCGACAAAAACATGGCACACTGCCGTTAAGTACCCATGTAAGAGACAAAAACCTGCAAGCCCTGGAACGTTATCGCACCAATCTAGAGCAGCAAAAAAATATCATCGGAATCCCATACAGGGCTGCCAACCGGCTGCAGGTTGCCGAGCAGTTACGACCAAACAATCCATTGAAAAAATACCTGTATAACCAACGATTGAAAACGCTTCAGCGCTTTTTTAATAACTCCTTCTAATTAACAAAAAAATGTCTACAACCATCTCTTTTTCAGGACAAATTGAGAAAATCCTCATCATCAAACCCAGTGCCCTGGGAGATATCATCCACAGTCTGCCTTTCCTGGCTGCAGTGCGTAAACGTTATCCCGAGGCAAAAATTCACTGGGTGGTGGGCAAGGGACTGCACACCTTCCTGGAAGGACATCCCCTGATCGACCGGCTCTGGATCATGGACAAAGAGGGCTGGAAAAAAATCGGCCGTTTGAACAAGATCCTGCCGGAAATCAACGCATTCAGGAAAGGGCTGAAAGAAGAAAAGTTTGACATCTCGGTGGATCTCTCCGGCCTGCTGCGCAGCGGGCTTATTACCTGGGCAGCAGGTGCCAGATACAGACTGGGATTTTCCGATTCCGACGAAGGCAGTCCTTTCTT
The DNA here is from genome assembly GCA_030671085.1 of Pseudomonadota bacterium. Classification (GTDB taxonomy): domain Bacteria; phylum Desulfobacterota; class Desulfobulbia; order Desulfobulbales; family Desulfocapsaceae; genus Desulfocapsa. The sequence goes on along the minus strand of DAOVAI010000004.1, from coordinate 39,157 downwards.
TTACAGTCACAAGATAGAGGGCGGCGGCCAGATCCATGCTATTGATCGCTATCTCAAACTGGCGCGCCTGATGGACTGTGATACTTCTCAGATCGAGTACCCTTTTCCACCTCTGCCAGCCGTTTCCGAACTTTTCGCCTCTCTCCCTGCTGAGTTCTGTATCATGGCCCCCTCTGCCGGCAAGGAGGCCAATCGCTGGCCTGCTGAGCGCTTCGGCCAACTGGCAGCCGAACTGGATCTCCCATCACTTGTGATCTCCAGTCCTGCCGACAGCCACATTGTCGAAGAGGTGGTGGCTGCAAGCAAGGGAAAGGGTATCAATCTTGCCGGGAAGACTGGCCTCAAGGAACTGGTTGCCCTCATTGCCAGGGCCCGTTTTTTTGTCTGTAACGATACCGGTCCCATGCATATTGCCGCTGCCTTGGGCGTCCCTGTCTTTGCCATCTTCGGGCCGGCCAACCCGGTCAGAACAGGCCCATATGGAAGCTCCCATACTATTATTCAGGAGACACTTTCCTGCAGTCCTTGTTATGCTCGGAAACCGTGTACAAAATATAATTGGCGCTGTATGAATGATCTGACAGTGGACAAGGTGTTTGGGATAATAAAGAGTGTTAGACAGGAGACTGGAGAAAAAGAAAATGTCGAATATTGAACAGGAAATTTTGAACCGCAGAAGTAAAAAAAACAGATCGACATTCGACATTCCATGTTCGACATTCTGCAGTTCGTTTTAAAACTACCTCCTAAGTCGTCCCATCAACCCGTCAACCTCAACCCATTCTCTATCCTGTGCGTACATCACTCATTATCACCACCTACAACTGGAAGGAGGCACTGGAGTTATCCATCCTCTCTGTCTTTAAACAGGTTCAGCTTCCGACTGAGATCATCGTTGCCGATGATGGTTCCAGGGACGACACACGACAGCTCATCGAGTCATTACAAAAGGAAGCTCCTGTCCCCCTTGTCCACTCCTGGCAACATGACAAGGGTTTTCGCCTCTCCAGAAGCCGAAACAAGGCCATATCCATTGCTCAAGGCGACTATATTATTCTCATAGACGGTGATATCGTCACAGAAAAAAATTTTATTGCTGATCATATCACGGCAGCTCGTGAGAATTTTTTCATTCAGGGTTCCCGTGTCCTGCTCAACGCAACTTCAACCGACAGGGCTCTGGAAAATAAAGGCCTCTGCATCTGCCTGACTGATCCGGGCGTAGAAAACAGAAAAAACTGTATCCGCTCAAACCTGCTCTCCAAGCTCTTCAGCTTTTCCTCCACACGGCTTGCCGGAATAAAAACCTGTAACTTTGCCTTCTGGCGCAAACATGCCGAGGCAGTCAACGGTTTTAATGAAGATTTTGTTGGTTGGGGGCGTGAAGACTCAGAATTTACGGCAAGATTGTTACATTACGGGGTAAAAAGAAAGAACTTGAAATTCAACGCGCTGACCTACCACCTCCATCACCAGTCCAATTCGCGTCAATACCTGACAGAAAATGATAAGATTCTTGCCAACACCCTGCAAAACAAGCTGGTGTGGTGCGAAAACGGGCTATCATGCCACAAAGAGAGACGTGCACCCACAGCTCAATGAACTCTTATGGCTATCTTGAAAAATTGTCTTTTTGTCCAACCTCTGCGTTATACGAAGAATTTTTCACTTGGATGTATAGTTTGTTAAGCCAAGTACTTCGTCCTCGGAATATCATTTATATGCCTGCGGTAAAATTTTTCGTATGCCTTGATCTTGAACGAAAACCCAAATTTTTCAAGGTACCCAGAAGAATGAAGGAATTTCCTGAAACAGGAGAGGGAGGGGGTGCTCTTTTCAGTCTCGAGTCAAAGGGGGGGAGGACGGAGGTGCCCAGGAAGAGTTCAACTCGTTGAGCTTGGCGTATTTAAAGAAGCTGCCTTCAAAATTTCCCACGGCAATAACAAAACCCGGCCAGCCGTCAAGGATACCCAGCTTCAAAAAATAGAGCTTACAAAAAGACCAGAGTCCACGCCCCAGGGCCTTGCCCATTCCCCCTTTTTTTCCCTTGTCCGCAAGTTTTTCAGCACCGAGGCTGGAATATTTATTGGCCTTGTGGAGCACCTCTTCCAGGTCCTTGAACGGGACCTGCCAGATGGCGTGTTGAAGGTATCCTGGAGGTGCAGAGGAAACAATCTGGTAGGCTTCGTGAACCATATCCAGTTCAAAGACCAGTGTCCCTTTTTTAAAGAGCTGGGGTTGACGATAGTCGGGATAAAAGCCTGAGTGCTTTATCCAGCGCCCCATAAAAAAATTCCTCCGGGGTACATACCAAGCCTCGGTTTCTCCTGGGGCAACAATCTTCTGCAGAATCTCATCCCGCACTTCTCTGGTACAGCGCTCATCTGAATCAAGACTGAAAATCCAGTCATGTGTGCAGGCGGCTATGGCCCTGTTGCGAAGATCGCCAAAACCTTGAAAATCAACCTGGACCACTCGTGCCCCCATGGCCTCGGCAATGGCTGCCGTGTCATCCGTGGAGTGAGAATCGACCACCACAATCTCATCGGCCCAGAGGACGGAGTTGATGGCATCTCTGATTTTCCAGGCCTCATTGTAGGCGATAATATAAACGCTGATTTTTGTCATGACTGCTTAGGTAGTTTGCGACCACCTCCGCCAGCAAGTTTGACAATAATTTGGTTGGACTTATGCAGCCGGGTGGCCATGGTCTTAAAAAGCAGAGTAGAAACTTCCGGATATTTTGCTATAATTTCGTCTAATTTATCGCCAGGATATCTTTTAATGGTGGAACGCCCTATGGAGACAACCGATGCTGTACGCTGTTCACCGGACAAGGCGGCCATCTCACCAAAATACTCACCAGGTTCAGTCAATTCTGCGATCTTCTTCCCACCCTTGACAATGGAAAGTGCCCCCCGGATCAGTTTGAAGAAATCAATATCTGTATTTCCTTCACGAATAATAGTGTCTCCATCTTCGTACTCTTCCATATCCGGATTGACCAGATAGGCAGGGAGACTTTCTCCGTGGACAACCGTCCTGCGCAAGGCCTCATCCACACTGGTTATTCCCTGACGCACCTTTTCAATGGCTGCCTGACGCAGCGGAATCATTCCCTCTTGGCAGGCAACCTTACGCAGGTGATCTTCAGGAACCTCGGCACTGATGGCCGTGGCCACCTCATTGGTGACTTCCATCAATTCGAAGAAACCGACCCGTCCCTTGTAGCCCAGGCCATTACATTCAGGACAGCCTACAGGACCATAGGTTACCACGTATTCAGCCTCCTCCTCACTAAATCCCATACTGATCAGATCCTTAGGATCATGCATTTCTGGTCTTTTGCACTTCTGACAGAGCCTGCGACCGAGTCGCTGAGACAGGACCATGGTCACAGAAGAGGCCAGCATGAAGGAAGGGATACCAATATCAAGGAGACGTCCGATGGTGGCTGCACTGTCATTTGTATGGAGGGTGGAAAACACCAGATGGCCTGTCATGGCAGCCTTGATGGCGATTTCAGCGGTTTCAATGTCTCGAATCTCACCCACCATGATGATATCAGGATCCTGACGGAGAAAGGCCTTCAGAGCTGCGGCAAAGGTCATCCCCACATCAGCATGGACATTGACCTGGTTGATTCCTTTAAAGTTAAACTCAACCGGATCCTCAGCGGTCAGAATCTTGATATCCTCTGAGTTCAGTGAATTCAACGCCGAATAGAGGGTAACCGTTTTACCTGAACCGGTGGGACCGGTAACCAGCAGCAAGCCCTGAGGTCGCTTAAGGCAGCGTTTCAGGGCCTCAAAGGTCTCTACTTCAAAACCGAGTTTAGTCAAATCAACATTGAGGGAGCTTTTATCCAGAATACGCAGGACAACTGATTCGCCGAACAGGGTAGGAAGAGAGGAGACACGAAAATCAACTGATCGGTTTCGTCCGAGCCGCATCTTGATACGACCATCCTGGGGAACACGACGTTCTGTGATATCAAGATTTGACAGGATCTTTAAACGGGCCACCATGGCATTTTTGATGGTCAGCGGCAGATTCATGGACTTAAAAAGAGAACCATCCTTACGATAACGAACCTGCATGGTCTTCTCATAGGGCTCCACATGGATATCGGAAACCCCATCCTGTACCGCCTTAATAAGAATACCGTTGACGAGCTTGATAATGGGGGCATCAGAGGCAGCAAACTGTTCATTCCCGATGTCTTCCTCGATCGATTCAATCTCAAAATCATCAGCTGCCTCAGCCACGATGCTGCCAAAGTCATCGATTTCGGTAACAGCCATCTCCTCATCGCCTTCGTCACAAGTATCCTTTAAAAAACTCTTGACCTCCTCTTCATCGATACCGTAATACGTCTTATATGCCTCTACAAGATCATCTTCCATGGAGACACAGACGGCAAGATCCTTCCCTAATGTCTCCTGGAGTTTTTCCACGGCCTCTGTGTCCGTGGGCTCAGCCATGGTAATCTGCAGGGTGTTTCCAGCCAAACGAAGGGGAAAAGCCATGTGATTCTTGGCCAATTCATAGGACATCAAAGAAATGACATCCTTACTCGGTGGCTCATTGCGGATCAGAACTGGAGTAAAGTTATGCTGGCGACTGAGAAAATTAAAAATGGTATCTTTATCGATATAATCAAACCGACGCAGGATGGCTCCTAGCCTGCCACCATTTTTCTTCAGCTCTTTTTTGGCAGACTCCAGCTGGGCTGGGGTGATATAACCAGCCTTACTCAAAAGCTCTCCGACCTTGACCTTTCCGGCACCGGATCGATCTTTAACCGTTCCTTTAAGGGAGCTTTTTCTTTTGGGTGCTTTTTGTTTGACTGCCATCTCAGCTGGATATTAGAAATAGAGAAAAAAATTAGGCCACTGACCACTATGCTTGTATAGCTCAACCACTTACAACAATACAAGCTTTTTTCTAAAAAAACAAACGGGTTAAAAAAAGATACACTTTTCTTAACCCGTTGTCCGGCACGCCCCTGGCAACACCAGAGAGCTGCTCGTTATTTCTTCGTTGTTTTTACATACTTCTTACAAGCTTAGAATACACCTTTTACCTTGCCGGTCTCAACATCCACATCAACCCGGCGATAGGCAGGATCAGAACCGGTACCAGGCATAAGGCTAATAGCTCCAGCCACAGGTACAACAAAACCTGCACCTTTATAGGTCATAATGTCACGGATAGGCAGAGTCCAACCTGTAGGCGTTCCTTTCAGGGCAGGATTGTGGGACAGAGAAAGATGGGTCTTAACCATACAGGTTCCCATCTCAGCCATATCAGGATCTGCACTAAGACGTTTCAATTTGGCCTGAGCTTCAGGGGTGTAAGTTACACCGTCTGCTCCGTAGACCTCTCTGGCAATGAGATCGATACGCTTATCAAGTGGATCACTCAGATCATAGAGGAACTTAAAGTCATTTGGCTCTTCGCAGGCATCAACAACCGCATCTGCAAATTCGAGCGCACCATCACCACCATGTTCCCAATGACGAGACAGGGCAACACGGGCCCCCGCATCCTCACAGATACGACGAACAGCCTTGATCTCGTTGTCCGTATCAGTAAAAAATGCATTGATACAGACAACCGGATTAATACCAGCCTTCTTAACGGTTTCAATGTGATGAAGGAGGTTTTTACAACCTTCTTCAACCCAGCCGACATTCTCTTTGCCATACTCTTCAGGCATTGGCTTACCAGGAATTGGAATCGGTGCACCACCGTGGCATTTAAGGGCACGAATAGTTGCAACAACAACTGCACAGTTTGGTTTATTCCCAGAGAAACGACATTTAAGGTTCCAGAATTTTTCAAACCCGATATCAGCACCGAATCCGGACTCTGTAACGTTATAATCGGCAATCTTCAGTCCAACACGATCAGCAATAACAGAAGACTGGCCAATGGCGATGTTGGCAAAAGGTCCGGCATGAACAAGCACTGGCTGACCTTCAAGGGTCTGCATCAGATTTGGATTGATCGCCTGAACCATCCATGCGGTCATGGCACCATCTACTTCCAGATCAGCTGTGGTAATGGGTCTATCCTGTTTGTCATAGGCAACAACAATCTTTCCAATCCGACGACGCATATCAGCGAGATCATTGGCAATAGCAAGGATAGCCATAATCTCAGAAGATACTGCAATGGCAAAGGAAGATTTCATGGTGAAACCGTCCATTTTACCTGGTCCCTGACCGATAGTAATGTCACGTAGAGCCTGGGCACAGAAATCCATGATCCAGTTGAATTCAACTTTCTTTGGATGGATATCCAAACGTTTGAGGTTACGCTGGGCAAGCTGCTCATCGGTATAATTGTTCTCATGCTGCATACGAGCGGTGAGAGCCACCATGCCAAGGTTATGGGCATTCATAATGGCATTGATATCACCAGTAAGTCCCAGGGAAAATTCGGTGAGAGGAATACACTGGGCAAGTCCACCACCGGCAGCTGAACCCTTGATATTCATGGTAGGTCCACCGGATGGCTGACGGATGGCACCAACAACAGATTTATTGCGTTTCCCAAGACCCTGCACAAGACCCATGGCACAGGTATATTTTCCTTCACCCAGAGGAGTGGGGCTGATAGCAGTTACATCAACATATTTCCCATCAGGCTTATCAGCAAGACGGCTCATGATTTTATTAAAATCCAGCTTACCGACATAATGACCATAGGGGAGCACTTCTTCTTTATCGAGTCCAAGCTCCTCACCAAGCTCATAAACAGTTTTCATTCGGGATTCGGCTTCAGCTGCGATCTCCCAGTCAGCATGTTTCGTTGGATCAAGAACCATATTGATCTCCTTTTTTCAGCAAAGGTTATTTTGTTAGTGCCCTGGAAAAAACGGTAGCCTGGGCAGCAGCATCAGTACGCGTTCGAATGGACGCAAATCTCTATTTCATCAGAATTGATGACCTATATAACTAATTCTTAACAAAGTGTCAATACAGGGACAAAGCAGAGCAAACAAAAAAAAGCCCTCATCCCCGGGGGAAATGAGAGCTTTTAGAAAAAGGAACTACGAGAGGATTCAAACAAAAACAGCCGGATAGCGTTCCTTCATCTCAGCGGCAAGGGGAATCATCACTTCCCGCATGGAAGGTTCTGCAGCCTGAGTAGTTCTGAGACTAAAGATATGTTTCCACTCGGCCAGATTGCAGTAGACGATAATCTCGGTCTTGCAGGAGTTGGGCAGCACTGTTCGGGCGGCCTGGGGTGTGGAGCTTTCCAGGAGTTGCAGGTAGATCTGCTCAGTATCTTCCATGGCCTTCTGCCAGAGGGTGAACTCCTCGGTTCCCTCTTCGTAAAACATGGGCCGGATAAAAGTAACCTGGTTGTCAAATTTATCCTGACTGTAGCGGCAGTAGCGCTGACTCTCCTGGAGAAAGGAACAGGGCCTGTGTCTCACGATCTCGTGGGTCACAGCACGATTCACGACAAACTTTACTCCGCTGAAACGATGCTGAGCAAGAAGAGCCGCAGGTAAACCATCCACTTCCTGTAAGTCCAGCTTCCTGACCTGAATACTACTTTTCTCTCTTAAGCCACGACCACCGGCCCAGACTCCTTCAAAGAGATAAGGATGACCATCGGTTAAAAAGCCGACCAGGGCCTCCACCAGTTCCTGTTCACCAGCACGTACGTACAACTCCCGAAAGGCACGTATTGAGCCGGTGATCAGTATCTCATCTTCAAAACGGTCTATGAAAAAATACTTGGGTTCCAGGGCGAGAAAGGAATCAAACTGTTCCGCAGAGCATTGCACCCCCAAGGTCACCACTGCCATCTCCATGACTGAGTTATGTCCATGCTCAGCAATTTTTTTGACAAAGGGCATGGCTGAATCTAGAGTGATCTTTTCTTCACTCTTGTAACAGATACGGCCGCAGGCCTCCAGCCGGACTACCAACGAGGTCTGATCCAATGCATCCTGGATCTCATATGAGGGGTCAACAATAAGCATAATTACTCCGCCTTCCAGAAGGGTGACATTTGACGAAGCTCCGCAATGATGGGCGGCATCTTCTCCAGCACGAAATCTACTTCAGCCTCGGTATTATAAACACTTAAGGAAAAACGTATGGAACCGTGGGCTGCAGTAAAAGGAACTCCCATGGCGCGCAGCACATGGGATGGCTCAAGGGAGCCGGAAGTACAGGCAGAGCCGGATGAAGCACAAATATTGTACAAATTCATGTGCAGTAAAATGGCCTCTCCTTCTACAAACTCAAAACTAATATTGGTGGTATTGGGTAATCTGTCCGTCTTATGTCCATTGAGCATGGACTTGGGCACAGAGGCCAGCAGACCTTCTTCCAATCGATCACGCAGTGCCCTTACTCGACTGTTTTCCTCTTCCAGCATTGCCCCGGCAAGCTCACATGCCTTGCCCAGACCAACGATAGAGGCGACATTTTCCGTTCCGCCACGCCGACCGTCTTCCTGGTGACCGCCTGAGAGAAAGGGAACAAAAGGGGTACCGCGTTTCACATAGAGGACGCCCACCCCTTTTGGGGCATGGAGTTTGTGGCCGGACAGGGAGAGAAAATCGATATCAAGTTCTTTCAGCTTAATAGGGATTTTACCCACTGCCTGCACAGCATCGGTGTGAAAAAGGATTCCACGTTCTTTGGCCATGGCCGCCATTTTTTCCACAGGAAAGATGACCCCTGTTTCATTGTTGGCCCACATGATAGAGACAATGGCGGTATCTACGGCCAGTGCCTCTTCATATCGTGCCATGTCCAGCGTACCGTCGGACTCCACCTGCAGACGAGTCACTCGATGCTTATGCCCGGTGAGCCTGTCCAGGTTTTCACAGAGGTGCTTCACCGCCGGGTGTTCCACGCGAGTGGTCACGATATGTCTTTTCTCTGGAAAGGACTGCAGGGCAGAAAGAATAGCAGTAGAGTCACTTTCTGTTCCGCAGCTGGTAAAGGTAATTTCTGAGGCCTCAGCACCAAGGAGTCCGGCTATCTGGGCCCTGGCATTCTTTATAGCCCCCCCCACCTGACCGCCAAAGTTATGCATGCTTGACGGATTCCCATAACAATCGGTCAAAAACGGCATCATAACATCCACCACCTCAGGAGCGACCCGGGTGGTGGCATTATTATCCATATATACAACTTTTTCTGCGTCACAGTTCATTACTTTGCTTCCTCCACGATCAGACTCTCGAGCACCAGTTCCCGCAATTTCTTCTCCACATATTCTTTGAGGGTAGTCTGTGATTTAGCACAGCTGGTACAGGCTCCGCGCAGAGAGACCATGACAAAATCACCGTCCACATCCACAAGCTCGATATCGCCCCCGTCTTTGCGAAGCGCCGGCTTAATTTCCCGCTCAAGGACTGCCTCGATCTTCTTGATCTTCTGCAGGGTGGTCATTCGTTTTGGGCCCTCCACCTGAACCAGGGTCACCGGGGTCTCACTGACAGTTGCCTGCAGGATCTCACGCAGCCGATCTTCACATTTTCCACAGCCGCCGCCGGCCTTGGTAAAGTTGGTAATCTCTTCAACCGAGCGCAGCTCTGATTCCTTAATGGCCCGTATCACTTCCAGGTCAGTGACACCAAAACACTCGCAGACCACCTCACCTTCAGCCATGGGCAGAATGACCCCACGATAATCGGCAATGGCAGCCTCCAAGGCCTCGCGGCCCATGACCGAGCAGTGCATCTTCTCTTTGGGCAGGCCGCCGAGAAAATCCGCAATATCTTCATTGGTCACCTTCTCCGCCTCATCCACGGTCATACCCTTGATCATGATAGTCAGGGCCGAGGATGAGGCAATGGCAGAGGCACAGCCAAAGGTCTTGAATTTGGCGTCAACGATGCGTTCATCTTCTATCTGCAGGGTCAGCTTGAGGGCATCACCGCAGGCAAGGGAGCCCACATCTCCAATACCGCTTGGATTTTCAATCTCCCCGACATTTTCGGGGTGTAAAAAATGCTGCTGTACTTTATCTGTATATTCCCACATGATCTCTGCTCCTGATCGTTTGCTTTTTCAATAGGTATTTCACAAAAATAGTCCTTTGCTGCTCGACCGATTTTCCTACTTTAATACCTGAAAAGCAAAAAGCAAATACGATTTACAAAGCCATCATTTTTTAGAGGAGGCCGATTTCTCCAAGCATAGCATGGGCTGCCTGAACCAAGTCTGCAGTACCGCTGGAAGTCCGAGACTCCACATAAAATCGAACCTTTGGCTCAGTTCCTGACGGCCTGATCATGAGCCAGGACCCGTCTTCAAAAATCATCTTCCGCCCATCTATGCTGATTACCTGGTTGATAACCTGCTCCCTGTCTCCCACACGTACTGTGCTGCCGACGTCATATTTTTCCAACTGAGACAAGGCAGCTGCCAGTTCCTCCCCCTGAGCGCTCACCAGCAAACCGTCACGATCAGGATAATAGGCGCCAAACTCTTCTTCTATCTCAGCAAGATAGTCGCCAAGGTTCTGCCTGCGGCTGAGAACCATATCAAGGGCAAGCAAGAGACCGATATAGGCGTCCTTCTCCGGGGTATGACCAATGATTGAAATCCCGTCTGACTCCTCGAAATAGACCAGGGCCTTCCCGATAACCGGTTTAAACTCCTTGAACCCTACTCGTGGCTCATAGGTCTCTTCGCCAAAGACATCAGCGAGACGATTGGCCAGATTTGAGGTGGCCACGGTTTTGGCAACCATACCTTTTTTCCCCTTCCCTTCGTGAAGAAAATGGTAGGTCATGGCCCCGAACTGATTCATGCTGATCTCAGTGGTCCCATCCGTAAACCTGATCCGATCTCCGTCAGGATCAATGATGGCCCCGAGCTTTAAGGGTTCATCGCGCGAAGCAAGAAGATCGATCACCCCGGCCATGTTGGCTGAAGAAGGTTCTGGAGCAATACCGTTAAATGTGACATCCGCCTCGTCCCGCAACTGGAGCAGGCGATCTTTCCCGGCCCCTTCAAAAAGGGGCTCAATATGGATCCGGCTCGCCCCATGGACAGAATCGATGACCACCACCACCTCCCTGTCTTCTGCAAATCGTCCCAGGATATCATCATAGCTCACCCCATGAACCGACACATTCTTGCGGACAAGCTGCTTCCAGGTGCCCAAGGCATCAAAAGGCCGCACATCATCGCGCTCTGCAGGAGAGAGCACAGGTTTATCCAGAACCACCAGAGGCGAGCTGCCGGCCGCAGTAATTTCTTGCGCGCGACTTGTGATTCGTCCAGTCAACTCAGCCGCTGCAGGACCAGCATCTGCTGCGTTATATTTGTAGCCGCCATATTCCAGAGGATTATGGGATGGTGTGAGGTTGATAGAAAACGCAGCATTCAACTCTAAAACTGCAGCGGAAAGGACGCCGGTTGTAGATTCTCCGGCATAATGGACAACAAAACCGGCCCCGACCAGGACCTCGGTCACAGCGCCGGCCAGAATTTCTCCAGCAAAACGATTATCAAATCCGAGTACACATCCCATCTTTCTGGCCTCGGCAAGACTGGACACTCCGAGAAATTCTGTCAGTTCAGGCTCACTGTCAACTGCCATGTAGAGATCAAGAATTGCGGCAGTGACAAAGGATACCGAACGTAAAAAAAGATCCTTCCCCAGCATTCCACGCCAGCCCGAAGTACCAAATTTCACCGGTGTCTTCGGCTGATTGGTATTGGTAATAATCTCATCCATGACCAAAGCATAGGCCTGATCAATAAATTTCTGCCACTCACTTCCTTCCTCATTGCGCAGGCGGACCAGTTCCCTGATAAGAGAAAAATAATCACTTTCATGATGATCCCTGCCAATGCTGCACTGCTCATAGAGTTCTTTTATTTGTTCCGCCTGAGACATAGTTCCCACCTCCGCTTGCATCTCCATACAGGAGTTTTTTTAACCAACTGATTCGACCTAATCCTCCAGGACAGTAAAAAAAGAGTATCATACTTCTCTTTTCTCTTCTAGTTATTCATCTCGAAGCGATCTTGAATAATGTGACTTTTCAGTCAATATCAGGGAAAGTATAAACGTGGACATTCCCCACTGATAAAACTTGAAGACATCTGTTCCATACAAAGTCTGCCTCTAACACTTGACGAAAAGACAATTTTATTTATATTATGCATCAACATTTTCTGACTCCCCTTTTCAGCCTCGCGAAAAGGTGATATAATTTCATATCACAATCACTCGAAGACACATTCGAATCTGCGAATCTGTCACTTCAACAATCTAATTCCAGTAGGAGAAATAACGATGGCCAAAAGTCACGACGAAGAACTAATTCTATGGTTTGACGATATCGGTATTGATGATGTTCCTCTGGTGGGTGGAAAAAATGCATCTCTTGGTGAAATGTACCAGCATCTCACCTCCAAGGGCGTTGCCATTCCCCACGGTTTTGCCATCACCGCCTATGCCTATCGCTACCTCTTAAAAGCGGCAGGAATTGAGCAGGATATTCGCGACGTACTCGCAGATCTTGACACCGAAGATATGGCCAACCTTGCTGAACGAGGTGAGAAGTGCCGTAACATCATCCGTCATGCCGAGTTCCCTGATGATCTTCGCGATGCCATCATCAAGGCCTACAAGGTAATGGAAGAACAATATGGTAAAAATTGTGATGTGGCTGTTCGTTCTTCTGCAACCGCCGAAGATCTTCCCGATGCCTCTTTTGCCGGCCAGCAGGAAACATATCTAAATATTCACGGCTACGAGGACATCATCGAGAATTGCCGCAAATGTTTTGCCTCACTTTTCACCAACCGCGCTATTTCCTATCGTCAGCATCAGGGGTTTGGTCAGTTTGATGTGTATCTCTCCATCACCATCCAGAAAATGGTTCGTTCTGACTCCTCTTCCTCAGGTGTTCTCTTTTCCATCGATACTGAATCAGGTTTTAAAGATGCTGTCTTTATCACCGGCTCCTGGGGGCTTGGAGAAAATGTCGTGCAGGGTGCGGTCAACCCTGATGAATACTACGTTTTCAAACCAACCCTCAAAGAAGGTAAACGTCCTATCGTTGGCAAGAAAGTGGGCTCCAAAGAGATCAAGATGGTGTATGACAATGATCCAACAAACGAAGAACCGGTAAGAAACATCAACACCACCGTAGACGAGCGTAAGTCCTATGTCATCAGTGACGATGAAATCCTGCAGCTTGCCAACTGGGCCTGTATCATTGAAGACCATTATGGAAAAGCTGTGGACATTGAGTGGGCCAAAGATGGTGACGGCGTAAATGTCGGAACCGGCAAACTCTTCATCGTCCAGGCTCGTCCGGAGACTGTCCACTCCCAGGCAGCCAAAGGAATGATGGAGACTTACAAACTGCAGGAAACCGGTAAGGTTCTGGTTGAAGGCCTGGCCGTTGGTACAAAAATCGGCCAGGGTGTAGCCCATTGCATTGATGATGTAAAAGACATCGGAACCTTTAAGAAAGGTGAAGTACTGGTCACTGACATGACCGATCCTGACTGGGAACCAATCATGAAGATTGCCGGTGCCATTATCACCAATCGCGGCGGTCGAACCTGTCATGCCGCAATCATCTCCCGTGAGCTTGGCATTCCATGTGTTATCGGAACCGGCGACGGTACTGACCACATCAAAACCGGTATGGAAATCACAGCATCTTCAGCTGAAGGTGAGACCGGATATGTGTATGAAGGTCTGCTCAAATTTGAGATTGAAAAAACTGATCTCGAGAACATACCTGAGACCAAGACCAAGATCATGATGAACCTTGCCATCCCGGAAAAAGCATTCACCGAATGCCAGATTCCTAATGATGGTGTTGGTCTTGCCCGTGAAGAGTTTATCATTAACTCTCACATTGGCCTGCATCCTCTGGCACTCTACAACTACGAAGAGCTCAAGAAATCAGATGATCCCGAGAAAAAGAGAATCGTTGAACTGATTGATGCCAAAACCGGTGCCTACGAAGACAAAAAACAGTTCTTTATTGATAAGGTCGCAGAAGGCGTTGGCCGTATTGCTGCCGGTTTCTACCCCAAAGATGTTATTGTTCGTCTCTCTGATTTCAAGAGTAACGAATATGCAAACCTTGCAGGCGGTACTCTGTATGAGCCTGAGGAAGAAAACCCAATGATCGGCTGGCGTGGTGCTTCCCGCTACTACGACCCTAAATATCGTCCCGCATTTGAGCTCGAATGTCAGGGTCTGTTAAAAGCCCGTAATGAAATGGGCCTGGACAACATCAAACTCATGGTTCCCTTCTGTCGTACTCCCGAAGAGGGTAAGAAGGTTATCGAAGTGATGAAGGAGTGCGGTCTGGTACAGGGTGAGAATGGCTTGGAGCTCTACGTAATGTGTGAAATCCCAAGTAATGTTATCTCAGCTGATGCCTTTGCCGATATCTTTGACGGTTTCTCCATCGGTTCCAATGATCTGACCCAGCTCACATTCGGACTTGATCGTGACTCCGGCCTTATTGCCGGTATTGCTGATGAGCGTGATGAATCAGTAAAAGATATGATTCGCATGGTCATCAAAACTGCCAAGCGCCGTAAAAAGAAAATTGGAATCTGTGGCCAGGGTCCTTCTGATTTCCCTGAATTTGCCACCTTCCTGGTTGAACTTGGGATCGACTCCATGAGTCTTATTCCAGATACTGCCATTAAGACCCGTCTGGCTGTTCATGAGAAAGAGAAAGAGATGGGTATTGCTCCCTGAAGTAAGGTTGTAGTGTCAATGTAATAAAAAAGGCTCAGTTCCAAATGGAACTGAGCCTTTTTTATTTAGAACAATAGGCTGAAGAAAAAAACTGCACTCCCGTCTTTCCCTTCAGTCTTCAGCCTTCAAACCTTAAAAGATACTCACCATATCTCATCAATCACATCTTTTATCAGCTGGACCCCAACATCCTCCTGCTCACTTTTCAGAGTCACAAAGGAAAGGGCTTGAGCAAATCGTTCCTGTTCCCAGATCACCAGGATTCCCTCCTCGGCAAGCGTCCTCGCCTCGGTTTCAAGCATAAAATTCAACCCCACTCCTGCCTTGAGCATACTGACAATCCCAGACTCATCGCTCACTGTAACGACACTCCGGGGCCGAAAGCCACGCTCATAAAAAACATCTTCCATCACCTGACAATAGGGGCATTCCACAGGGTTCCCAATCCAGGGAAGTTCTGCAAGATCCTGATACTCTCCGTTCACAATTTTCTCTGCCATCTGCACTGGCCCCACGATCCGTAAATAATGGGTGGCCAGATGCTGAACCACAAACCTGTCATCATCACACTCTCCAAAGACAAAGCCGCCATGAAGCTCACCACTTGCAATGAGCTTTACAATATTACCGGACATGGACTGATGAAAACGAATTCCCTGGTCTCCATCCTGCAAGCCAAAGTTACCAATGATACGTTCAATTTTGAGGAAATTCGGATCGGTGTTCAACCCTATCACTATCTCTTTATTCCCTTGTCTTCCCCTGGTTGTGTTTGCTGCTTTTGACAGGGAATGGACCAATCCTCCAAGAGTTTCCATCCCCCCCTCCAGCGATTCATTCCAGGGATGGCCATAGCTTAAACGGATACAGTGATCATACTGACCAGTGCTTGAACAGAGTGTGCCAGGCATAATGGCAATATTCTCTTTTTCTGCCAAATGAAAGAGTTCAAGACTATCCACTGAATCTGATAACTCCACCCATAGACTCAAACCTCCCCTGGGTGACGAAATTCGGGTATTGGAAGGAAAATGCCTGGCAATAGCCTGTCCCATATCTGCGGCCTGCCTTCTCAGACTGTTGCGCAATTTACGAAGATGCCTCTCATAGCCGCCACTTTTAAGAAACTGCCCCAGAGCACGTTGCATGAGCTGAGAACATGCCAGGCTGTTATTAAACTTCAGACGTTTCACCTTTTCCCTGAACTTCCCGGCAAGGGTCCATCCCAATCGCATATCCGGAAGTAAGGCCTTGGAAAAAGAGGAACAGTAGAGCACCATCCCCTGAGTATCAAAATATTTTAAAGGAAGCGACCTACTCGCTCCAAAAAAGAGATCTCCATAGATATCATCTTCTACAATAGGAATTCCACGTTCACTGAAAAGGGTGACCAGCTCCTCCTTGGCCGGAGCTGACATATCAAACCCCAAGGGGTTCTGAAAGGTGGAATTGAACAGTGCGGCTCGCACATCATGTTCATCCAGGGTCTTGCGTACCTTTTCAAGATTGAGCCCAGAAGACGGATCAGCCGGAATTTCCAGAGCCCGCATATTGAGATCTTCAATCAACTGAAGATAACAGAGAAAGGTTGGTGACTCCAAAAGGATGGTATCCCCTGGCCTTGCCACACTGCGCAGACAGAGTTCGATACCGTTCATACACCCCTGGGTAATGATAATTTCACGACCGCATGCCTTTTGAGGAGTATCAAGGGAGCGCTTGGCAATCTCTCGCTGGAGTTCTGCATAACCTGCGGAGGCTCCATAACCGCCACAGCTTCCATCCTGATAGCCTGCTGCAGCCGTTCGGACAGCTCCTGCCATCTGCTTTCCGGGAAGCAGTGTTTGCGCGACAGTTGCCTCCCCAAAAGGAATCAGGTCAGAATTGTTCAGGGAGCGTTGAATGATAGATGACAGAACATTAATGGCCACCTTGTGCGCCTTCACAGAAGAGACTCCCTGATTCGGTAATGGCAGGATATCATTAAGGAGTGGTCTTGCAAAAAAACCTGATTTTTCACGAACTTCAACCAGCCCCCGATTCTCAAGCTCCTCATATGCCTGATACACAGTGGAGATAGAGCGACCAGTGGCAGCTCGCAGTTTTCGCAACGAAGGAAGCTTCTCTCCAGCAAGATATTCACCTGCAGTGATCTGTCTCTCCAGCTGATTGGCTATTTTAATATAATGATATTCCATTGCATTATTCGCCCCACCCGATCTGTTATGGTTGTTTTTTTCACTTTCTGTATCTGTTCCTATTTACCAGCTCAGTTAGAATGAGGCAAAGAAAAAATACAACTTTTCAAAACTCAGAAATCAGATAATCAGGAGAAGATGATGATGAGAATGAAAAAAAAACCGAATATCTGGATCTGGCTGATGATGCCGGAAGACAGCAGTAATTGGGAATCAAACAGAAGCTTCGCGTTCAACCTTCATGAGAAAAAGAGGCTCATTCGATCCATTAGCAAAGTTCTCTTCTGGTATGGAGCAGCCCTGTCACTCAGTATTCTCATTGGCAAACTTCACTAAACAAATTTTCTGTACCTCTTGAAAGAAACAGAACAAACACTCTCAGGATTAGTCTGATGACAAACCACCTCCCTTTATTTTTGAACAAAGCGCTGAGCAGGAGACAGAGTTCCAGACAAGACGGAATATCAGAGGCTGTACTCAAATACTTTCTGCAACAATCACAAAAAGGATCACATCCGCTCGCAATCATCAGCGTCCATGGAAGCATGGGGCTCAACAAGCAGTTAGCTGCTTCTGCTCCAAATCAGACCGAGATTATCCGTCTTAACCACGACCTGTGCAGCTTTCACGACAAAGCACGGTTTGACCTCCTGTTTTACTCACTCCCCCAAGGCGAATGGAAGCAGTCAGCTCTCCTTGAAAATCTCTGTTACTGCCGCATGTTGCTAAGACCAGGAGCCAAGCTATGTCTGGTACAAAAAAGCAAGGAACCTCAAGGATTACTGCAGCATTTCAGCAGGAAAAAGGCCATAGAAACAGACTGGCTTATACGGGCGGGATTTACTCAAATACATGCCAAAAAGATGGGGGATACCCTTACTCTGCTATGTGGTCAGCGACCACCGCAGAACTTCTAAACAACAGGAGCTCTCCGCAAAGTTTCACATTTCTCTCCTCTGTCTACCCCTCTGGTTTATCGGCGAGTTGTTGTATCTCACCACTCCTCACATAAATATCACGCTGGGGAAATGGTATAGAAATAGCATTTTCATTAAAGCAACGATAAACTTCTTTCAGCAACAGATGCGTCTGCCGTCCCTTTTCGCGCGGATCACGTATCCAGAGAAGGAGCTGAAAATTCACAGCAGAATCACCAAAAGTGCGCAATCGTACCCGAGGCGAGGGCTGTTTGACCACCTGATTATTTTCATCAGCCACCTGCATCAACAGATCTTCAACAAGGTCCAAATCAGTTCCATAGGCAACTCCGATATCAAGACGTATCCGAAACCTTGGCTGTGGGGCTGATTCATTGATGATCTTGGAATTCGCCATGATACCATTGGGAATGATGATCATGACATCATCACGGGTCTGGATCTTGGTTGAGCGTATTCCAACCTCCACCACCTCGCCCCGCTCACCAGATTCAAGAATAATATATTCACCAACCTTATAGGCGCGATCCATAAAAACAGATATTCCACCAAAAAAATTAGCCAGAGTATCTTTTGCAGCAAGTGCTATGGCAATTCCAACAATACCGGCTGATGCAAAGAGCGGGGAAAGATTGACCTTCCAAATCAAAAGAATCCAGAGAATAGTAAAAAACAAAATAACTATTCTTGAGACATTTTTAAAGAGGAGGAAGATGTCAGGGTCAATATGCCTGCCCCCGAGGATGCGTATGGCATCTTCAAGACTGGTCTTACTTAAACTGCTGGAAATAGCGGCCCACCAGACCAGCAATATCAAACTCTTACTAATACCGGGAATGATGATCCCATACAGATTGGGGAGCTGTGGATCCACAGAACAGGCATGGAGGACACCAAGCAGGACAACTGTGGCAAGAAAAGGTCTATGAAAAAAACTGATCAGGTAATCATCGAAATGCATCCTGGTTTTCTGGGCCAGGCTCCTGAGGGAACGAATGAGAAGGAGATCAATTATTTTAGCAAGAACGGCATAGATAAGGACGATGACCAGCCTTTCCAGCAGGTCATACTCCTGAAGCAAGGGAAAGGTGAGCAGAAATTCATCCAGCTTATTGAGAAAAGAAAGATCCATGAATTATTGCTTCCGGTTATTCGATATCATCTAGAGATTTCGCCTCATCCACCAGCATCACCGGGATATCGTCCCGAATCTCATAGAGAAGATGACACGTGTCACAGACTAGGCCGTCACCTTTTTCGTTGAGCACCACCGGGCCTTTACATTGCGGACAGGCCAGAATATCCAATAAGTCCTGATTAATCATTCTCTTTTCTCCCTGGGGACTCTTACTGTTCCCGCCATCCTTCTGTGTAGAGTGAATGTGCTCTATCAAGCGTTATACATACCCCAAGCGCAATTCCTTTCATTTTGTCTGTTCCTCAATATTAAAGTTTGACAATCTCGTAAAAACTTAAAATTTCAGATGGCTAAGTAAAAAGCTTCATATGCGAGGCGCGTAAATTTTCTATCATTACGACGTACTTTAGTACGTCGTAATGATAGAAAATTTACAACAACGAAGCAGATAAAAAGTTTTTACAACGCCATCAAGTTTATAATTTTCATGAAATCAAGAGACAGTGTATCATGAATAGCTCTAGATTTCATCTCGAATGAAAGGATTCTGTTTCCCCTGTGGACTGATTATTTGATCCATGGTAAACTCCGCCAAACTTTCAGACATAAGGAAAGAATAATGGACAATACAATAGGTTTTATCGGCGGCGGCCAGATGGGCGAGGCCCTGATTCGTGGTATCATTGACTCCGGCCTCTATGATGCACAGGCCATCTCTGTTGCAGAACCCAACCCGGAACGACGGGATTATATAACCAGTACTTACGGGGTTCAGGGGTTTGAAGAGAGTGCGCCGCTCTGGGAATCATGCAGCACTCTCATTCTCGCCGTAAAACCGCAGATCATGCATATTGTCCTGGCAGCCAGTAAAGACCTGGTACGACCGGAACACCTTATTATAACCATAGCTGCCGGGCTTCCCATCTCCTTTTATGAACAGGGGCTTGGACGTGACGACTGCAAGATCATCCGGGTCATGCCCAACACCCCGGCACTTGTACTGGAAGGGGCATCAGGACTGAGCGGCAATAAAAATGTAGAACAAGAGGATCTGCTCCGCTGCGAAGAGATCTTCAACAAGATCGGCAAGGCCGTCATCCTTGATGAGCAGGCCCTTGATGCCGTGACCGGCCTGAGCGGTTCAGGACCGGCCTATGTCTTCACCTTTGCCGAGGCCATGATCGATGCCGGGATCAAGTCCGGTCTCCCCCGCCCCACTGCTGAGACCCTTGCCCTGCAGACAATTCTTGGATCAGTGAAACTGCTCATGGAGAGCAAGAAACATCCTGCCGAACTC
The DNA here is from genome assembly GCA_030671085.1 of Pseudomonadota bacterium. Classification (GTDB taxonomy): domain Bacteria; phylum Desulfobacterota; class Desulfobulbia; order Desulfobulbales; family Desulfocapsaceae; genus Desulfocapsa. The sequence continues at coordinate 18,850 of DAOVAI010000004.1, read as the reverse complement.
CGGGCCATGGTCACCTCTCCCGGAGGAACCACCATCGCCGCCCAACATGTTCTCGAACGCAGTGGGTTCAAGGGGATACTCATGGATGCCGTCGAAGCTGCTGTCACCCGTTCCAAAGAACTTGGAAAGGGCTGAGATGTCATTCCCTTCCGAGCCCTTCCGTACAGTCCTCAACTTTTCCCTGCAGCATGTGGGGATCGTCACAAAAAAGGACCATACACCAGCGATCGAGCTGGCCGCGACTCTGGAGAGCAGGCTGCAGGAGAAGGGAATCGCAGTCTCTATAGACCGCCTGGACGAAGATCTCGATGTCCTCATTGTTTTAGGCGGTGACGGAACCCTTCTCCATGTAGCAGAGCAGGCAGCCAGACACTCCATTCCGGTGCTGGGGATCAATATGGGGTATTTGGGTTTTCTTACGGAACGGACAGAGCAGGAGGCCGTAGCAGCAGTGGACGAGTTGGTCTCTGAAACGGTCACCATTGAAAATCGAATGATGCTCAAGGCCTCCCTTGTCCAGGGAAGCAAACGAAGCAAATCCCGTTACGCGCTCAATGAGGTGGTTATCAACAAGGGAACACTGGACCGAGTGCTGGAACTCTCAACCAGGGCCGACCAGGAATACATCACCACCTACAAGGCAGACGGCCTCATCTTTTCCACTCCCACCGGATCAACCGCCTACAACCTTTCTGCCGGAGGGCCCCTGGTCTATCCCGGACTGGCATCCATCCTGGTCACCCCCATCTGCCCCTTCATGCTCAGCTCAAGACCAGTGCTGCTGCCTGCAGACAAACGTCTGCAGACAACGCTCGAAACCGGCCAAAACCACAGGGCTCAGGTCATTGTGGACGGACAGCCAGCCTGGGACATAGAAGGTGAAGACACCCTTGAGATCGAGGCAGCAAAACAGCCGTTGCGCCTCATTGTCTCTCCCAGCCGGGATTATTTTGCCATCCTCAGAAACAAACTGCACTGGGGTATTCAAAAGTAGGGAAATTATTCAGGCTGGAGGCTGAAAGATACCAACTTACGCTTCTGACTTGCTTTTATTATATAACATTCAGCATATCAGCTGAACAGCAGCACCCTGACTTTCCATGCCAGACTCGGAGTCGATTTCTCCATTCTTTGGAAGACACTGTAAGGCCCATGGAAAAGCTGGCCGCTCCAGTCAAAACGGCACGCTGGTTCCTGCGTAAACCTTATTGTCACCGTCTGCTGTGAAGGCCCACTCCAGTACCAGATCCAAGTTGACAAAGTATTTGACCTTTACCCGGAGCCCGAGGCCGGCACAGGCTTCCAGGTCAGTCACATCTACATCGTCTACTGTTGACCAGGCATTGCCTATATCAGCAAAGATGACACCACGGATGGGGGGGTTACCCAGGAGAGGCTGAAGATACTCAACATTGGCCTGCAGATAGGCGTTCCCGCTTACACTATCCCTGTCATAGCCGCGCAACGTTTTGCTGCTGCCCAGCTTGTAGGTGTGTTCATTGTTGCTGGAGTCACTGGAAAATGCGCCTTTCAGCTGGAAGTTGAGATTATAATGGGGTTTGTCGAACAGCCAGTGATATCCCCTGTAATAGAAATAATGGTTCACAAATAGCTCTTCTGACTCCACCGGAGAATTGCCCAGGCCCAATTCATAGCCAAACTCTTTACCGGTTCGACTGAAGAGATGATCGTGGACCTTTTTATACCCCCCCCCGCCTGATATCATGGGTCGGAAACCGTCATCATAAAATCCGTCTGTTCCGCTGTCCAGCTCGTACTCTCTATGTAAAACTGAGCCGTTCCCCTGGATAAACCAGCCGCGACTTGGTCCCTCCAGGTGTATCCATCGCATCATGCCAAAACCGGCATACCAGGATGACAGCAGATAAGTGGAACGCTGTGCATCAGGGGCATAGATTCTCTCATCCGAATAATCACCGTAGAGTCGCAGCTGCCATGGCCCGCTGTTTATTCTGGGCATGATATAATCATAGGCGATAAATTTTTTCTCATCCGTATCGCCACCGGAGAATTCCTTCACCTTACCAGTCAGCTTGAAGGTGTAGTTCATACCAAACATATTGTACCACTTGATATAGGCACCATAGGAGATATCACCTTCATTGCTGCGACTGAGCGTTGGCAAGGGGAGGATAAAAAACTTCTCCTCCACGGTTACCACCAGAATGACACCGTCCTCGCTTGCCTGCTGCTCGATAATAACGGATTTAAACAGGTTGAGATCCATGATCGCCTGCCGGCAAAGCTCTACTTTTTCAGCATCAGCAGGGTCGCCTTTGCTGAGCACCATCTCCTGAAGCATAGTGCGTGGACGGGTGACCTTGTTGCCCTGAAATACGATATCGATAATGATTGGAGAGGAGGTCTCGGCTACAGGGAGAGGCTGCCCTGATTCGTCTGCCAGGAGCAGAACAGGGAAGGATAGAATTACAGCAGTTATGGCAAGCAGGAGAAACTCCAATGGATAAGGCAGATCCTTCTCACTGTTCAATGGAAATATCCTCCTCTCGGGATTCCGTGGCAATCGGCAAAAAACATGCAATCACAAGGTGAACAACGCTAATGATTTATTGTAGCCTCCCCGAAAAAAAAATAACATTCGAAAATGAAAAAACAGGATGTTTTCAGGAATACACCTTTCTCAGATGTTTTCCCATGCGGTAATTATAAAGATATTGTTTTGTTCTGAAGCGATTCGATCTTTTTGAATTCAGGTGACAGCAACCACTCTCCTGAAGAAAGGCAGGGAAATCAGTTGGTTTTTCTTCTGTAACGCACCGAATCTGTCCCTATTTTTTCTTTTTAATCCCATACTTTTTCATCTTGTACTGAAGCAGACTCTTGGTGATTCCCAACTGTTCCGCAGCCCTGGCCTGCACATAACCTGTATCATCCAGTGCCTGATGAAGCATTTTGTCCTCAATGGCATAGAGGACATCGTTGAGCCCGGCATTCTCCGGGATAAGCTGTTTCAGATCCAGATCCCGACTCCAATCCTGCTGCCCCTTACCCCCCATTGATTCGGGTTGGACATCGTCAGCCGCTATCAAGTTATTATCACAGAGAATGGCGGCCCGTTCAATGGTATTTTCAAGTTCCCTGACGTTCCCCTCCCAGGGCAGGGTGACGAGAAGCCGCATGGCGTCACTACTGATTGCCAGATCAGGTTTATTAAGACGATCAGTGAAACTTGTGACAAAATAGTCCACAAGCAGGGGAATATCATCCTGACGCTCCCGCAGGGCAGGCAGGCCGAGATGGATCACGTTTAATCGATAGTAAAGATCTTCACGAAATCTTCCCTGGTCCACTTCCTCTTTCAGTTCCTTGTTGGTAGCACTGATAATCCGCACATCCACGCTCAAATTGTTGCTGCCGCCCACCCGTTCGAAGTTCTTTTCCTGGATGGCCCGCAGCAGTTTCGCCTGCAGGGCCAGAGGAATCTCACCAACCTCGTCGAGAAACAGGGTACCGCCGTCTGCCAACTCGAAACGCCCTTTACGCATGGCAACAGCCCCGGTAAAGGCACCTTTTTCATGACCAAAGAGTTCACTTTCCAGAAGATTTTCGGCCAAGGCAGCACAGTTCACGGTGATAAAGGGTTTATCAGCCCGCGGACTGTTGAAATGAATCGCCTTGGCAACCAGTTCTTTTCCGGTTCCGCTTTCGCCTGTAATAAGTACTGTTGACGGCGTTGGAGCCACCTTTTCGATCAGTTCATAGATCTGCCGCATGTACTTGTTTTTACCGACCATGCCGCTGAACCCGGTACGGGTCAACATCTCCTGACGCAGTCTGCTGTTCTCCCTGATCAGGGAATAATGGTGCACCGCCTGGTTAATATTGATCAGCAGTTCATCATTGGAAAAGGGTTTGGCAAGATAGTTGTAGGCACCTGCCTGCATGGCGGCAACCGCTTTTTCCACTTCGGCAAAGGCCGTGATCATGATCACCGGCAGATCATTATTCTTCTTTTTGATCTCGTGGAGAAATTGCAGTCCGTCCATACCCGGCATCTGCATATCCGTGATTACCAGGTCCAGATCCACCTCCTGTATCACTGCCAGGCCCTCTTTACCGCCAGGAGCGGTGAAGACCTCCAGGCCCTCATCCCGAAGCAGTTCTGAAAGGACAATCAGGTAATTGGGCTCATCATCGACTACGAGTATTGAATGCATGATATATTTTTCCTGATCTATTAGTTTAGAAGAAATATCAATGAGTTAACGACGCTGCAGCAGTCGCTCTTTCATCCGGTCAAGGAGTCCCGGAGGAACATATACGTTATTCCCACCGGCGAGACGGGTACCCGGGCGAATAGCCCCATGATAATCGCTGCCCCCTGTCATCACCAGATCAAGGACTTCCGCAACTTTTCTAATTTTTTTCCGCATTTTTTTCGATTGGGTAGGATAGTAGGTTTCAACCCCCTCCAAGCCATAAGCCTTGAGTACTGGAAGCAAGGTCGGCAGAGAATTCAAACTCCTATCCACCTGAACAGGATGGGCCAGCACAGCAAGGCCTCCGGCGCTTACAATCAGACCGATTGCCTCCTCCGCACTATAGGCAAACCTGGCCACATAGGCCTTTGTATCCTTTTTCAGATATTCATCAAAGGCCTGCGGCATGGATCTGACCACGCCATGATTCATGAGCAGCCTGGCAATATGAGGCCTCCCAGTCTGGCCAACACCTGAAATCTCAGCAAGCTCCTGAACTGAGGCATCTATTCCAAGCGCCACCAGTTTTTCGATAATTTTTGTATTTCTGCGCTTCCTGGCCTCCTGTATCCTGGTCAGTGCGGCTGCCAATTCACTGTGGCTCGGGTCCATCCAGTAACCCAGGATGTGCAAGGGCTTCTTCTCATGCACAACACTGATTTCAAGTCCAGGAACCACCTCCACTCCATACTCAAAACTGACGGATAAGGCCTCTTTCACCCCTTCCATGGTATCATGATCTGTCAGAGACAGGGCTGAGACCCCACTCCTGGCGGCAAGCCGGACCAGTTCTGTCGGACTTTTGGTGCCGTCGGAATAGGAAGAATGAGTATGCAGATCGATGGACATAAGGAAAAAGGGGTCGTAATCGGAGTTATCTCATTTCATGATGGTGCAGAATTGCCCATGCCTGCATCAGCTAGCCAATCAAAGAGTATAAACACTCCAATCTAATTGGGCAATAGTGAATAGAATCCAAGTTTCTCCAGCAGTCGGATCTTGACAGATCTTCTTTTCATTCACACTTTTTGTTTCATCATGAACCCCACACCAGTTATCCATGAACAATGAAACCAAGTGAGGAGAGATTTACATGAACAGTCTCATTTTTTCCTGTCCGGCCTGCACTGCCAAAAATAGAATACCGGCGGGCAAGCAGCACCTTTCCCCAAAATGCGGCAAATGCGGCAGACAGATAGATATGCGTTCCCAGGCAACACCGGTGGAGCTCACTGACACTGAATTTCAATCATTTATTACAGAGTCTTCCCTGCCTGTGATAGTGGATTTTTACTCCCCCACCTGTGGTCCCTGCCACGCCATTGCCCCGTTGATCACGAAAATGGCCAGGGACTATCTTGGCAAAGTGATTGTTGCCAAACTCGACACCTCCTCCAACCCGGGAACAGCGATGCATTACCAGATACGCGGTGTCCCCAGTCTCCTGTTTTTTAAAAATGGAAATGTGGTTGACCAGATAGTCGGCGCTCCTCCGGAATCGCAGATGCGGCAGAAGCTTGATGGCCTCAGCAGATAACAACAGAGATAATGATCAAGAAAGGATGAGGGTTTTCTCTTTACTTCTCAGCCTCAGGTCCGATACAATCTTGAAGAAGCTGAAAGCTCTTTGCCTATTTGAGATGGTAGGAATATCGTTATGAAACTTTTTTCTTAGCCATCATCGATATCACTCCCCATCTTCATGGCCCTTGTCAACATTTCTTCTCTCCTCGCCGATACCTTGCGCGCTCTGGACAAGATTGATCCACCCGGTGGAGTGGAACTCCTTTCCTATAAACGTAACAGAGGCATCGCCATTATCAAAAAAGATGGCGGTGGAATTGAACTACGGGAACAGGGCTATAAGGAGCAGGAAATTGATATCCCATTGCCACAACTCCCCAAAGTGCTGAAAGCAATGCTCAAACGGGAGTTCCCTAGAAGTAGAAAAGTACGGCTGATAAAGTTCGATGATCCAAAAGTGCTGGACCGGGTCCGTCAAAAGATCTAATCCAGCCCCAGTCCCTATCAACTCTCAATTCTCCACTATCAACTTCCTTTATGCTTACCATCCACTGCGCAGCCTGCAAAAAGAAACTCTGGCGATATGACAAGATCGGTCAGGGCGAAGTGCTCCGCTGCCACAAGGCCAGAATCAAAAAGATGTATACGTCAGAAATCCAGGAAGAAAAAATCCTGTGCCCCTGTGGAAAAAAAATAGGCATAGATAAAGGCAGCTTTTACAAGATGATTGCCAAGGCATTCACTTACAAGGGGACCAAACGCAATTGAACAGGCCCATTCCCCTGGACTTTTCTTTCTTTTCGGGTTAACTCTAATGAGTAGTGAAGTTGATATATTTGTTTCCCTTTTTCCGTTTCTCAGACCTTCAATGATACGCCATTTCTTTTTTCAAGCTCTGGTATTTCTCCCTCTTTTCTTTCTTGCGGCCACTCATCTGCACGCTGCAGAGGGAACTATCCCCAGTAGTCCGACCTCCCAGGAAGCATACAGGCGTATTGCCCCTAAACTGATTCGTGAAATGCAGAAAATGGACGCGAACCTGGGCGATCCGGTTTTTATCCGAATTTTCAAAAAAGAAAACCAGCTTGAGATATGGACCCGCAAAGGACTCATCTATAGTCTTTTCAAGACCTATTCCATTTGCGACCACTCCGGCACTCTGGGCCCTAAGGTCAGTGAAGGCGACAAACAGAGCCCGGAAGGATTTTACACTGTTGGAGCAAGCCAGCTGAACCCCAGGAGCCAATACCATCTTTCCTTTAACCTGGGTTTCCCCAATGAATTCGACAGGAGCCACAAACGAACCGGCAGTGTTCTGATGGTGCATGGTCGCTGCTCTTCCATTGGCTGTTTTGCCATGACCGACTTCCGCATGGAAGAGATATACATCATTGTCGAATCAGCCATAATCTCAGGCCAGCTCCAGGTTCCCGTACATATCTTTCCCTTTCACATGACCTGGAAAAATATGGCTGCCCACAAAGAATCAAAATGGATCCGCTTCTGGGAAAACCTCAAACAGGGCTACGACTATTTTGAAGGTCACAAAGCCCCGCCCCTGGTAACCGTCCAGGATAAACGCTATCGTTTTCTCACCTTCCGCCCGCTGCTTTTCGGCGGCAGCCTCCCCACCGTACCTGCTGGCAACAGTTATGCACAATTCAAAAAGATAACTCGTAAAACAGGCACGCTGTAATCCGCCATTCTATTTGAGTTCATCAGGGAAAGTCTGCAGACAATACATTTTTCCACTGCCTTAGCCAATTGCTATGCACTTTTGTTCGCTCTACAGCTAAGGCAAACGGATCATGTAACTCTGCCGAGAAGAGTGCCGGAAAAGCTTGTCTCTGGCAGCAGCAGGGAATAAGGTTGCATGCAAGAGCAGAGGAAGGAGGTATGGACTGCCAAAATCTAAAATGTCCACCAGGTGGGGTCTTTATCGGGCAGACAAGGGTAAACGCTAAGGACTGACTGTGCTCAGTTCAACTGTGACAAGGTGTTGACTGTCCACTGGTAATTGCTGACTGTAAACTGTATATCCCTCGATCTTCTGTTATTGCAGGATGTACAGAATACAAAATGGGTTATATTGGCCAAGTCCGTACCATCGAACACCCTATACAATTTTTTTTGCACCTATTCGTTGACCGTTGTTATTTTTTACCACAAAACGAGCATTACCAAGCAGACGAGGATTCCAGCTGCATCTGAAACGAACTTCCTGCCCAACTGTTACCGTTCGTGCGCGTGCAGCTCTAATAGGTATATCAAAACCAATGCCATCCATTGAAACATCGTAAAGATTCACATCCATCTCCTTGCCTTCATTTGTGATCATTACTACTTTTCCACTCTGGAGTTCTCTTGGAAGAGCTCGTCGATTAAGCATACATTTTGTGATGGCTCCACATTTATAACATCGTATATTTTTTCTGCGCATATTTGCCTGCACCGGGGTATTTCTTCTGAACCCACAGGCTGAACATCTGAATCGCATTCTATTGTTAATGACTCGAAAAGTTACCGTCCTTCCCATTTTAGTTTTTTCCTGTTCGACTGGAGTTCAACCTCAAAGTATATAACACGAGGTTCTCAGTTGATTGAGATTGTTCAGCAACATACTTCGTTCGATATCATAAAAAATATGTCCGCATGGACATCAGCACTTAAAATGGTATGATAAATTGGTCTGAAAATTCAAGCTAAAATGATCGTGTCATACTCTTTTAAATTGAGTTTCTCTGTCTTCTACGCCATCTCCTTCAATCCTTTCCGGTCTAACAGACTGATCTTTTTCCCTTCCACCTGAATCAAGCCCTCATCGCTCATTTTGGCAAAGATTCGGGACAGGGTTTCCGGAATGGTTCCTAAAAGACTGGCCAGCTGGCCTTTTGATATTTCAAGCTCAACATGCCCCTTGTTTTCCTGTTCCTCGGAGAGATAGAGAAGATAACCGGCCAGTCTTGCCGGAACCTCTTTCAAGGAAAGGTTTTCAATCTGGGTGGCAAAACGACGTAAACGCATGGAAAGTACGGCCAGCATATTCAAGGCAAGGGACGGCATGGAATGGACCAGGGTGACAAAATCCTTGCGTGGGAAAAAGAGCAGGGTTGTCTTTTCCAGAGCCAGAGCATTTGCCGGGAAAGGCTGCCCATGAAATACCGGGACCTCGCCAAAGGGTTCGCCGGGGCCAAAGATATGCAGTATCTGCTCTTTTCCGGCAAGCGAGGTCTTAAAGATCTTCACCCGACCAATGGCCACCATATAAAAACCGGTTCCGGGATCGCCTTCAAAAAAGATACTTTCTCCCCGCCCATACTGCTTGCTCACGGCGATTTTCTCTATTTCATCCAAATATTGCGGCGACAAGCCGCCAAACAGTTCACTTGCTGCTAGAATCTGACGCATAAACTTCTCCCATTACCAGGCGACAACGTATATACTCTTCTGTAAATCCTTTACAATCTTCATACTGTAGCATGGAACGCATCATCACAACACCCCCTTTTGTCACTCCCTGAAACTGTCAATTGCTTTTTCTTCTCTGTCGGCGTAAAAACAGATAGATGACACAACAACGACACATAGTCCACATAGACATGGATGCTTTTTTTGCCTCGGTGGAACAACTGGACAACCCCAAACTCGCGGGCAGACCCCTTATTGTCGGTGGCAATCCCAAAGGTCGGGGTGTGGTGGCAGCCTGCTCGTATGAAGCCAGGAGATATGGAATCCACTCGGCCATGGCCGGGGCCAAGGCATCCAGGCTCTGTCCCCAGGCTGTCTTTGTCCGCCCGAGAAAAGAGAGATACCGTGAAGTGTCTACTCAGATCATGGAGATCTTTCGCCACTACACCCCTCTCGTGGAACCCCTCTCCCTGGATGAGGCCTTTCTTGATATCACCCTGGACCACCACTCTCTTTCCTCTGCTGCCGAGACAGCAGAAAACATCCGCAGTCGAATTTTTCACGAAACCGGTCTCACCGCTTCTGCCGGGGTCTCCTATAACAAGTTCCTGGCAAAAACGGCATCAGACCTGAACAAACCGGACGGCTTGACCATTATTTCACCTGCACAGGCCAAAAGCTTTCTCGCCTCCCTGGCTATTGGAAAATTTTACGGTGTTGGAAAAGTCACCGAGGAGAAAATGCATACCCTGGGTGTGCGCACTGGACAGGATCTATTGCGCTTTGATAAAAAAGAGCTTACAGCCTTATTCGGAAAGGCCGGGGCCTACTTCCATGATATTGCAAGAGGTGTGGATATACGTCCTGTGCAGTCCAGACGAAAACGAAAATCCATCGGCACAGAAACCACCCTGCACACTGATATCATTGAACTCGGCCAGGTACGGGAAGTCATCCGGGATCTTGCCCATAAGGTTGGGGAGGGATTGCACGCCAAGGCAATGGGAGGCCATACACTGACGCTCAAAGTACGCTATCATGACTTCACCACCGTAACCCGTTCACTCAGCCTCCGATCCCCCCTCCATAACGCACAGGATATCCTGCAGCATACTTCTCACCTTCTTCGCTCCACAGAAGCAGGCAGGACACGCATACGTCTCCTGGGCATCACCATTTCCAATCTGACAACAAACTCCGAGAAAAAACCTGTCCAGCTCCAGCTCCCTTTTGCAGAAAAAGCGCAAGCGATCATAAACCGGATAGAGTAGAAAACCTGGAATGAGAATCCCTCCCCAGGCTTTACAAACGGAAAAGACTGTTTACTTCTATATATGAGCTTGCTATGATTTTATTTACTCTGTCTGCTTTGTTATACGAGCAACCAGCCCTCCTCTTACACACATAAACCAATGAAAGATCTCATTCGTTCAATCGTTAATATTTTCCGATGGGTAGGAAAAGTTCTCACAGGGGTCAGGATATTCACCCTTAATCTTGCCTTCCTGGCCCTGCTTTTCTTTATCTTTACTTCAATCTCCACCTATTCTCCGAAAAAAGAAGTTAAAATTCCCACCAGTGGAGCCCTGGTCCTCAGTCTCTCCGGAGACATAGTCGAAGAAAAACAACCTGCCGACCCATTCTCTTCCATACTCAACGACAAGCTCGGCCTCAAAACCCTGCCCACAGAAACGCTGTTCCAGGACATCCTTGATGCCATTGGAGAGGCGGCTGTTGACGATAAGGTTAGCTGTATCCTGCTTGATCTCAACAAACTGGGCTCAGTAGGCTTAAATCAACTGCAGATTATAGGCAAGGCTCTCACTGACTTTAAAGCCAGTGGCAAAAAAATTATTGCTGCAGAAGATTTTTACCAGCAGAAGGCCTACTACCTCGCCAGTTTTGCCGACGAGATCTATCTCAACCCCATGGGAGCGGTTGATGTGCACGGTCTCGGGGCCTACAGACTCTATTTCAAAGATGCCATCAACAGACTGAAGATCAACTACCACATCTTTCGTGTCGGCACCTTCAAATCGGCCCTGGAACCGATAATGCGTAATTCCATGTCCGAGGAGGCCAAATCCCAGAACCTGACATGGTTGACAGCACTCTGGGACACTGTCACCACAGACATCAGCCGGGAACGGAAACTGAGTGCAGAAAGCCTCAGGGGATATACTGAAAACATCGCCTCTGAGCTGGCCACAGTTGACGGAGATACCGCCCGCCTTGCCCTGGAGACAGGACTTGTAGATGGATTAAAAACCCGGGAAGAGCTGCGCAGTTACCTGGTCGAGATAACAGGAAAAGACCAGGATGGAAGTTTTAAACAGATCGGCCTGAATGATTACCTGAAAACCATCCCCCACTCCTTTATCGATCCCCCGGCTGCAGATGGCTCCATCGGTATCATCATAGCCCGGGGTACCATCCTCAATGGAGAACAACCCATCGGCACCATTGGTGGAGACACAATCGGAGAACTGATTCGCAAGGCTCGAAAAGACAGTGGTATCAAGGGACTGGTCCTACGTATCAATTCAGGTGGTGGCTCCGTCTTTGCCTCTGAGGTGATCCGGCAGGAGATTTTAGAGTACAAAAAAAGTGGGAAACCGCTGGTGGTCTCCATGGGTTCCATGGCTGCCTCCGGAGGATACTGGATTGCAGCAGATGCTGATAAAATATGGGCCTCACCAGTGACCCTGACAGGATCCATCGGGATCTTTGCAGCAATTCCCACCTTTGAGAAAAGCCTTTCAGGCTTAGGTATCTACAACGACGGAGTGGGTACCACCAGCCTGGCAGCTGCCCTGGACTTGACCCAGCCCCTTTCCCCTTCCCTGAAAGAGTCCATCCAAATCAGTCTGCATCACGGCTACGACCAGTTTCTTGGAATTGTTGCCCAGGGGAGGTCCATGAGTCGAGAAGAAGTAAGCCGAGTTGCCGAAGGCCGGATTTTTGATGGTGCAGCCGCACAGAGACTTGGACTTGTCGATGAACTGGGAACCTTGAATGATGCCATTGCCTCTGCGGCAGCACTTGCTGGAATAGATGATTATTCGGCAAGCTATATCCGTAAACCCTTGACCGTCAAAGATGAAATCCTCCAGCTCTTTTCCGGTACGATCAGTGATGTGTTGACCTCAACAGTCATTCCTCCATCCCTGCTGACAGCCCTTGGTCGACTGCTGGCTCCGATCCGGGAAATCTTGTTCTTCAACGATCCAAAAGGATTATATGCACACTGTCTAATCCATGACCTTTCCCTTTAGGAAATTCTCCTGTATAGTCAGCAACGACAATCTCGTAAAAACTAAAAATTATCAATGGCTAAGTAAAAAACTTCATATGCGGGGCGTGTGAAATTTCTATTATTTCGGCGTACTAAGGTACGTCGTAATGATAGAAAATTCGCAGCAACGAAGCAGATGAAGAGTTTTCACCCTAAAGGGTATAAATACGACGCCATCAGCAAAGCATTGTCATGAATAAGCAGTCTATACAGAAACTTCCTTTCAGTAAAAGACATTTTTAAAAAAAACAAAGCTATTGATTCCAAATCGAGGTGTTATGAAAACTTTTCCCCTGATTGTCTCCTGTTTCATCTTTTCCTGCCTGCTGCCTCTCAACTATGCAGCGGCAGAAATGTTTATCGTCTCAGGAAACCCCAAGGCTCCGCCGGTGATGTGGGAGCAGTACAACAAGCTCACAGGGCTTGGTCCCGATCTTGCTGCCTCGATTTTAACCGAGCTTGATCTGAGTTTTGATATCAGAGTGGAAGGTGACTGGCAGCAGGTCCAGGACAAGAGCAAAAGCGGCAAGGTTGATATGATTGTGGCTGCCTATAAAAATGATGCCCGTGGTGAATATATGGATTTTTCACTGCCCTATCTGCCGCAACCCACTGTCATTGTTGTCGAGCGAGGCAAAGAATTTCCCTTTGGCCGCTGGGAATCTCTGATCGGCAAAAAAGGAGTAAGTAACGTAGGGGAAAGCTACGGACAGGAATTTGATCAGTTCATCAAGGAAAAACTTGATGTTCAGTTTATTGCCTTTGAACGTGCAATCCAACTCCTGAACCTGGGTGAAGCTGACTACCTTATTGTTGATCTTTACACCGCGCTCATCTATGCCAGACTTCTGCAGGGAGAAGATGCTATTACCATCCTTGACCCGCCTGTGACCACCCAGACATTCCATATCACAGTGACCAAGACCTCTCCCCTGGCAGCCCATCTCCCGGCCATCAACAAAAAACTTCATGGTCTTGTGAAAGACGGAACTGTGGAGAAACTTTTCTACAAACATTTTGAAGACTGGAAAACGCTCATTGCCAAACGTTCAAGATTTTACAATAGAGATGCCGATATCCGAAGCCAGGAGCAGCAGGAATACCTGAATAGTCGGGATGCCTATGAAAAAGAACGGCTGGGCAGCCTCCTCTTTAATAACCGTGAAGGCTTGCCTCCTGCTGCAGAGTAGCTCCCCAATCGAATAGGCCTAAGGCAACGTTCTCGTGTTTCAAGAAATCCATTGAAACATGAACAGCAGAATATCGAACAGGGAATATCGAATGTTAAAGCCGTAAACTTCTACGGTTCAATATTCCCAGTTCGACATTCGATATCTTTTTGAACCTCCCTTCCAGCACGTCAAGAGTCTTTCCTCTCATGCAACTCGACATCCTGCCTCAGCTCTGGATCAGCCTGGTCTGGCCCCTGATCCGCCTGATATGTTTCATCTCCATCGGTCTACTGGTGGCCAGTTTCATCGAGTCCCTGAACTGGACCAGTAAGATTGCTGCCCTGGCTCGGCCACTTATCAGGCTTGGGAATCTCTCTGATACTGCAGGCGCATCCTTCTCCATGGCCCTCTTTTCAGGCGTTACGGCAAACACCATGCTTTCCGAAGCCTATGAACAGAAAAAAATAGAGAAAAAAGAGCTGATCCTGTCAAACCTCTTTAACAGTCTGCCCACCTATTTCCTCCATCTTCCCACTGTCTTTTTCATCACCGCTCCTTTCATCAAAGGGGCGGCAATAATCTATGTGGGACTGACCTTTGGTGCTGCCATCTTCCGCACCTTTTCAATCATCATCCTCAGCCGCTTTCTCCTTCCTCCTCGTATAAAACCGGTTGCCATTATTCCCGAGGGAAAGGACGGAAAGACACAGGGAGTTGACTGGCGGGGAGCACTGGAAAAAAGTTGGAAACGTTTTAAAAAACGTATTCGAAAAATTATCCAATTCACAGTCCCCATCTATATTCTCGTCTTTTTCCTGCATCGAGGTGGTGTCTTCACCGTCCTTGAAGAACTCATGGCCACGTACCTTTCCTTTCTCCCCTGGCTCTCTCCCCAGTCCATGGGAATCATCACCCTCCATATTGCGGCAGAATTCACTGCCGGACTGGCAATGGCAGGAGCCCTGCTCCAGGAGGGGAGTATGAATTATCGAGATATCATCCTGGCTCTGCTGGTTGGCAATGTTCTCTCGTCACCGGTGCGTGCCATCCGCCATCAATTCCCCTATTACGCAGGTATCTTCAAACCGAAAATTGCAGCAGAGCTCATTCTTTTCAATCAAATCTTCCGTATCGGAAGCCTGATTCTCATGGGCTGCATCTATTTTTTCGTGACCATGTGACGATGGTGGGCAAGAGAAAAGGAAACTGTCTTGATCTCCGTTTCTCCTGACAACTTGCGATTGAACAGGTAACTCTTTGGAAGATCAGAACTATGGGTTCAGCAGCTGGGTTCATACGATGCGGTTGCCAGGAGGGTGGATCTTGAATGGCGGACCGTGAAGAAGTAGGTGGAATCATAGGGTGCAGACAAATATTTTCAAAGCAAAATCTGCAGCAAAACGAGTTACGTCCCCTTCCTCTTCGTTATTCCTCATACACCCTGATATAATCGATGTATGCCCTGGCCGACTCTCCACTATTATCCGAATCGCTCATGACGGCAATGGAGGCTATGGACGGTGGATCTTCACCAAAGGCGGCCCGGTAATCGCGGACTATATCTACCCTGTGCTCCAACCATGCACCAACCTTTTCCGACCCTGAGGCAACAGGGATCATCATGGTCACACCATTGTTTGGGCTTGGGACAAACGGAGCCATTTGTTCTTTGTTGGCCCAGATATAATTCAGGGAGCTGTGGGGAGGATATTCACCATACAACACATTTGCTATCTCATACTGTATCATTTTGGCAAAGGATGCCTTTTCCGGATCATACTCGAACATCACACAGAGCCGTACAGGGTAGTCGTCACCATCCTTTCTGCTGCAGTCACCCTTCTGGTAGACATTGCTCACCTTCCAGCGCCAGGCGATATTTGGAAAATCATAGACATTAAAGCGCTCCTTTAAGCGTATGGCCGAGGCTGAATGACTGCTTTCTGCTATCAAACATGGAACGCCATCCAAGGTGGATGTACTGTAAGAGGAGTGCATCTCGATCTTTGGGAAATAAAATGGTTTCCAACGCTGTAGAGAGGTAAACTGCTCGTCGACAAAAACCTCCTCCGCCTGAGCTGCCGAAGCCCCTGAACAGAGCAGCGTTAACACCATGAAAAAAATTTTCAGCACGTTGCCGCACACCCTGTTCGAAAATGTCATTACAGTCTCCAACCCCAAAACCTAAGAAACCGCGCAAAAGTATTCATGCCCGACAGATGACGATCCCAGGCAGAGAGGCTGGTATAAAAAATCCTGGTATTACGCCACTATCCCTTACCCAGCCCCCCATAAAACTCAAAACTGACGAGAAATAGAGAAAAAGGATCCCTCCATTAAAAAAATCCTTTTCTGTCAGACAGGTGAGACGGTGCGCCCTGTTCCTTTAACGGATAATGAGATTGTGGAGTTCGTTTAGCTCATCCTCACCAATGGGAAACTCTTTTTCCAGGATCCCACCAACCATCTCAATGGCCTGACAGAGGGCCTGACACTGATTCTTGTCGCGGATACCACGGGTAATGACGGCAACCGCCTCCTGCCATCGCTCCTCGGGTATTTTGTCACTGATACCGCTGTCGGCAATGATCCATGCCCTGTGTTCCAGAAGAGAGACAAAGATCAGAATTCCGTTTGCATTCCTTGTGTTATAGAGGCGTTCTGTAAAAAACGCGACATGTGCTGCTTCCTGCACCTCTGCGGCCATCTCTTTGTTCAAAAAAAGAAATCGTTTCAGCCTGGGAATGGTTTGAATAAGGAGTGTTGTACCCCAGAAAATGGGAAAAAAGAGGCTGAGAAAAACCCACACATTGGTCGACTCAAGCCAGAACATCCCGGCCACCGGAGCAGTCAGCAGCAGAGCACTGACCAGGGCAACAAGCGCCCCTCCCCTGATTACGGCCAAGGGGTAGGAATGGCTCTGGGAGACGACCATGGGCACGATCTCTCCAGAGGTACGCAGCTCGGCCCTGTGCACCGCATCTGTTACAGCTTTCTGCTCTTCAACACTTAAAAAATTCTGAGACAGGCTCTTCATCCTTACCACCTTCCTGAAGCACCGCCGCCACCAAAGCCGCCGCCACCACCGCCAAATCCTCCAAACCCTCCGGAAGAACGGCCAAAGCCGCCGGAGCCCATGTAAAATCCACCGGACCTTCCGTTGCTGTTTCCAGGAGGCAGAGAAAGGGAAGCAGCAAAAAGGCCACCGAGCATTCCAGCTGGAACAAGGGCCAAGAGCCACAGCCCCAGCTGAGGGAAAAACATAAGCCCAAGAACCGGTGAGGCCAGCCCTCCTGCCAGGGCAGCAACCATCTTTTTCTTATGGAATGCCCTGCCAACAAAGGCATAACCAAAGAGAAGCACAAAAAGAAGGCCTGCGGGATCATTTTTTGTGTTTTGATTCTTTGCAGCTGCAGTGGCAGTGAACTCACCCCTCATCGCCTGCATCATGGCCTGAGCCCCATCACTTATTCCCTTATCAAATCTGCCCTCTTTGAAACGGGGAACAATCACCCCACCGATAATCCGCCCGGCAGTGAGGTCGGTCAGGCTCCCTTCCAGTCCATATCCCACCTCAATACGGAGTCTTCTGTCATCCCTGGAAACAAGAAGCAGGGCTCCATTATCCACCCCCTTCTGGCCGATCTTCCACTTTTCAACGACCCGCAGGGAAAACTCTTCCAGCACTTCCCCTTCAAGAGAAGGGATGGTCAAAACCACAATCTGTGTCGAATCGCTGCTTTCAAATGCTGCCAGGAGATTATCCAGGTTATTGATGGTCTTCTGGGAAAGCATACCCGCAGTGTCGTTTACCCGCCCCTGAAGGGCTGGAACATCCAGAGCAGCCAAAGGAGGAACCAGGCAAGGAAATCCTGTCAGGAGGGAGAACACAACGAATAGTTTGAAGCAGAGAAATGTATTGAGAGGTTTCATCGCATTGACGTCAATGTTTACAAGAAAATGTCAAATATCGAACAGGGAATTTCGAACCGCAGAAACAAGGGAAAGCACTTCGACATTCACTACTCCCTGTTCGATATTCTGCGATTCGTTTTTTTAAAAACTCTCTTAGTGTCCTATCAAGCGCCACCTATCGTATCTTGCTCGCCCTTTGGTGTTCCTGCTGCGTTGAGGCTTCAGTTACATAGCGCTGCTATGCGCCTTCAGCCTCGCCTTGCAGGAACACCAAATCACTTCGCAATATTACGTCATTTGTCACTTGACATGACACTAGAAACTCACCTTCGGCACCTCTTTTGCGCCCTCTTCTGCCTTAAAATACTCTTTCCTCTCAAGCTGGAGGAGGAACTTATTGGTCAAGTTAGCGGGAAAACGCCTGATAGATCCATTGAAATCCGATACCGCTGCATTATACCGCTGCCGGGCCACATTAATCCTGTTTTCAGTCCCCTCAAGTTGATTCTGCAGATCGAGGAAATTTTGATTGGCTTTCAGGTCCGGATAACGCTCCACTGTAACAAGCAGCCGGGAAAGAGCAGAGGAAAGCCCTCCCTGTGCCGCCTGCAATTGCTGCATGGCAGCAGGATTACTAAGGTCTTCCGGAGAAAGTTGAATAGAACTCGCCTTGGACCGCGCTTCAATGACGCTCTGCAGGGTCTCCTGCTCATGCTTGGCGTAACCTTTTACCGTCTCCACCAGGTTAGGAATGAGTTCTGCACGCCGCTGCAGGGTGGACTCGACATCGGCCCATGCCTTAAATACCACTTCTTCCTTGGTCTGCAGGGTATTGTACCCGCATCCGGAAAGTACAACCGACATGAGGCCGACCAAGACCAACAGGACAATTCGTTTCATGGCAACTCCGCTAAAAAAATTTGCGTTCCAGTTCCCTCAGGAGGCCAGGATACAGGGAAGCAACATCATCAGATCCTGTCCCAACCTCCTAAGTGTCCCGTCAACTCTGAAATGACGCATCTTGCTTACCCTTTTTCACGCTTGCTTCGTTACGGCTTGATTCACATAGCACAACTATGCTTATCAATCCGTGCCTCGCAAGCACAAAAAATGGTGGCGCAATATACGACATTTCATCCTTGCCGTGACACTGATCTCTTCACTCTATCAGATCCCCTGTTTTCATTTCCAGGGATATCACAACTGAATTCTGCTCCACCCCTGCATATCATCCGTTTCTCCACTATTTATGGATTTACAAGGAGAAGCTGAAAGACAGGCAGATGATGGCTAGT
>DAOVAI010000214.1 GCA_030671085.1 Pseudomonadota bacterium | reverse complement strand
ATCCCCGAATTTGATCCACGAAAAATTATCCACATGATCCGCATGGGCATGAAAGAGCGGCTGCTCGGTTCAGATATGCTCTGGTACTGTTCCGGTTGCGAGTCCTGTGTCTTTGTCTGTCCCCAGGATGTGCGCTTTGCCTCTATCATGGGTGCTGTCTCCAAGCTGGCCTTGAAAGAGGGCTATGTGAGCGAAGAGGAGCTGATTGAAAAGGGCAAGGCAGCCAAGGTAGAGCGTGACCTCTGCGTGGCCTGTCTTACCTGTGTCCGTACCTGTCCCTGGGATATCCCCAAGATCGACAAACTGGGCGTGGCCACCATTGATGTGGAAGAGTGTCGGGCCTGTGGCATCTGTGTGGAAGAATGCCCGGCCAATGCCATTACCCTTAATGAATCCCAGGACGAACGGCTTATTGCCGCCTGTGGTGTTTAACGAGAGAACTGCTTCTGACCGGTTGGTGAAACCAGTTGGAATGTGATACGTATGAGAGGATAGAGATGAGTTTTGATCCTGCTATAACCCTTTTCAGTTGCCATTATACCTCCCAGCAGAGCTGTGCTGAAGAGGGGAAAGAACTCCAGCAGTTGGGCTTTCCGTCTACCATCAACCTGGTAAGGGTTCCCTGTACGGGAAAACTGCAGGTCACTACCCTGCTGCAGGCATTTGAGGATGGCGCGGACGGTGTCTACGTTGTGGGCTGTCCCGAAGATGGCTGTCATAATGTAAAGGGCAGCGCTCGTGCCGCTAAGCGGGTCGCCGCTGTTCGAGCAGCCCTGGAAGAGCTTGGTGTGGAAGGTGAGCGTGTTGAGATGTATCACCTGCCCCGCGGCCTGCATCCCGAGTTTGTGGAAAAGGGAAAAGAGATGGACAGTCGGATTCGTGACCTTGGGCCAAGTCCTTTTTAAAGGGTAGATGAAAAATATGATTGAAAGGCGCTGAAAGGCATCTTCCAGAGACAGGGAAGATCAACGTCCCTATCAGATATGAGTGGAGTAAAGAAATGATTGTTGCAGAACGAAAACCCATGGCAGAAATTATCGGAATGGTGAAGGACTGTAAAAAAGTCCTGGTACTGGCCTGTCGTGGATGTGTCACTGTCTGTTCGGCTGGAGGGGAACGGGAGGCAGAAATCCTGGCCTCGCTCATTCGTCTTGGAATGAAAAAAGATGGCAAAAAGGTCGAGATTACCATTGGCAGTCTGGTCCGACAGTGTGACCGCGAATATATCGATGAGATCGATCAGTGGAAAGGACAGTATGATGCTGTGGTCTCCACTGCCTGTGGTGTAGGGGTCAATTTTATCTCCAACCTGCGCAAGGATACTATGGTCTACCCAGCGCTGAATACCACCTTCTTCGGCGGTTCTGCCGAGCAGGGAGAATGGACGGAACAGTGTGCCGGTTGCGGAAACTGCATCCTCCATCTTACCGGCGGACTCTGTCCGGTTGCCCGCTGTGCCAAAAGCCTGATGAACGGTCCCTGCGGCGGTTCCGTCGAGGGTAAATGTGAAATTAACAAGGACGTGGAGTGTGTCTGGCAGTCCATCCACGATCGCCTCGGTTCCTTTGACCGGGCAGCTCAGATGGAAGTCATCACCCCCATTCGTGACTGGTCCACAGCAGGACATGGCGGCCCGCGTAAGACCGTGCGTGATGACCTTACCGTGTAAGCAGTATCATTCGTATACAAGGCCGTGAAAGATTTCAGGGCCTAAACAAAAAATCGTTTTTGTGCCGGCGGCGCAGAAGCGATTTTTTTGTTTGAGAAAGGCAAAAGCATATGGACAAGGACAGGGAACAGGGAGTGGATCTCAAAACAGCCCAGCGCTTGATTTTAGGAGAATGTGCTGCTCTCTCTGAGGAGACAATCCCTTTAGGGGAGTGTGTGGACCGTTTTCCTGCGCGTTCGCTCCCAGCGCTTGCGCCCCTGCCTGGTTTTGATCAGTCGCTACGCGATGGCTATGGTATTGGCAGAGCAAAAGAAGATGGAGAAGGAAAACCTAAGGCTTGTTTTCGGGTCGTAGCTGAGGTTGCTGCCGGGGATACCAGGAAGTTTCGTCTCCATCCGGGAGAGGCAGTGCGGATCATGACCGGGGGATTGGTTCCAACAGGTTGCCGGGGAGTGGTCCCCCAGGAGTACTGCCAGGTTGCAGGGAGCGAAGTGGAGGTTCCTGTCCGTTTTTTGACAGAGGACGGTTTTTTCATCCATTCCAGGGGCAGTAATATAGCCAGGGGACGTGTCATTGTCTCTCGGGGAACTCCAGTCAGGCCGGAACACCAGATTGATCTGGCCGGAGTCGGTTATCATGCGCTTCCTGTGGTGAAGAGACCGCGAGTACACTTTTTCTGTACCGGCAGTGAGCTCGTCGACCCTGCTGGTGGAAGAGCTGACGGGCAAAAGTTTTCTGCAAATCCCTACCTGTTGCAGAGTCTGATCAGACTTGCAGGGGCTATCCCGCAGGATCTGGGAATGGTGGAAGATGATCTGGATGGTGTCTGTCAGATCCTTGGCAGAATTGATCAGTCAGCAGCTGATGTCATTATTAGTACCGGGGGTATGGGGCCAGGGAAATATGACCTCATTGAAGAGGCCTTTTCCCGGATAGGCGGTCAGGTGATCTATCGTTCCCTCAAATTACGACCTGGAAAATCGACAATTTTTGGACTGCTGGGCAAGAGTCTCTTTTTCGGAATGCCAGGCCCACCTCCTGCCGTGCATCTCCTCTTTAATGAGTTGCTGCGTCCAGCGCTGCTTCGCTTACAGGGGGCCAAGCGCTGTACTCCAGGGCAAAGCAAGGCGTGTTTAACAGAAGAATTGCTCTTGCGGAAGAGGGGACTGCCTCGCCTGAAAAGTGGAAGACTTTTCTTTGACAATGGAATGTGCATGGTTCGTCCCACCCGGCAAATCGAGTCCGCCAACTGTTACATCTCCTGTCCGGCAGGAAGACGACTGCTCCGCAGCGGTGAAATGGTACGTATTCACCTCGTGGATGGGGGCCTGGCCTCCTTTTCTTAAATAAAAAGTGCGATACATTCCTGCGCTGATAACCACCCGTAGGCGTTTACCCAAATTTTGGCTGACAACGCGGACAGAAAAAACTTGCCCGGCCACTGAGCTGGATTTTTTCGACCAAGGTGTTGCAGCTGGAGCAGGGTTCTCCCGCTTTGCCGTAGATGCGAAAATTCATCTGGAAATACCCCCCCTCGCCCGAGGCATTGACAAAGTCACTGATAGTGGAACCTCCGCAGTCGATTGCATGGTTCAGTGTTTTGCGCAGCACGATCAATACTCGT
>DAOVAI010000129.1 GCA_030671085.1 Pseudomonadota bacterium | reverse complement strand
ACCAGCTCCAGCATCTCCTGAAGATCATCCATGGTCTCTGTGGGAAGCCCTATCATAAGATAGAGCTTTAATTTATACAAGCCTGCATCAACCAGACGCTCAGCAGCAAGAAGCAGGTCCTCCTCGGTCAGGTTTTTATTGATCACCCGACGGAGACGCTCAGACGCTCCATCCGGGGCTATGGCCACACTCTTCAGGCCACTGGAGCCAAGGAGTTTCAGAAGCGGCCCGGAAATTCTGTCCGCGCGCAGGGAGGAAAAAGAGAGAGAACAACCGCTCTCCAGCAGATAAGAGGAAAGGGATTCCAGTTCTTTCCTGTCAGCCATCTCCATCCCCAGGAGACCCACACGTTTAACAGAAGATGAACGTTCTTCTAACCCTCTTATCACGGCATCTGCGTCCCAGAGACGGGGCGGTCTATAAATGAAACCGGCAGCACAAAATCTGCATCCTCTCGAACAGCCCCTGCCCAACTCTGTGAGATAGAGGCTGGAAAATTCAGCAGCCGGGCTCAGCAGCTGCGAGTGTGCAGCCTTGGTCATGGTCAGAGCTGTCCCTTTTTTAATCCGCTTCGGGAGTCCGCCTGACGGTTGCGAATCGATCTGTCGCCCTTCGTCGTTATAGAGCGGAGTGTGCAGAGAGGGGGCATAGGCTCCCTCAAGTTTTTTACTGAGAAGAAAAAGCAGATCGGATCGAGGTGTCTTTTCCAGGTGTTCTGAGAGAAAAGGAAGCAGGGGGGGAAGGAGTGGTTCTGCCTCGCCCAGCAAAAACAGATCGGTAAAAGGAGCCAGGGGTTCGGGATTCATAAAGGTGGCAACGCCACCTCCAATCACCAGCGGTCCAGCGGCTCCGATGGGTTCATCACTCCTCTCTTTGGCAAAAAGAGGAACTCCTCCAGCCAGAAGTAATCTGGCCAGATTCAGGTAGTCGTGCTCAAAACTGATGGAGTAAAAAAGGAAAGGAAAATCAGCAAGAGGCCTTCCGGATTCAAAGGAACGGAGAGGGACGCCAGTCTCAGCGGGCAGAAAAAATCGCTCACAAACCAGTTCATCATGATCGTTGAGCAGGGAGTAGACAAGCTGAAAACCGAGGCTGGAAACACCAACCTCGTAACGGTTGGGATAGAGCAGAGCAACAGGCAGACGACCAGTCCATTTCTTAAGATAGGTGCCGCTTTCCAGGTCAAGCAGGTGAGAATTATCCGGCCCCTTTTTTTTCTGTCTGCTCCTGCTCACGTTTTAATGTAACGATAAAGGTGTTGATCTAACAGGCTGAAGACTGGATGAAAAAATCTCATCTATGGACAGACACTAAACAGTACAATCAGTTGGCCTTTTTCCTCAGATAGGTGGGTGTTTCCATATATTCTTCGTTCCAGCTCAGGCTGTCCTTTTTCCCCCTGGAATTCTCTCCTGAGGAGATTCCGTGGTTCTCAAAGCCATTAAAGTTAGAAGATGAAAACACGGATGTTCCTGCACGTGGATTAGGGGTGGCCTGGGATGTATGCGAAGGGCGCTCTTCCTCATCCTCAGTGGGCGAGGTTGCTTTTTTCGCCGGCAACTCCACCTGCACAAGATTTTCTTTTTTGGATACCACTTCTCCCACACCTGTGGCGATAACGGTAACGCGGAGTTCGTCTCCCAAAGCATCGTCGTAGAGTGCTCCGATAACCACCTTGGCTTCGTCATCGACTTTGGCATGGATAAGGGCTGAGACTTCCATAAACTCGGCCATGGTAAAGGTCTCTTCCGAGGCGGAGATATTAATGAGCAGGCCACGTGCCCCATCAATGCCCACATCTTCGAGAAGCTGATTGTCAATGGCCCTCTTGGCCGCCTCTGTGGCCCGGCTTTCACCTACAGCCGCTCCAGAGCCCATAATTGCCGGTCCAACCTCCCGCATCACTGTACGCAGGTCGGCAAAATCGGCATTAATCATTCCAGGGATATTAATCAGATCGGTAATTCCCTTCACTGCCTGGAGCAGGACCTTGTCGGCCATGGTCAACATGTCGGCAAGCTTGGAGTTCTTTTGCATCAGGGAGAGGAGGCGGTCATTGGGAACAGTGATGATGGTATCGGCATACTTACGCAGCTGCTCCCAGCCGTTTTCCGCATTTTTCATGCGGAACTTGCCCTCAAAATGAAAGGGTTTGGTCACCACGGCCACGGTAAGGGCGCCTAATTCCTTGCTGATCTTGGCTACAATCGGGGCAGCCCCAGTACCGGTACCGCCGCCAAGACCGGCTGCGATAAAGACCATGTCAGCGCCCTTGAGACTCTCTTTTATTTCATCGATGGACTCGTTTGCAGCCAGTTCCCCTGTCTCAGGATCAGCTCCCGCCCCGAGTCCTTTAGTGATATTGGGACCAATCTGCAGACAGATATCGGCTCGGGACTGATTCAGCGCCTGTTTATCAGTGTTGGCGGTGATGAATTCAACCCCCTGCAGTCGATCGTCGACCATGGTATTGATGGCATTGCCACCTCCGCCACCGACGCCAATAACCTTGACGACTGCAACCCCTTCTGTTTCCGCCATTCTAAACGGCATATTCTCACCCCTGTTCAAGAAAGCCACACTGACTGGTTCGGCATATCTATAAAATTTCAGTAAATAAATTATAGCATCTACTGATTCTCACTGAAACATTTTTTTCCAATTCTGGAAAAAAATCACACAATTTTCCGCAGCCAGTCCTTCATCCTGCCAACCATGGAACTGTCACTGTAACGTTTGTCTTCCTGGTGCTGTCGTCCATACATCACCAGCCCTACACCGGTGGTGCATCGCGGCGTATGAACCTGTTCCACCTTGCCGCCGATCTGGGCCGGAAAACCGACACGTACAGGAAGATCAAAAATCTGTTCGGCAAGGTCTACGAGATTAGCCAGCAAGGCAGTACCACCGGTGATGACAATGCCGCCATTAATCTTGTTCTTTAATCCGCAACTGATCAGATCCTGATTGATCATCTCCAGGATTTCCACCATCCTTGCCTGAATGATATCAACCAGCACCTTCTGGGTGACCTTGCGCGGCTTCCGATCTCCTACTGTGGGTACATCCACCACATGATTTGGTTTCACCATCGAAGAGATGGCGCTGCCGTAATCCTCCTTTAAGCGCTCAGCATCCTGGAGGGGTGTGCGCAAGCCCACAGAAAGGTCATTGGTCAGGTTGTGCCCCCCCAAACCGATCTCACAGGTATGGCGAATGGTCCCGTCACAAAACACGGCAAGATCCGATGTTCCACCACCGATATCGAGAAGGGCCACTCCCAACTCCATCTCATCGGGGCTCAGTGTTGCATGGGCTGAAGCTATGGACTCAAGCACCATATCAGCCACTTCCAGACCCGCCTTGCTGCAGCAGGTATAGAGGTTATGCACGGCTCCCATGTCTGCGGTGACAATATGGACATTGGTCACCAACCGCACCCCGGTCATGCCTAAGGGATTTTGAATACCGGTATGATCATCAACCATGTATTCCTGGGGAAGGACATGGATAATCTGCTGGTTTTCCGATATTTTTACGGTTCTGGCAGCACTGACGACCTCGGCCACATCACTTTCCCTGATCTCCCGGCCATTGATGGCAAGAATCCCGGGGCTGTTAAACCCTGTGATATGATTGCCGGCAATACCCACATACACAGTACGGAGATCACAGCCTGCAGACTCCTCTGCCTGACTCACCGCCTGTCGGATAGACTTGACAGTGGATTCGATATTCACCACCACCCCTTTTTTCAACCCCACGGAAGGAGCGGTTCCAATCCCGATAATATCCACCGCATCGTCAAAGATCTCACCAACCACACAACAGATCTTCGTGGTTCCGATATCGAGTCCGACTACGAGTTCACCGGGTTCCCTGTGGTTCTCTCTCTGTTCCAGCCCAACTCCCTGCTTCACTTCAATCTCATCCATACCTTCTTTTACCCTGTGCTGTTTCGTGCAACTAACACCTTGTTTTCCTGATAATCCATGCGGATATAGGCCACTTTTTCAATGAGCGGCCCACCTTTTCTCTTCTGATACAGGACTTCCAATACCTTACGCAGCTGATAATATTTTCTTTTCACATTCCCTTTGCCAAAATAAATGGGAAAGGGGTGTTTCACCAGGTAGAGTATCAGTTCCCCATCGCCTGTGAGGTGTATCTCCGAGACATTCTGCGCCGGCAGATTGGGGTTATTCCTCTGGGCCAGGCTTAAAAAAGAAAGGACTTCGGCAAGCATCTGCCTCTTTTCCTCACTGTTCCCCGCACCATCAAGCCCGGTAACAACCGGATAATCGAGCTCCTGCCCCAGACCCACAGGAGCAAATATTTCCCCATCTTTGTCCAGGTAATAAAAACTTTTCCCTTCTCCCTGGACAATTATGGCTTCGGGGCGATACTCCTGGACAGAAACAGCCAATCCGTCCGGCCAGATCCGTCTGATCTTTGCCTGAGAAATCCAGGGGTGACTCTGCAACCGTTGCTGAATCACTTCCGGATCCAGGGTCAGCATGTTTAACTGATAATTAATTCCAGCAAACTTTTTGAGCACAGCAGGGGTGGTGACCCGGCAGCCGGATATCGCTATCTCCTGTATCTGAAAATAGCGATATTCTTCGAGAAGCCGATGCAAGGGGCCGACCAGAACCAGATACCCGGCAGACAGTGAGACAGCCAACAGCAGAGAGCGCAACAACGGACTTTTCCAAGCCCTCCCCTCTCCTCTCTGAGCAGAGCTGATGCTTTTTTGCTGCTGCCGTTTCCTGACGCGCCACTTCAACTTCTCCAGAAAAGTCTTTTTTCCTGGTTCAGCCCCGAGCTGACTGGCCCTGTAGGAGGGCTGCTGTTTAAGCTTCTCCGCAAAGGCGGAACCCCTTCTTCCCTTTGTTTTCTTGCTCCCCAGCAATGAGCCGATTTTCTTCAGCAGCTTCATACACGCTTCTTATAGAAAATGTACTTCTCTTTCCAGTATAATACCACTATCTTTTGCCACCTTTTGCTGGACGATCTCCATTAACTGCAGGACATCTTCTGCCGTGGCCTGACCACTATTGACCAGAAAATTGGCATGAACCGTCGAGACCATGGCCCCTCCACACTTTTTGCCCTTGAGACCTGACGCCTCGATAAGCCTGCCTGCCGAATCACCCGGCGGGTTTTTAAAAAACGAGCCCGCGTTCTTCAATCCCTTTGGCTGTTTCTGTTTGCGTTGTTGCAGGTAGTCGCGACAGCGGGCTGCAATTTCCTCTTTTATCCCTTTTTGCAAGATGAGATCCGTTGCCAGCACCACTCTTTTTCCACCATTGCTCTCCTGATTATTCCACGATCTGTAGCTGAATTCCAGCTCCTCGCACCCGAGGAACTCTTCGTCTGCCGAGGGTGTCATGGTGTGCAGCGAATGAACCACATCCGCCATCTCCCCACCCCAGGCACCGGCGTTCATCACCACTGCTCCGCCCAGGCTTCCGGGGATGCCAGAGGCAAATTCCAGACCGGAAAAGCTGTGTTCCGTGCACCAGGCCAGGAGCCTGGTCAGGCTGCAGCCGGCTCCAACCCGGATAATACTTTGCCCGGATCCTGTCTCCTCCTTAAGCGTGATTTCAGAAAGCCCCTTGCCAAAGATAAGAATAACGCCGGCAAAGCCCTTGTCCGCAACAAGGAGGTTGGTTCCTCTGCCGATGAGACGCCAGTCCAGGTTGTTTTGAGAAAAACATTTCAACAGCTGTCCAAGTTCTGCCGCACTCTCCACTGTAATCAGGGCAGATGCCCTGCCCCCGATACCAAAGGAGGTATAAGGAGCCAAAGGACAATCCCACTGGATTGGATTTACGGCAAGACTGCTCAACCTCTCCTTAAGCTGTTTTTTCATCTCTCAAGGCTTTCTTCTTCCAACAAACGCACCAATTCTTCTCCAGCCAGGACAATATTACCGGCCCCCAGGGTCAGCACCAGATCACCCTCTTTGAGTTCAGGCAGGAGTGTTTTTGCCAGATCTTCCACCCGGGCAATAAACCTGGTCTGCCGCTGTCCATGTCTTCTCACCTCTTCGAGCAGAATCTCCCCGGAAATCTCAGTCAGGGGCTGCTCGCTGGCCGCATAGATCTCGGTCATCACCAGCAGATCTGCCTGATGAAAAGATGTCTGAAATTCCCTGAGCAGGGCCAGGGTCCGACTGTAGCGATGGGGTTGAAAGAGCACCACCAGTCGCCTCTCAGGCCACGCCTCTTTGATCGCGGCCAGGGTGGCCCTGATTTCCGTGGGATGATGCCCGTAATCATCCAGGACAGTAATTCCCCTGCCCTCCCCTTTGAACTGCATGCGCCGCTGCACTCCCTGAAAGCTAGCCAGTGCCTCACGGATGGTGTCAAAGGGGATCTCCAACTCCAGGCCGACACAGATCACGGCCAGTGCATTATAGACATTATGCCTTCCAGGAAGCGCCAGATCAATCTCCCCCAGGAGATCCCCCTTGTGCCGTACCGTAAAGCGGACCCTGCCCCCACAGGCTTCGATCAGTTCAGCGTACAGGTCTGCCTGGGAATTGAAGCCATAGGTAATCTTTCTTTTTCGTATCTCGGGCAGGATATCAGCGACATTGGCATCATCAAGACAGAGGATGACTGCCCCGTAAAAGGGAATCCTGTCAATAAATTCCAGAAAAGTGGCCTTAATATGGTCAATATCGTCATAATGATCCATGTGTTCCAGATCGATATTGGTGACCACTTCGAGCACTGGAGAGAGTTTCAAAAAGGAACCGTCACTCTCGTCTGCCTCGGCCACCAGGAAGTCTCCCTGGCCCAGCTTGGCATTTCCCCCCAGACTGTCTACCTTGCCGCCCACAACAATGGTGGGATCCAGACCGGCGCAGGCCATCATCCAGCTGACCATGGAGGTGGTGGATGTCTTGCCATGGCTGCCGGCAATGGCAATACCATATTTTTTCAGACGCATGAGCTCGGCAAGCATCTCGGCCCGCTGAATCACAGGAATTCCTGCCGTAAGTGCTGCCACCACCTCAGGATTATCATCGGCAATGGCCGATGAGGTCACCACCACATCCGTCCCCTGCACCCAGCCACCTTCATGCCCTTTGTATACACTGCCACCCAGAGATTGCAGGTTGCGGGTGGTGGCAGTGTCGTTCAGATCAGAACCGGAAACAGCGTAGCCCAGGTTGAGCAGGAGTTCGGCAATACCGCTCATCCCAATGCCGCCGATACC
>DAOVAI010000117.1 GCA_030671085.1 Pseudomonadota bacterium | reverse complement strand
AAAAATCTGCAACTGGCAACCGTTGATGCGAAAAGGCTTGCTGATATTATGAGAGCTGGGGAAAAGGAAGTGATCGGTTCCATAATGCGCAGACGAGCGGAAAATGGGAAGGGGAATGGTCTCTTTTCCATCTATCTCCGCTACTTTCTGTAGGACGATTGGCTGAGATGTCCCCAAAAGTATCCGCCATTGTTGTTTCTCATAATTCAGAGCAGACACTTGCCCGCTGTCTGCAGGGGCTGGCAGACCAGGATATTGCCCTGGATAGAATAGTGCTGGTCGATAGCGGCTCAACAGATCAAAGCTTTCTGTCCTCTCTGCAGCAGATAGATTCCCTGTCCCTGGTAGCAGCCGAGAATATTGGTTTTTCGCGAGCCAATAATCTGGGGATGCTGGAGCTGCCCACGGATACTGATTTTGTTTTCTTTGTGAATCCCGACGTGTTTCTTCCTCCGGATTTTGTTGGTACGGCATTGGAGATTTGCAGCCATGATTCCGAAATCGGCATAGTCAGCGGGCGTCTGCTTGGCTATGACCCGGAGCAGGACAAACCCAGTGGCAGGATCGATTCCACTGGTGTTGAACGAAAATGGTATGGCCGCTGGGTTGATCGGGGCCAGGGGGAACATGATCAGGACCAGTATGGAAAGCCGGAGGCGATGGCAGCCCTCTGCGGTGCCTTGCTTTTTTGCAGAAAGAAGGCCTTACACTCCTTGCAGGGCCAGGTCTTTGACCCTGATTTTTTTCTCTATAAGGAAGATATTGAACTCAGTCTCCGCCTGCGTAAATCAGGGTGGAAATTGCTCTATCATCCTGACCTGGTTGCCTACCACTGTCGCGGCTGGAAAAATGAACGAGCAAAGATGCCCTATCACCTCCGTAAAATGGCTGCCGAAAGTGAAGTCCTGCTTTATCAAAAGCATCCCTCTCCCTATATGGTGTGGGCCCTGTTTAAATATATTCTGGTGAGGGCTTTCCGTCTTTGAGACGGAAAGCGAACAATGGCTGCGAATGCTTCCCATATTTCGGTAATCATCCCCACAAGAAATGGCGACAAAACCTTGCGTCAACTGCTGAGTCAGCTTTCCCTGCAAAGTGTGAAGGCTGATGAGTTGCTGGTAGTTGATTCATGTTCCACTGATCAGACGGTTGCCATTGCTGAGGAGTTCGGGGCCAAGGTTACGAATATTAATCAGGAAGACTTTGATCATGGGACCACACGAAGTATGATGGCAGCAGGTGCCGTTGGAGAAATTCTTCTTTTTTTCACCCAGGACGCGGTGCCGGCATCTCTTGATGTTATTGAGAAATTGATTGCTCCTCTGCAAAAAGACGCCTCGATCGGGATCAGCTATGGGCGTCAGCTGCCAAACCAGGATGCCTCTCTCTTTGCTGCCGCATTGAGGGCCTTTAATTATCCAGCCGAATCCATGGTCCGCGAGTTTTCTCATCGAAGTAAGCTCGGCTTGAAGACGGCCTTTGTCTCCAACTCCTGTGCTGCCTATCGTAAGTCCTGTCTGCAGGAGGTCGACTATTTTCGGGGAGGATTGATTTTTGGGGAAGATACCTGTACTGCCGGACGACTGCTGGAGAAAGGTTATAAAATTTCCTATGTTGCAGAAGCGGCTGTGTATCATTCCCATAATTATTCAATCCTTCAGGAATTCCGACGTTCTTTTGATATCGGTGTCTTACATAGTTCAGAAAACTGGCTGCTTGAAACCTATGGGCGGGCAGAGGGTGAGGGCATCCGCTATGTCAAATTTGAACTCTCCATGATTTTCGAAAAAAAGCGTTTTTATCTGCTTCCTGCCTTTTTCTTTCGCAATATGGCAAAATATCTTGGCTATACCTTGGGGAGCAGGTATCATGCCCTGCCTCAGGGACTGATCCCTAGGCTGAGTATGAATTCGGC
This sequence comes from Pseudomonadota bacterium, assembly GCA_030671085.1. Lineage (GTDB taxonomy): Bacteria > Desulfobacterota > Desulfobulbia > Desulfobulbales > Desulfocapsaceae > Desulfocapsa. Next base: position 5,803 of record DAOVAI010000117.1, on the reverse strand, counting down.
CTGGTGGGATCGTACCGATAGACAGCAATAGATCCTTTTAAGTCCAGTTTTATCCGGTACTATTTTGTTATGAACATGCTTGCAACAAATCTCAGGGAGCAGAGTTCCATCATGGCCAGGCTCCTGCACCTGATTGACTGTGTGGTGGTTGTCGCCTATTTGTGGATACTGCTCCTCTGGTACCGGGTGCCCTGGACCCCATATTACACCCGTCTGGCTGTCATAGTTGCTGTGCTCAGCCTGATAACCTTTCAGTCTTTTCAGCTCTACCGTTCCTGGCGGGGATGGAAATTTTTTCAAGAGTTCCTGGTCATCCTTCGGGCGTGGGGAACAGTGATCGGCTTACTCCTCTTTTACTTTTTTATTTTTAAGATCTCTCACGCCTATTCCAGAGTGGCCTTTATGATCTGGTCTTTGACCACTCCTCTGCTGCTCTTCGGCCTCCATGTGGCCGCCAGGAAGATCCTACGTTATTTTCGTTCCCAAGGGAAAAATGTTCGCCATGCTGTGGTGGCTGGGGCTGGAGATCTTGGTCTCACCCTGGTACGAGAACTGGAGACCATTCCCTGGGCAGGAATCGAGGTCATTGGCTTTTTTGATGATAAGGTGGAAGAGAGTGATGAACTCAAGGGTATGGGGAAGACCATCCTGGGGGATATCTCCACTCTCCCCGGCTATCTGGAGAGTAATGACATCGACTATGTCTATATTGCCCTTCCTATGCGCGCCGAGAAAAAGATTTTTAAGATCCTTCGTGAATGCCGATCACTTGGAGCCCGTATTTACCTTGTTCCGGACCTCTATGTCTATGGACTGCATCATGCTGAGATGCAGTCCCTTGGCAACCTGCTGGTGTTGAATTTCAACCCCAATACTGAGTGGAAACGGAGATTCGATGTCCTCTTTTCGGTTTTGGTCCTGACTTTGATCTCACCTCTTCTTCTCCTTATTGGCCTCTTGGTCAAGCTTCAGGACGGAGGACCTGTCTTTTATCACCATCGTCGAATCACTGCCGCCGGCAAGGAATTTGAATGTATCAAGTTTCGTTCCATGGTGGTTGGTGCTGAGGAACAACTGGAGAAGATTCTCGATGAGGATCCAAAACAGCGTGAGGAGTGGGAGTCCAGTTTCAAGCTGAAAAATGATCCCCGGATAACCCGGCTGGGAAGATTTTTACGGAAAACCAGCCTGGATGAGCTGCCCCAGTTCATCAATGTCCTCAAGGGAGAGATGTCCGTTGTTGGAGCCAGGCCCATTGTGGGACAGGAACTCACTGATTTTTACAAGGAGAGTGCCGGACGCTACTGTTCCATGAAACCTGGCATAACCGGTCCCTGGCAGGTCGAGCGTCGTTCAGACAGCAGCAGCTATGATGAACGGGTAGGGCTTGACGACTGGTATATCCTCAACTACTCCCTGTGGACCGATATCAAGATCATTGCCAAGACCGTGAAACGGGTGTTTGATCGTAAGGGAGCGTATTAAAAAGGCTGAAGACTGAAGGAAAAGATGGAGACAGCAATTTCCTTTGGTCTGTTTTGCCTTCCGCCTTCAGCCTTCAGCTTGTCCCTGTATCAATGCCTGCATCAGTAGAGCCGGGGCATCGTCTGCTGCGTCCTCTAGGTTGGTGACAGGAATCTCCTGTCGTTCTGCCTTTCTGATGGATTTAGAGTCAGGAAAAAATGCAATCGGTTTTGTTCCAAGTCCCTCTTCCAGAAAAGATTCGTCGTCTGCATCAGTGATCAGGTTGCCGACAAAGCTTATTTTTGGAATCTTGACATCTTCTGCCAGTTTTTTGACCTTGAGTGCAGTGCGAATGGAGGACTTTGAGGGGATAACTACGATCAGCAGATGATCGATCCCGGCAATGGTTCCCCGTCCCAGGTGTTCGACACCGGCCTCCATATCCAGGAGCACAACCTGGTTCTTGGAGAGCAGGAGCTTGGTCAGCATGCGGCGCAGGACATTGCTTTCCGGGCAGGCACAGCCTTTGTCTCCTGTCTGGATGGCGCCAAGCACCATCAGTTTCATCCCATCATGATTGACCATGAACTCTTCCAGCAGGTCGTTGACCTGCGGATTCATGTTATACATGGGGGAACCCTCAGTCTTGCCGGAGCGTTCCACCAGCAGTTTTGTCATCTCAGCAATGGGGCGTATCCTTTCCGGGCTTTCCACCCCCAGGGTCTCGGCCATGTGAGGACTGGGGTCGGCATCAATGACCAGAACTTCTTTACCACTCTTTTTGAATTCATTGGCCAGCAGTGCCATGACTGTTGTTTTACCTACTCCGCCTTTGCCGCTGATAGCAATCTTCATTTTTTCCTCTTTGATGGCGTCGTATTTATACCCCTCAAGGGGGTACTAAAAAGAGTACCCTTTAGGGTGAAAACTCTCAATCTGCTTCGTTGCTATAAAACTTCTATCATCACGACGTACCCTAGTACGCCGTGATGATAGAAGTTTTACACCCAAAAAAAACGGGTACAAGCGCGCCTCGCATATGAAGTTTTTTACTTAGCCATCGGTGATTTTGGTTTTTTACGAAATTTTCCTCTTTTGCTGTCCGCTTTTTCTTGCAAGCTGTTCTACAATGGTTATCCTAGTCTGGATATGTAGCGTATTTGCGCTGTTGAGTAAACCAAGAATAGGAGTTTTGACATGTATCAAGCAAGTAATCAGATGACCCTTAGCCAGGCCAGGCAGGATGCTTCGACTATTTTCCTGGCAAAGGTCTTTAACTGGATGGCCATTGGGCTCGGAGTAACCGGTGTTGTTGCCTGGTTTACCGCCTCCAGCGGTCTGGCTGCGCAGCTGGTCGCCAGTCCTCTTTTCATGATCCTTCTCTTTGCTGAACTGGGACTGGTCTTTTTTCTCTCTGCCCGCATCAACAAGATTCAGGCAGGAACAGCCACCGGTCTCTTTATGGGCTATGCAGTCCTCAATGGACTTACTCTGTCCATGATTTTTCTTGCCTATACCCAGTCTTCCATTGCCGCCACGTTTTTTATTACCGCAGGGATGTTCGGGGCCATGGCCGTATATGGATTTGTCACCAAGCGTGACCTTTCAGGTATGGGCTCTTTCCTCTTCATGGGGTTGATCGGCATTATCATCGCCTCTGTGGTCAATATCTTCCTGAAGAGCTCTTCCCTCTATTGGGCTATCTCCCTCATCGGTGTCTTTGTCTTTGTCGGACTGACTGCCTACGATGTGCAGAAGATCAAGACCATGGGTGAGCAGGGCATCATGGAGCAGGGCGAAGAAATGGTGAAAAAGGGTGCCATCATGGGAGCCCTTGCCCTGTACCTGGATTTTATCAATCTCTTTCTCATGCTCCTGCGTTTTTTCGGCGGCAGTAGAGACTAATATTCCCATTGAGATGATTAGATAAAAAAAGCATGTCCGGTTTTGAGCCGGGCATGCTTTTTTTTTACGTAACCATCTTCAATTTCAACTTCGTAAAAGCAGAGCAAAAAGGGAACTCATGATGCACAGTGCATTTGCCGGAAAAAAGATTGTGTTGGGAATCACAGGGTCCATCGCCGCATTCAAGGTGGCTGGCTGGGTCAGCACACTGGCCCAGGAGGGTGCCGAGGTCTCGGTGGTGATGACCGAATCGGCTTGTCGTTTTGTCACTCCGCTCACCTTTTCCGCCCTGTCAGGCCGTCAGGTGATGACCGATATGTTTGCAGCAGAGGAGTCCCACGCTATTTCCCATATCCAGTTAGGAGAGGAGGCGGATCTGGTCCTCATTGCTCCTGCCACTGCCAACACGATAGCTAAAATCGCATACGGCCTGGCCGAAGATCTGTTGACCACAACAGTCCTGGCCGCTGATTGCAAGGTTTTGGTAGCTCCAGCCATGAACAGTCGCATGCTCATGAATCCAGCGACTCAGCGCAATATTGATGTGATAAAGGATTTGGGCCATGGCATCATAGAGCCTGAATCCGGAATGATGGCCTGCAAGACCGAGGGGCCAGGCCGCCTGCCGGAGTGGGAGGATGTGCGTGAACAACTGCTCGCTGCCCTTTGCGATCAGGACCTGGCAGGGGAGAAAATTCTGATCACTGCCGGACCCACCCGGGAGGCCCTGGATCCTGCTCGATTCCTCAGCAACAGATCATCCGGAAAAATGGGCTTTGAACTGGCCCGGGTGGCAAGAAGGCGTGGTGCTGAGGTTCTCCTGGTCAGCGGTCCCAGCTCACTGCCAACTCCGTATGGGGTCAATCGGATTAATGTGGAGACTGCCGAAGAGATGTATCAGGCGGTCATAGACACCTGCAATGATGCTTCGGTGATTATCAAGGCCGCCGCAGTCAGTGATTTTCGCCCGGAAACCATGGCTCCAGAAAAGGTGAAGAAAGAAGATGCCGAGTTTGTCCTCAAACTTGAGCAGACCTCGGATATCCTCCAGGAACTCGGGCGAAAAAAGGAAGCACAGGGCTATCTCCTGGTCGGCTTTGCCGCTGAGAGTTCAAATCTGCACGACGCCGGAGAGAAAAAACTGAACAAGAAAAATCTCGATCTCATCGCCATCAATGATATCAGCGCTGAAAACACCGGTTTTGAGGCAGATACCAACCAGGTAATCCTCCTGGACCAGCACGGTTTTTCTGAACTTCCGCTCACCAGCAAAGAAGAGACAGCCGATCTGATCTTGGACCGAGTGCTTAAGCTCCTAACCGAGAAAAGAAGCTCCTGATTGCAGTCTTTTTCAACTCTCAACTCTCCACTATCAGCTAAAACCCATGTCTCCCCGCGAACGTTCCATCCTCACAGTGACCTGTTTCGGCCACTTTATGAGTCACTTCAATATGCTGGTCTTTCCGGCTGTGCTTCTTCCTCTTTCCGGAAAACTGGGAATGGAGATGGGTCAGACCCTGGCGCTTTCTTTCTCGATGTATCTCCTTTTTTGTCTGACTGCGCTTCCCTGGGGACTGCTTGCCGATCGTTTCGGAGCTCGTCCCCTGTTGGCCATTTTTTACCTTGGAGCTGGAGTCTGCGGGGTCCTTGCCGCCTGGAACATGTCAGACCCATTCGCTCTCAGTCTCTGTCTTGCAGGGATCGGTCTTTTTTCCGGGATCTATCACCCTGCGGGCTTAGGTTGGATAGCCAAGGAATTTGAAAAAACCAGCCGGGGGATGGCCTATAACGGAATGTTTGGAAATCTCGGTCTTGCCACCGCACCCCTTCTTGCCGGAACCGTGAACTATTTCTGGGGAGCAGAAGCCGTCTACCTGGTACTGGGCGCTGTGAATTTCAGCGGCCTTTTTTTACTTTACCTGGCCCGCAACGGTCACACAGGTCTGCAGGTCAGGAAGGATACGAGTCCCCCAAAACGTTCTCTTGCCCCCTTTCTTATCCTTCTCCTGGCAATGACCCTTGGGGGGATTGTTTATCGCGGGACTTCCGTGACCCTGCCTGCCTATTTTGAACTGCAGAACAGGGAACTTTATCAGAGCCTTCTCGCCTTTTTCGGAAAGGTCGGTTCTCCCAACGTCTTCGCTACCATGATAACTTCTCTCATCTACCTGATCGGCATGCTGGGACAATATTTCGGGGGCAGGGTGGGTGAGTCCCATGACCTTGGCAGGGGATACCTGGTCTTTCATCTCATCACCATCCCGGCAGTTATTGCCATGGCCTTGACCATCAATACTCCCCTGATCCTCTTTGCCATGATCCACTCATTTTTCCTCCTTGGCATGCAGCCTTTGGAAAACACCCTGGTTGCTCGTCTCAGTCCGCCCGAGCTCCACAGCTCCGCCTATGGTCTGAAGTTTATCCTCACCTTCGG
>DAOVAI010000116.1 GCA_030671085.1 Pseudomonadota bacterium | reverse complement strand
CGCATGGATAAGTACACGGAGATGATGCTCAGCCAGACCGGTCTCATTGGCATGATCGGCAAAGCGGAACGGGGCGATGCAGCCATCGATTGCATACGGCGCCACAATGCTGTCTACCTCATGGCCGTAGGCGGTGCCGCCTACCTTGTGTCCAAGGCCATCAAAAAATCAAGGGTGGTAGCGTTCGAAGACCTGGGTATGGAGGCAATCTATGAATTCGAGGTCCAGGACATGCCGGTTACGGTCGCAGTTGACAGCCGTGGCGAGTCTGTTCACAAAACAGGACCTGCCCTCTGGAGCCAGAAAATAAGGGACTACAGGAAGAGTAGCTGACAGTTGACAAGCCTGTTCTTCCCCAAGAAACTCCTCTTGATCGCCCGGAACTCTGGTTTAGGTCGACAGAGGAGGACTAAGCAGATAAGCGAAGACTTTGAGAACTCTCCATCTCTCTGATCATCTGAAATTTTTGTGTTTCACGAAATCGAATCACTCGCCCCGCTCATGGATCTCAGCATATTTCTGCATGGATTGACTTCTTACTTTGTCATCATCGATCCCATCGGTGCTGCCTTGATTTTCTCTGCCCTGATGGCAGGAGAGGATCAGAATTTTCGGCGGATGATGGCAATGAAAACCTGCCTCATCTCCATCACCATAGTCCTGATCTTCGGTTTTTTTGGAGAGGGGATCCTTGGAAAACTCGGTATCTCCATTGAGTCCCTGCGGGTTTCCGGCGGGATCCTGCTCTTTGTCACCGCCTTTCAGCTTATCACCCAGAAGATCGAGTATGAAGAGGCTGCAGACCGCATGGATATCTCGGTCTTCCCCATGTCCATCCCTCTGATTGCCGGTCCCGGCTGTCTCACCCTGACCATCCTGCTCTTTTCCGGAAAAAGCGCGCCGGGAGCTGCCCCAGCCCTGATCCTTGCAGTGTTGGTCATTTATATTGCCACTTTCTGCTGCCTCCTCCTTTCCGACAAGATCAAGCTTCTCATCGGGCGCACCGGTGATGACATCCTGCGGCGTCTACTCAGGGTGATCCTTGCAGGCCCTGGCAGTACAGTTCATCAGCGACGGCATCTTGCAGTTAGTAAACTGAGCCTGCCAAGGAGAGGCTCAGCCATCCACTAGCTTGAATCGACCACTGTGCGCCGTAAAATTCCGTTCACCTGTCCCTGGAACAAAGGAGGTTCTGTAAAAAGCAGGACACGGTTTCCCGGATTGGCCCGCTCTATCTGCTCACCTTTTTCTGTTTCCATACGAGTAACCGTGAGCAGAACAGTATCAATCCCGGGCAGCATATACTCGACCTGATTCCCGTTCTCCAGCACATTCCTGATCTCCACGAGAGGCACCTCACCCTCCTCACGAATCACGGCAACCGGTTCCACCTTCTGCCTGGCCCGAGGACTTGTATAGAGCATTTCGGATGATCCGGGGCGCTGCCTGATAAAATTTTCTGTTGTTCCGCGCGTCCCGGTCTTGCTAATCTCCTCGAGTAATATATGAGGCAGTTTGATTTCTTCAGGCTTCTCCCAGGCCAGAGGAGGCAGGTCTTTGAGATAATCAAGTGCTGCCCGATAGATGCGTGTTACCCCACCCACGTAAAATATGGATTTCATCCGGCCTTCGATCTTCAGGGAATTCACGCCATAGGCCACTAGTTCCGGGAGTTTCTCCAGGAGGCAAAGATCTTTGGAGTTAAAGATGTAGGTCCCCCGTTCATCCTCTTCCACAGGAAAATACTCTCCTGGCCGTTTTTCTTCGGTCAGGCGATAACTGTAGCGACAGGGATGGGCGCAGCTGCCCTGGTTGGCATCTCTGCCGGTCATATAGTTGGAGAGCATGCAGCGGCCTGAATAGGAGATGCAGAGCGCGCCATGAACAAAGACCTCCAGCTCGCCACCCGTCACCTCCCGGACCTCTCTGATCTCCTCCATGGACAACTCCCGCGCCAGGTTAAGGCGGTCTGCGCCCTGCTCAAACCAAAAACGGGCAGCCTGTGCATTGGTCACATTGGCCTGGGTGGAGAGGTGGATGGGGATATGCGGGACGCATTTGCGGGCCCGCAGGAAAATCCCGGGATCGGCAATGATCAGACCATCGACTGCCGCCTCCTGCAGCTGCAGGAGATAGCTATCCAGCCCAGCAAAATCCCGATTATGGGCCAGGATATTAATGGTCACATAGACCTTCACTCCGTGCTGATGGGCATACTGCACTGCCTCTGTCATCGCCTGATGAGTGAAATTTCCGGCTTTAGCTCGCAGACTGAACTCTTTTCCGCCCATATATACGGCATCGGCCCCGTAGTGGATCGCGGTGACCAATTTCTCAAAATTCCCAGCAGGGGCAAGGAGCTCAGGCAGACAAGGAACACCTGCTTTGTTGCTTTCTTTTTTATTCATTGTAGGATAGTATGAACTGTTATTTTTTGATGGCGTCGTAAAAACTCTCCATCTGTTTCGTTGCTGCAAATTTTCTATCATTTCAACGTACCCTAGTACGATGAAATGATAGAAAATTTACGCGTCTCGCATATGAAGTTTTTTTACTTAACCATCGATAAATTTCAGTTTCTACGAGACTGTTATTTTTTTCTTTTCACAAACGCAAATACGAATAGAAAATCCATACAGCAAGCTACGTTGTAAATCAAGGGGCCAGGTGGGAAAAACAAAGATTGGCATAGCCATGAGCGGAGGTGTTGACTCCACTGCCTGCGCTCTGCTTCTGCAGAAACAGTATCAGGTTCATGGTTTTTTCATGCAGCTCGCCCAGCCCGATCTTGCCGAACAACTCGAACGGGTCAGGGAGATTGCCAGACAATGCAGCATCCCCCTCCAGGTCATTGACCTCCGTGCCCAGTTTGAAGACAAGGTCCTGGACTATTTTTCCACCTCCTATGAGCATGGACGCACCCCCAACCCCTGCATGATCTGTAATCGCGAAATAAAATTCGGCCTGTTCATGGACGCCATCCTGGACCAGGGCATGGAGCGTGTGGCCACTGGCCACTATGCAACTATCATCGACGACGATGGCTGCCTCTTGCTGCAGCAGGGAAAAGACGAAAACAAGGATCAGTCTTACTTCCTTGCCAGGTTGAGTCAGAAACAGCTGGCAAGGGTGATCTTCCCCCTGGGAGAGATGAGCAAGGAAGCAGTCTACACCATGGTGGAAGCACATGGATTTTCCGATTTCAGAGGCCGGGAGAGCCAGGATGTCTGCTTTCTGGGCTCGCAATCGGTGGGCCGTTTTCTGGAGATGCGCAAGCCTGCCCAAGATGGGCAGGGAGAGATAGTCAGTCAAGACGGTCGCATCCTGGGGTTCCACAGCGGTATATACAACTACACCATCGGTCAGCGTCGAGGGCTGGGAATCTCAGCCGCCTCTCCCCTATACGTTGTTGAAATTGATGCCCTGCACAATCGTATTGTTGTGGGTGAAAACAAAGACCTCTTCCGGGATACCATTGACCTAGACGATGTGTGCTGGAATTGTAACAGGCACCCCTTGCCTGATCGTGACTACCTGATCCGCATCCGCTATGGCCACCAGGGAGCGCAGGCCAGGATCAAGGAAATATCGAAGAGGTGCTGCCGCATCAGCTTTGGCGAAAAACAGAGGGCTGTGACCCCGGGCCAGTTTGCCGTAATCTACGACCAGGATCGTGTTCTGGGCAGTGGTGAGATCCAGTAAAAAAGAAAATCCAGTGAAGAAAAAAATTATCATCAACACTCTGGGCTGCAAGGTCAACCAGTATGAGTCAGCAGCCTTTCTCTGCTCCTTTGAGGAGTCCGGCTGTCGTATGGCCAAGGCCGGGGAAGATGCCGATATCGTGGTGATCAACACCTGTGCGGTTACGGCCAAGGCCGGTGCCCAGTCACGGCAGACGGTGCGCAGGCTCATACGCCGCCACCCGGATGCAAAAATCGTCATCACCGGCTGTTATGCCCAGATGGCTGCCAATGAGCTGGCGGAAATGGTGGAGGCCCCGGTCTGTATCGTGGGCAATGGCAACAAACATTTGCTAGTGGAAGCAGCACTGAAAGAGAGTCCCTGCGACCTGACCATGCTCATGGGACGGATCCTGAAAAAAAAGGAGATCTGTCGCTTGCCCATGCAGCGATTCGGCAACCGAACCCGCGCCTACCTTCGCGTCCAGGATGGCTGCAACAACTTCTGTACCTATTGTATCGTCCCCTATACCCGGGGCCCCAGTCGCAGCCTGAAGCTGTCAGAGATCCTGGCCCAGGCCGCACGTTTTGCAAAGGCTGGGCACAGAGAGATTGTGGTCACCGGCATCCATGTGGGAATGTATGGCCGTGACCTGGAAAAAAAGAGCGACATCACAGACCTGATGCTGGCCCTGTGCGAGGCCCAGCCTGATATCCGTTTTCGACTGAGCTCCATTGAACCCCAGGAAATATCTGACAAGCTGCTCAAGGCCATGAGCAGCTGCCAAAACTTCATGCCCCATTTCCACATCCCGCTGCAGAGCGGAGACGACACCATCCTCAGTCGTATGAATCGCGGCTATGACCGGGAAACCTTTCGCAGGGTGGTGGAAAAATGCAGGGCCACCTTCCCGGATGCCGCCTTTGGTATTGATATCCTGGCAGGATTTCCAGGAGAAGGAGAGGAGGAGTTTGCCAACAGCAGAAAACTGCTCGAAGAGCTTGACGCCACCTACTTTCATGTCTTCCCCTACTCCAGTCGTCCAGGCACGCTGGCTGCCACCTTCAAGGATCAAGTCCCCAAGGCTGTGCGTGAAGAGCGGGTGGCTGAGCTGCGAGCGCTCGCAGATAAGAAAAAAGCAATCTTTCACAAGCGTCACCTGGGAACCAGGCGGCCGGTACTGGTGGAGCACAAACGCAATAAAGAGGACATGCTCACCGGATTCACCGACAATTACATCCCTGTCACCTTTCCCGGTGACAACAAGCTGATGGGCAAAATCATCCTCGTACAGCTGGAACAGTTAGATGGCACCACTGTTAAAGGAAGGTGTGTGTAATCATGCTGGGAGAGATTATTGCCATAGGAAACGAACTCACCTCTGGGAGGATTGTCAATACCACCAGTGGGTTTGCCGCCCATCACCTCTTTAAGGCGGGCTTTGACATCTATGCCATGCACACCATTGGCGACACCCCGTCGCTCATCGGTGAAGCATTGATACGGGCACTGGGCCGGGTAGACTTTGTCCTGGTCACTGGCGGGCTGGGCCCCACCGATGATGACCTCACTGCCGAGGCAGTATCCGAGGCCCTGAACCGGCCCACCATGCCCAACCTGGAACTCCTCTATCAGATCAGGGAACACCTGAATTCCTATGCAGAGCCGCCGGTAAATTCTCTGGAGAAACTTGCCTGGCTGCCGCAGGGAGCGGAAATGCTAAATCCTGAGTCCAACATGGCCGGATTTCAGCTCATCCATGACAATAAACCCATCTTTTTCCTTCCCGGCATCCCCCACCAGATGCAGACCCTGCTGGTGGATCAGGTACTTCCCCGCCTCAGCACCTGGTATAAAGACCGGCAACTTGCCAGTGTGCAGCGGGTGTATAAGATCTTTGGCAAAAGCGAGACGGCGATCAACCAGGAAGTGGAAGACCTCACCCTTGGGAATAGAGTAGAAATCGGTTACTATCCTGTCTTTCCTGATGTCCATCTCAGCCTCACTGTGCGCGGCAGGAACACTGACTCAGTACAGAAGATTTTTGCTGCAACCTGCGGCCGTGTTGAGGAGAAACTGGGCCTGTCCATCTATGGAAGGGACCAGGAGACTCTGGAATCAGTGGTCGGAGCCCTGCTGCTGCAGAACAAAAAACAGCTCTCCGTTGCCGAATCCTGCACCGGCGGATTGATCAGTCATCTCCTGACCTCGGTTGCAGGCAGTTCATCCTATTACCTGGGGGGAATCACCTCCTATGCCAACAGTATGAAAACTGCTTTTCTCGGAGTAAACGATACACTCCTCCAGAAGTACGGGGCAGTGAGTCCGGAAGTGGCTGAGGCCATGGCAGCAGGGATGCGGCAAAGGAGTGGAGCAGACATTTCGCTTTCCGTCACCGGAATCGCAGGTCCTGACGGAGGAAGCAAGGAAAAACCGGTGGGAACGGTTTTTCTTGCAATGGCCGCTGACAGAGAAGTCCGGGTACACCGTTTTCTCTTTTCCGGCACTCGATATGAAATTCAGCGTTTGACAGCTCAAACAGCACTTGATCTTCTACGCAGATATCTACTAAGGTAAATTGCGCACCAAATAACATTGCAAATTCAATCAGTTCGCACAAAAAACAAAGGCGACGTGCAGAACCTCTCTTTAAGAGAACATATTGGCCGGAAGAAGCTGTTTCTACTCAATCGCTCCCGACAAGAGATTCTGTTCCGCTTCTCATGCAGACATATAGCCTAACAACCAATACTACTATCATCCAACATCAATAAAGGAGCACAGATATGGCAGCAGCAAAAGATAAGGCAGGCAGTGTGGACAATGCCATCAGCCAGATCCAAAGACAGTTCGGCAAGGGTTCCATCATGCGCCTCGGCACCCAGACGGCGGAAAAACTTCCGGTTATTTCGAGCGGTGCCCTGAGCCTGGATATTGCCCTGGGAGTTGGCGGGTTCCCCAAGGGGAGGATGGCGGAGATATATGGCCCCGAATCTTCCGGAAAAACCACCCTTGCCCTGCATGTGGTGGCCGAAGCCCAGAAAAGCGGAGGAACCGCCGCCTTTATCGATGCCGAGCATGCCCTGGACACCTCGTATGCCAAACGGCTGGGAGTGGACGTCGACAACCTCCTTGTCTCCCAACCCGATTTTGGTGAACAGGCCCTTGAAATCGCAGAAATTCTTATTCGCTCGGGCGGAGTGGATGTCATTGTCATCGACTCTGTGGCGGCCTTGACTCCCAAGGCTGAGATAGACGGCAATGTGGGAGATTCCCATATGGGACTGCAGGCCCGCCTGATGTCCCAGGCCATGCGCAAATTTACCGGAGTCCTGAATCGGAGTAACACCATACTGATTTTCATCAACCAGATCAGGATGAAGATCGGAGTCATGTTCGGTAATCCCGAGACCACCACCGGCGGTAATGCCCTTAAATTCTACTCCACCCTGCGCCTCGATATCCGCAGAATTGCCGCCCTTAAGGACGGTCAAGAGATTATCGGCAACAGGACCAGAGTCAAGGTGGTCAAAAACAAGGTTGCGCCGCCATTTAAAACAGCGGAATTTGATATTGTTTACGGGGAAGGTATTTCCAAAGAAGGGGACCTGCTGGATCTCGCAGTAGAGCAGGACATCGTGGACAAAAGTGGTTCATGGTACTCGTATCTTGACGAACGAATCGGGCAGGGCCGTGAAAATGCCAAAAAATTCCTCAAGGATCATCCGGAAATGTGTGAAGAGATCGATCAGAAGGTACGCATGGGATTCGGCTTAGTGGCTCCGCCGGAAACTGAAGCAAAACCTGACAAAGAGACTGAATAACGTACAGCTGGCCCAATGGATGCCCGGTAGCTGGGAGATGGTCCTTCAGCTGCCGGACTTAATCTGGTCAATGATTCCAGTAGTGGACGTCTGGCTGGTAAAGGGAATCCGCTCCACACGACCGCCGCCCGCCTTGACTTCTGCTGCGCCAACGATCTCCTGTTCTTCCCAGTCTGCCCCTTTGACCAGAACATCAGGGGCCAGTCTGTTTATCAGGTTGAGCGGGGTGTCTTCTCCAAAGAGCACCACTGCATCCACGCAGCCCAGGGCCGCTAACACTCTCGCCCTTTTCAACTCTTCATTGACTGGTCGA
>DAOVAI010000173.1 GCA_030671085.1 Pseudomonadota bacterium | reverse complement strand
GGATTTTCTCTTGATTTACCTGTCAAGTGCGAAATGAGTTTTACTATTATTATCAGCCAACATCATAATATCCAGTTGGGCGAATGAGCCAGACTCTTCCTCTTATGCCAATTTCCATAAACAAAACAAGTAAATATTTGACTATCTGTGTGATGAACGCATAGAATAAAAAAAGGTCGTGAGGCAGAAGGGAGCTAAAAAACCAGGATTAGATAAGTAAAAGGAACAACATGAATAAATCAGAGTTAATCGCAACACTGGCTGAGAAAAAGAACCTTCCTACCAAAGAGGCTGCTTCTATTGTTAATACTATCCTGGAAACGATGACAGATGTGTTAGCGCAAGGAAAGAGTATAGAAATCCGTGGATTTGGCAGCTTCTCTGTTAAAGAATATGAGGCCTATGAGGGCAGGAATCCTAGCTCAGGAGAGAAGGTCAAAGTAAAGCCCAAGAAGTTACCTTTCTTCAAGGTGGGGAAGGACTTGCGTGAAAGGGTGAATGAGGAAAAGTAAGGAGATGTTGTTACCACCGGCCAAGAATAGACCCACCTAGCGGTGAATAACTGACCCACCTGACCGGTGATTACTAATTTGCAGGCACCGGTTTAGAGACCCACCCCATTTTAATTCCTTTTCTTTTCTTACGTGCCATTGTTTTCCTGAGTGATTCAGGAGGACATCATGGCAAATAATACGTATCTCAAAAAGCGTCCCTGTAGAATTTGCAAAAAATGGTTTGCGCCACATCCGCGTCTTGGTGACCGACAAAAAACTTGCGGCTCCAAAGAATGTCAAAAAAAATGGCACGCAAAAAAAAGCGCCCAATGGAACCGACAGCACCGTGCCACTTTTCAGGCCACTTATCTGAGTAAAAAACTTCAGGCCGTTCAAGATCAGGAAGTTGCCAATATAAAACCACCTCCTCAATTGCAAAAATCCACCATTTTTCCAAAACTACCTCAAGAAGTGATTCAAGAAGTGATAAGCATCCAACAGCTTGTAATTGCAGAATATCTCTCACAAGTACTCTTGAGGTCAGTTCAAGAGGTGATACGAGTACAACGTGCTGATATTTTGAGAGAAGTGAAACGATTACCCCAAGGTGGCTATTCAAGAAGTGATAGTCAGCTGAGACCTCCCTGAGTTATCATTGTTCATCCATAAGGGGAGGGCAAGGATGACAGAGACAACACAAGAAACGACAGATATTTCCATTGATCAGTTCAGTGAACAGTATGGCAACCTGCGGATAATCAATCCCAAGGCAGACAAGGCCATGGTGCACTCGTTGGAAAAATATGGACAGTTAACTCCGGTGGTAGTCACCAGAACCGGTGCAAATGATTATGAACTGCTCGATGGCTTTAAACGACTGCGTGGTGGCAGGGCCTTGTCCTACACCCACCTTCGCTCCCTTATCCTGGAATTAAACGAACGTGCAGGTAAGGCGGTCATCATGCAGCTGAACTGGGTTGGCAAAACCATCAGCAGCATGGAAGAAGCGCTGGTGCTGCATTCTCTGTGCTATGAGGATAAATTGTCCCAGGTGGAGATAGCCACCCTTCTTGGCCGTCATAAAAGCTGGGTCAACAGGAGGATTGCCCTCATCGAACGATTATGCGATGAGGCAAAAAACAGTATCAAGCTGGGATTAATACCAGTGAGCATGGGAAGGGATCTGGCCCGGTTGCCACGTGGCAACCAGGAATCACTGCTTGAGACAATCCATAAACATCATTTAACCTGCCGGGAAACAAGAAAGATCGCCGCGGCCTTACTGATGAGACCCCAGCATGAGCATGCGTCTATTCTGGCTACCCCCTGGGAGCTTCTTCGCTCCGAAGCTCAGGAAGGCATCGTCCAGGACAAGAAATTTGATACCCGTGTCAACGAACTGCAACGTAAGCTGGTGACCATGGAACGTCATTGTCTTGGCGTGGCGTGTGCTATCGGTTCTACGGTGCTGGGCCAGTTTACGGAAAAGGAGGAACTGCTACTCATCACTTGTTGCAAACGGGCCATAACCAGTCTGGATCAGGTGCGCGATGAGTTGGAGTCCGCCATTAACTCGGAAAATCCATGACTCTCATTATCCGTAACCGGGAAGAGTTGGAACATCACCTGGTGGCTCTGCATAGTGAGGGCTGGAGCATCCGGGGACTGGCCAAACATTTTTCTATCAGTCGCAATACCGTTCGCAGAATTTTGCGTAAGTATGCAGATCAACGGGAGCATGGTCATGATATTGTCCGGGCTAAAGAGAAAAAAACCACTGCCCGGGCCAGCAAGCTGGATCCCTTTGCAGCTCAAATCAAGGAGATCCTTGAGGAGTACCCCGGGCTTACCGGACAACGTGTTTTTGAAAAGCTGCAGGACAGTGGTTATGATGGTGGTATCAGTATCCTCCGAGAACGGTTGCGTATCCTTCGCCCTTCACCCGAAAAAACTCCGATTGTCCGCTTTGAGACTGAACCCGGCCTCCAGGGCCAGATGGACTGGAGTCCATACACGATCAACTTCACCCATTCAGAAAAAATCCTGGTTAACTGCTTTTCCTATATCCTTGGTTTTTCCAGGCGGCAGTATATTGATTTTACACCCCGCAGGGATTTTTACACCCTGATTCGGCGGCACCAGGATGCCTTCAATCACTTTGGCGGAGTTCCTCAGCATTGCCTGTATGACAGTGAAAAGACTGTTGTCCTTCGCTGGGAAGCGGGGCAACCTGTCTTCAACCCATCTTACTCCGCCTTTATCACCCATTACCACTGTCGACCTATAGCCTGTCAGCGAGGGCGGCCGCAAACTAAAGGCAAAGTAGAGAGACCATTTCAATATGTTGAAAATAACCTGCTGGCAGGTCGTAAATTCAAGGATCTTGAAGATCTAAAATCCTGCGCCAGGTGGTGGCTGCGGGAGAAATCAGATCTGCATGTCCATGACACTACCGGCAGGCCACCCCTGGAACTGTTCCTGGAACAGGAGCAGGAGGCACTGCAACCCCTGCCTTGTCATCCCTATGATTGTGCCGAGGTATACTTACGAGTCTGCGATCTTGAGGGCTATATCGAGTTTGAGACCAACCGTTACCCTGTACCCTATGAATACGTAGCCGATATCCTGACCTTGAAGGCGACTGAGCATGAAGTCATAATCTATTCGGCAGAACTGGCCTTGCTGGTTCACCACCAACGCCTACCAGCCGGATTCGTGACAAAGCTTGACCCAAGTGGGATTCATAGCAGCCGTAAGATACGTTACAGTTTGGAACCGGTACAGGATCAGTTCCTTGCCATGGGGGATCATAGTCGTGATTTTCTGGACGGGTTGAAGCAGCAACATCCTAAAAATTGCGGTTTCCATGCCCGGTATATTCTACGACAAAAAGAGAAATATCACCCTGACGATATAGATAAGGCCATGGCTCATGCCTGTCGTTATCATGCCTATGACTGCAAAGCTATCGAGCGGATTCTGTTGGCAAGGTCATCCCCTCGCACTCTGGAGGCAATGAGGAATGAAAAGGCGGCAGAGGAGTTACGTAACGCCTTGCCGGAAATCAGGCAACGGCCATTGGCTGAATATGATTCATTACTGGGAGGAATAAAGAAAGATGGCCAGCGATCAATTGGAACAAATCAGGAAGAGCCTGAGCATCCTGAAAATGAAAACAATAGCAGATATACTTGATGATGAACTGGCCAGGGCCGCACAAGAGTCGACACCGGTCACGGAATTGCTGGAGAGACTGTTTACACAGGAAGCTGATGCATTAATCCAAAGAAGAATCGAACGGCGTATTAAACAGTCAAAACTGCCGGAAAGGAAACTGCTTGCCGATTTTGATTTTGCGTTTCAGAAGGGGTTGAACAAGGCACGAATTATGGAGATTGCGGGTCTTGATTTCGTGAAACGTAAACAGGGACTCATTCTTGCCGGCAACTCTGGAACCGGCAAAAGCCATATTGCCAAGGCCATTTTGCTCATCGGTTGCATGAAAACATATAGTTGTCGTTATACAACTGCAGCGGATATGCTCAGAGAGCTATTGGCAAGTCTTGCCGATGACACGCTGGAAAAGAAGCTCAAGAGATACCTCTCCCCTGATATTCTGTTGATCGATGAAGTGGGTTTGATCGTCTTGAACAGCAGGATGCGTATAACGCCAACCTGTTCCACAAGGTCATTGATGGCAGATACTGTAAAAAGACAACGATACTGACCACGAATATTGATTTCAAGCAGCTTGGTGACTACCTCGGAGACCCTGTCATCACCACTGCTATTGTTGACCGAATGGTGCATCATTCCATTATTATCAACATCGAAGGGCCATCCTGGCGCTTGCATGAATCGCAGGAGCTAAATGCGTAGTGATCAGGAGTTATCATCTCGTTGAGCACCTTGAAGAACGTGGCCAAACAGGCGGTCTAACCGTTTAAAGATACATCCCCCCCCCAAAAAAAAACTTTTTGCCACTCGCCGGGGGGGGTGGGGGGGGGCGCGGGCCCCAACCAAGAAGCCCCCGCCCGCACCGGGTGAACCAAGGGGAAAAAAAAAAAACCAAAAAAACCAATT
>DAOVAI010000064.1 GCA_030671085.1 Pseudomonadota bacterium | reverse complement strand
CCAGGGCCGACATAGCTCAGTTGGTAGAGCGACGCTCTCGTAAAGCGTAGGCCAGCGGTTCGATCCCGCTTGTCGGCTCCAGTAATAAAAAAGGGAAGTGAAGAGAAATCTTTACTTCCCTTTTTCTTTTTACGTCCCACTACACAGAAAGAAGAAAGGCCCTTTCATAATGCCACTGCATACGAAAAGGCCTTTGCACATGCTGCCGGAAATTGAATTATTCGTCAATATCCACTTTTAAGATCTTGTCGCCAGGCTTCACGGCATCTCCAACCTTGGCTGAAACCGAGGTCACTATGCCGTCGATCTCACAGCTGATGGGGGTCTGCATTTTCATGGCCTCCATAACCGCCAGTTTGTCGCCTTTGGCTACCTGTTGTCCCTCTTCCACACTGACTTCGCAGATATTTCCTGCAAAGGGTGCCCGCATGTCTCCGGCCTTGGCCAGATCCATGATTTCCTCTTTGGACATAACTGCTGCAGCGGCAACTGCCCCTTCGGCAAGGTCAGGCTCAAAGGAGTAGACACGCTGGTGGTGATCAACGTTGAGATAGACACTGGTGGCTCCATCTTCTGCAACGATAGAAGGGCCAACCTCAACCATGTGCTCTTTCCCGGTATGGTCGGTAAAGTTGAGTGTTTCACCTGGCTCGAAGCCGCCCTGATGGAGAAAGATAGAGGGCGGAAGCACGTGCACCTGCCCGAATTTTGCTTCGAACTTGAAGAACTCTACGGCATCATTGGGGTGCTGCAGGTAGAGGACCAGCTGTTTGTCCGTGGGCTCTTCCCCGATTCTATCGCTAAGGATCTCTTTTTCCTTGGCTATATCCATGTCACTGATATCTTCAACACCGCCTTCCTCTTTCAAGACTGTTTTCCAGTCTTCACCAAGGACCTTTTCATAAATCCACTCGTCAGGCTCATAAAAGGGGAAGGGCCCGTATTTGCCAAGCAGGAGGTTGCGAAGGTCTCCTGAGGGATTCCCGTAGCGTTCTCCTCCCTGCACATTGGATACGGCAGTGGTCCACAGGATCTGGGAACCTGGCGTCACTGACCAGTAGTTGCCGAGCTCCTTCTGCACACGGGGAAGTTCTTTGTGGAGGATGGCAGGCATCTGGTCGAGAAAGCCGCCTTTTACTGCCTGCTCCAGACTGGAGCCCATGGCTCCTCCAGGGAGTTTGTGGATCTGGACAGTGGGCTGAAAACCTTTGATCTGTGATTCGAAATCTGCATAGTATTGCCTCTCGTCACTGATAACATCAGAGGACTCAATCACAGCATCCTCGTCAATACCGATGGCAGTATGACCTAGGTCTTTCAGGGTCTGAATGACCGTCAGGATGGGAGGCGGTCCATAGAATCCGGTAAATGAATGGTCCGCGGCATCGACAATATTGGCACCGTTTTGCACAGCCGCAACTATCCTGCCAATGTCATTGCCGTCGGTGTTGTGGCCATGGTAGTGGATGGGCAGGTCCGGGTGCTTCTGGCGAATGGTATCAACAAGTTGACCGATGCGCTGCGGTGTGCCGAGGCCTCCATGATTTTTGATACAGAGGATGACATCTTCCCCCGTGACATCCAGGAGTTCACGGACTTTCTTCAGGTAGTACTCATTGGTGTGTTCAGGCCCTGTGGAAAAGCAGATACAGGGCTCATTGATTTTTCCTGCCTTGGCAACTTCTTCAAAAACTGCCTGCATATTGGGCACATAGTTCATGAAGTCAAAGGTACGCCAGACATCAACATACTTGGCAAATTCCTTCACCGTAAAGCGGATGACATTCTGCGGATAAGGGCGGTAACCGAAGAGATTCACCCCGCGGCACAGGGTCTGAAACATGGTGTTGGGCATCTTCTCGCGAAGGATCTCCAGTTTCAGGAACGGGTCGACCTGTTTTCGCAGGATATCCACATGAACTGAAGCTCCGCCTGTGATTTCCAGTGAAAAATATCCCGCGCGCTCCCTGGCATCGGCAGCCATCACATCGGTGTGCAGGAGTATCCTGTTTTTGTAGTCTGACTGGGAGAGGTCACGGGCCGTGTTGGTGATATAGTACCCATCTGCCTGCTGCAGCTTGGTTACAACCTCAGCAGGAGTTGTTCCTTGTACAATTCGTTCCATAATCATTCCTTCTCTATCTGTGGCTGCCTGTTCAACGTGCCATGGCAGCGGAAATTATCAGTTGGCTCTGCTCATACTGCTCAAGCGGCATAGGGATTAAGTCCGCGATGATGGATCTCTGCAATCAGGTTGGAAAGTTTACTTGCCTCATTGGCATTCTCTTCATAATCGAACAGCTCAGGATGTTTATCCAGATAAGAGGTGTCAAAATTCCCGCCTATAAAATCAGCATCCTGGGCAATGTTGAGATAAAAGGGAATGGTGGTCTTCGGCCCTGCGATAACAAAATTTGTCAGACAGCGTCGCAGGCGGTCAACGGTTTCATTCCAGGAAAATCCATGCACCGTCATCTTCACCAGCAGCGAATCGTAAACTTGAGGAATGGTGTACCCCTGGTAGACGAAGCCATCAAGGCGAACGCCATAGCCGCCAGGGGACCGATAGACGGAAACGGTTTTCCCACCTTCAGGCATGAAATCTGCTTTGGGGTCTTCGGCATTGATACGCATTTCAATAGCATGTCCACGCATCTGGATGTCTTCCTGATTAAAGGCCAGCAATTTACCCATTGCCAGTTTAATCTGGGTACGGACGATATCGATACCGGTGATCATCTCGGTCACGGTATGCTCAACCTGGACCCTGGTGTTGATCTCCATGAAGTAGTAGTTGAAATCTTTGTCGATCAAAAACTCAACAGTACCGGCGTTAAAGTAGTTCGCTGCCTTCGCTGCTTTCACGGCAGTGTCGCATATGGTGTCCAAAAGAGCTTTGTCACTAATCATGGACGGAGCGATCTCGATCAGCTTCTGATTTCTGCGCTGGATAGAGCAGTCACGGGTTCCAAGGTGGACTGTCTTGCCCTCCCTGTCGGCCATGACCTGGACCTCGACATGCTTCGGTTCAATGACGACTTTTTCCAGGTAAACCCTGTCATCATTAAAGGCGGCCTTGGCCTCGGCCCTGGCAATGGGAATCTCCTCCCGCATCTGATCGTCGGACTCGACCAACCTGATACCACGACCACCGCCGCCACAGGTCGCTTTCAGCATGATAGGGTATTTGAATTCAGCAGCAAAGGCGATTGCCGTTTCTACACCCTCATCTCCCTGGGCAAGATTGTCAGATCCTGGAACCATGGGGATGCCGGCCTCGGCCATGATTTTTCTGGCAATGACCTTGTTGCCGAGGTTGGTGATCACCTCGGAAGAGGGTCCAATAAAAATGATTCCCTCATCCTCACAGGCCTTGGAAAAATCTGGATTTTCTGCAAGGAAGCCGTATCCTGGGTGGATTGCACTGGCACCTGACTTTTTTGCAGCCTTGATAATTTTGGAAATATCAAGGTAGTCGCACCGGGGGCCATTACCCAACCAGATGGCCTCGTTGGCAATGCGGATATGACGGGATTCCTTGTCCGGAGTCTCGTAAACAGCCACTGCTTCATAATTTAGTTCCTGTATGGCCCTGATGAGGCGAATGGCAATCTCCCCACGATTGGCGATAAGTATTTTCTTTTTCAAGGCAACTCCTTTCTGGTAAAAATTTCAAAGGGTGTAAAAATGGTGCTTCTCTTGGAATGTCTCTATAGAGGAAAACCCTGAAAAAAGAGGTGGATCGGTCTGATGAAACTGTCGATGCCTCGATTGGATTTTCAAAGCTTAAAAAGCTACCATATTTGATCGGCTAAGGCAAGTGATACTGGTGTGTTGAGGAAAGAAGACTCTGGATAAGCAGAAATGGACCAGAGAAAATAAGAATCTTTTTCAAAGGAAATCGCTAATCTTCTTGACACCATTTCAGGCTCAACTATAACAAAAATAGATGATCGGATCATAGGCGGTTAACAGAAAGAAAAGACAACGAAACTCTTTCTTCGTCCATGCCCGGAATAGATCACATCGGATAACTTCCGGAGACTCTTATGGCCAAAAGCACAAAACAAAAAGCTGCTAAGGAAGAAACTCCAGGTCCTGCAGCTAAAACAAAAAAGAAATAAACGAAACTGTATACGGTTAAATTTTTTCTCGACTGGTGCAAGTCCTGCGGACTCTGTTCAGCCCTCTGTGCAAAAAAAATTATCCTCAAAGATGAAAGAGGGCGCCCCTATATCAAAGATATGGATAGCTGCGTTGGCTGCCGTTTTTGTGAAATTCATTGTCCTGATTTTGCCATCACCATAAAAAACAGGCATCCAGAGAGGAGGAATACAAATGGTCACAAGTGATCAACAAAAAAGAATCCTTCTCCAGGGGAACGAGGCCGTGGTTGCAGGTGCCCTTGCGGCTGGCTGTCGTTTTTTTGCAGGCTATCCCATAACTCCGGCTTCTGAGATCAGCGAATTGCTTTCAGTAAAACTCCCTGAACTCGGCGGCACATTTATTCAGATGGAAGATGAGATCGCCTCCATGGGTGCTGTTATCGGTGCTTCTCTTGCAGGGACTAAATCCATGACCGCCACCAGTGGCCCGGGATTTTCTCTTATACAGGAAAATCTGGGCTATGCCTGTGTTACCGAAGTGCCCTGCGTCATCGTCAATGTCATGCGAGGCGGGCCAAGTACAGGATTGCCCACCAGTCCATCACAAGGAGATGTGCAGATGGCCAGATGGGGTACCCATGGAGACCACCCCATTATTGTCCTTGCTGTGTCGTCAGTCTCCGATTGCTTCTCGGTGACCGTTAAGGCCTTCAATCTTTCTGAGAAATACCGTGTCCCTGTGATTGTCCTCTCCGATGAGGTGGTTGCCCATACGCGGGAGGCCGTTGCCCTGCCTGATGCAGATCAGATACGGGTTATTGACAGGATCGCGCCTGATGTGCCCCCGGAATGGTATAAACCATACGCAGACAACAATCGCGGTGTCCCGGACATGGCTGCCTTTGGTGACGGCTACCGTCATCACGTCACCGGCTTGATCCACGATGACCACGGCTATCCCACCCAGGACGGGAAAGAGGTGGAGAAGTTTATCCAGCGGATTCATAGAAAAGTCAGCAAAGGTTTTCAGGAAATTCAGGTGATCAAGACCCACGATATGGAGGATGCTGAGATCTGCGTCATTGCCTACGGCTCTGTGGCCAGGTCAGCCCTGCGAGCTGTACGTGACGCCAGGAATCAAGGAGTCAAGGCAGGTCTGATACAGCTTGTGACTCTCTTTCCCTTTCCCAGAAAGAGTGTTGACAGCTACCTGCGCCAATGTCGCGTAGCCATAGTCCCGGAGATGAATATGGGACAGATGAGCAGGGAGATCAGCCGGGTGAATCAAGGGGGGTGTCGAATTGTCAAGCATAACAAGATCGACGGCCACCTGATCAGCCCGGAAGAAATTCTGAAACACTTAATTACTGTCTGATTTCTTTTTTATCGGAATAGTGCAAGGAGAGTTGCCATGCTGGAACGCGCTGAAATTATCCGCCAGGAGTATCTGCGTCACGATAAAAAATTCCCCCATGTCTGGTGCCCCGGATGCGGTAACGGCATTGTCATGGGTGCACTGCTCAGGGCAGTACATTCTCTGGAAATCGATAAAGATGAGGTGGTTCTTGCCTCTGGTGTAGGCTGTTCCGGAAGGATGCCGACTTATGTTGACTTTAACACTCTTCATACAACCCATGGCCGGGCACTCACCTTTGCCACCGGTGTCAAACTTGCAAAGCCGGAACTCACCGTGATTACGGTAATGGGTGATGGGGACGCCACGGCAATAGGCGGTAACCATTTTATCCATGCTGCCAGGCGGAACCTTGATTTGACTGCCATTATTATCAACAACTCCACCTATGGAATGACTGGAGGCCAGTATTCGCCAACCACTCCATTTGGGTCCATATCCACCACCTCAGTCTACGGGCATGTGGAACACGCCTTTTCTATTGCCGAGCTTGCGGTTACCGCCGGGGGGTCTTTTGTTGCCAGGGGAACCGTCTATCATGCGTCCCATCTGGAGCAGATGATAAAAAAGGCAATCCAGAAAAGGGGCTTTTCTGTGGTGGAGGTTATCTCCAACTGTCACGTCCAACATGGCCGAAGGAATAAACTCGGCGGGGCCGTTGAGATGATAAACAGTTACAAGGAAAATGCGGTCACTGTTGGTAAGGCAGAAAAGATGAGTCCTGAAGAGCTGGAGGGGAAGTTCACCATTGGTGTCCTCGCCGATGTAGAAAAACCGATCTCTACGCAAGAGTATCAACGGGTGATAGTCGAGGCCAGGAGGAATGCCGAAAAGATCGCTAAAGAGAAAGAGAAAAACAGGGTCAAACGTTATGAGTGATGAACGGTATGAAATCAGATTCAGCGGCTCAGGAGGTCAGGGCATCATCACTGCAGCCGTTGTGATAGCCGACGCCGTGGGTTCCTTTGACAACAAATATGTCTGTCAGACCCAGAGCTATGGCCCTGAAGCCAGGGGAGGGAAGAGCAAGGCGGAAGTCGTTATTTCGAGTTCTCCCATTGACTATCCCAAAGCGCTTAGTGTGGACCTGCTCCTGGCCATGACTCAAACGGCCTGCGATGCCTATTTTTTTGACATCAAACCTGAAGGGCTGCTGGTGGTGGACAGCGGCCTGGTGCAGCAGTTGCCTACAAGCCGTGCCGTCTCCATCCCCTTTACCCAGATTGCCCGGGAAGCTATCGGAAAGGAGATTGTTGCCAACATGGTGGCCCTGGGAGCAGTCGGCTATCTCTGTGGCCAGGTCTCTTTAAGCAGCCTTGAGCAGGCACTTCTTTCTCGTGTCCCAAGGGGAACGGAACAGATGAATTCCGAAGCCTTGCATGCCGGTATTGAAGAGGCGAAAAAAATTGACCTTGATTCACTGCCAAGGTCGGTACTCTCTGACTGGGATGACGAATTGTAACGAGGAGACAAGAAGATGGGGGAGATTGTTGACTTAATACTTGAATATAAACTGTATATCGGACTTGGGTTGCTAGTGCTCGTCACCCTCCTTGCTCTGTGCAGTGAAACACTGCGTGGTCAGCTCAAAAAAGGAATCATCCTGCTTGTCGTTGTTGCCGGATTAGGATTTGCCTACTCTTTAATTACCGGAAAATCGGTGGCTGATATTCCACGCGCTATCAATAGCTTCTTCAATAATCCCACAACCGAGATAGAACCAAGTCATCGCTACTACAAGGATCCGGAAGAACGCTTCGGAGATCAGTTGAAATAGCAGGCAATGGTTGAGAAATACCAGTGCGCGCTCACAGGCTGCACTGAGCAGCCAGTGAGCCAGGCTTTTTCCCCACTGCAGCGGCGTAAAGTATGGATTCTTCGGCAGGGTCAAGCTGGAGCAAATCGTTGACCTCATCGTCGTAAAAGGCGGCCACCGGGCAGCCCCCGCAGCCTATTGCCTCTGCTGCCAGCAGAATGTTCTGACAGATATGGCCTGCATCAAGCAGGACATAGCGTATCCCCCGATTCCCATATTTTGTCATGCAGCGTCTGAATACTGCAGACCAGAGAAAGCTGACTGCAGCCTGGCCCATGAACTTCTGATTGAGACACGCTGCGGCAACGGCCTCACCACTGTCTTCCTTGTTCAGCCTGTCCAGGCTGAAATTTTCTACATCAAAATGGTAAAGACCGGGATCCAGGTCTTGCACAAAGTTTGCGCTGAGATAGGTTTCAACCGGATAGAGGGCGCCGCCGGATGGGGCAGTTCGGAATGAATAGCTTCCTGATTGGGCTGTAACCCCCTGACTGGCCCAGAGGGTGAATGCCAGCTCTTCAAGTTTCATCGGCTCCATCAGATAGCGCCTGAGCGACCGTCTGTTTTGCAGCAGGGGAGTAATACGGGCCTCGTTCAGCTGCCAGTTGCGCGGCAGTTCCACCTTTTCTGCCTTTGGATATTTTTTAAAAGTGGAGACCTGGGCAATGGCAGGGCGTTGGATAGTTTTTATAGTTGCCCGTTCATAGGCAGTTTCTCTCAGATAGTGGTATCCTGAGCATTCTTCCAGTTCCGGCATGTCGCTCCTCCCTTTTTAAAATCGTTCACCGAACGCGGAGATGAGGTGCTGATGAGCCCTTAGCTCTTTTTGTCTTTGGCCAGCTGTCCGCAAGCGGCCGAGATATCTGACCCTCGACTGGATCTGATGAAAACAGAATATCCAGCGTCACGCACAATCTTCTGAAAGGCATATATCCGATTTCTGCTGGGACTCTTGAAGGGAATCCCTGGTGATTCGTTATATTGCAGCAGGTTGATCTTACAGGGAATGCCACGCAGGATCCGGGCAAGTTTATGAGCATCTTCGTCGGAATCATTGATACCCGCCAGCAGGATATACTCAAACATAATTCGCTTTCGACGGGGCATGGGAAAATCGCGGCAGGCCTGTAACAGTTCTGCCAGGGGATAGCGCTGGTTAACCGGCATAATACGGCTGCGTGTCTCGTCGTCAACTGCATGAAGAGATATGGCAAGGTTGACGTCGGTGGCTTCGCCAAGCAGATGCATCTTGGGAGCTATGCCACAGGTAGAGACGGTGATTCGCCGGCTGGTGAGATCAAGCCCCCGTTGCTCGGTGAGAATGGAAATGGATTTGATCACATTTTCCAGATTATTCAAGGGTTCTCCCATGCCCATGAAAACCAGATTGGTCACTCGATCAGGACCGATCAACTGACTTTTGGGCTCATTACGCAGGAAGTCCGAGACAGCGCAGACCTGATTGACGATCTCCGCAGGGCTCAGGTTACGGGTAAATCCCATGGTTGCAGTGAGACAGAAACTGCAGTTCATGGCACAGCCAACCTGGCAGGAGATGCAGAGTGTATTGCGGTCAGGCTCCGGGATGAGAACAGACTCGATCAGGTTACCGTCATCGAGCACAAATCCGAACTTAACACAGCCATCCTCAGAGCGTTGGAGAAGAGGGTCTTCAAAGCGGGAAATACGTGCATGTTCCGCAAGTATTGCCCGAAACTCCTTTGCCAGGTCAGTCATCTGGGAGAATTCTGTGATGTCAGGGCGATAGAGCCAACCCATGATCTGTCTTCCCCGGAAGGCGGGTTGGCCCAGGCTTTCTACATAGTGAATCAGTTCGTCCTGGGTGAAGTTTTTGAGGTCTGTTTTTGTCGTCATTTTCTAAAGTGCCCGATACTGTTCGGGAACAAGAGGCTGGTTTCCCTGGAGGGCCTGGTCAATTTTTTGCAGCATGGATTCCCGGTCCCGCATCAACCTGCCGCTCAAGGGCAGATAATTTGATGCATGGTTGGCCATGAACTGAACACGATCACAGTCAATATTCCTGATGAGTTCCCTCAGTTCCAGGAGCATTCCATGGCTATCTGGCAAATGAAATCCGCCGGCTGCATATTCCTTACCCAGCGGGGTGTTGGCAAGGGGCATGAGACAGAGGGCTGCAATCTGGCCAGGCCCCATTTCACTGAGTACCCGGCCGCTTTCCCTGGCGTGCTGCAGGCTGCCTTTGATCCCGGCAAGACCGAGAAGAACGGTGGCTGAGAGAAAAATACCCGCCTCCTTGACCCGGTGTGCGGCTTTGATCATGGAGTCCCCGGTCTCGCCTTTTTGTACTGCAGCAAGAACCGCGTTGTCGCCGCTCTCAAGGCCCATGTAAATACGATGCAGGCCTAAGCCTTTTAATTCCAGCAGCTCTTCAACGCTCTTGGAGCGAATTGCCTTGGCATTACCATACAGCGCAATACGATTCACCCAGGGAAGATGATCCTTTACCTGGGTGAATATTTTCAGCAGTCGTTTTTGCGACAAAATGAGTGCATCACCGTCTGCCAGGAAAACACGTTTCTGGCGACCGCAGTACTGGGCGGCAAAGGCTATATTTTCAAGGATCTCCTTATCACTGCGGATACGGAAGTCCTTATCCTTATAGGCACCGCAAAAGGTGCAGCGGTTATGGGAACAGCCAACCGTTACCTGAATGATGATCGAATTTGCTTCGCTGGGCGGGCGAATGATATCCCCATCGTAGTTCATAAAAAAGAAAATCAGCCTTTATTGTTGGCCTCAAATTCCTTCATGAAGGCGACAAGTTTTTCAACACCCTCTTTGGGGAAGGCGTTGTAGATGGAGGCTCGACAACCGCCAATGGAGCGATGCCCTTTGAGACCATTAAGGCCTATTGCCGCCGCCTCTGCTATGAATTTCACCTCAAGCTCAGGAGTAGGGAGATTGAAGGAGATATTCATCAACGACCGGGAAGCCTTTTCTGCATGGCCGCGGTAATAGTCTGTCCCGTCGATGCAGTCATAGAGAAGGCTGGCCTTTTCTATGTTGCGTGCCTCAATGGCTTCGACACCACCTTGTTTCTTCAGCCACTTGAGTACTTCTCCAACTCCATAAATAGCAAAACAGGGTGGGGTGTTAAACATGGATCCCTTGTCTGCATGGGTTTTGTAGGTAAGCATGGTGGGGGTGTTTTCAGGGGTCTTATCGAGCAGGTCTTCCCTGATAATGACTATGCACACTCCAGCCGGCCCCATATTCTTCTGGGCTCCGGCAAAGATGATGCCGAATTTGGAGACATCTATCTTCCTGGAAAGGATATCGGAGGACATATCAGAGATCAAAACCTTGTTCGTCTCGGGAAAGGTCGGGAACTGGGTGCCGTAGATGGTGTTGTTGGAGACAAAATAGAGATATTCTGACGCTGCATCCACCGTATACTCATCCTGGCTGGGGACCCTGTTGAAGGTCTGCTCCTCGCTGGAGTAGGCAACATCGATATCGCCAAAGAGTTTTGCCTCTTTAATCGCCTTTTTGGACCAGGTTCCGGTGTTGAGATAAGTAGCCTTTTTGCCGCTACCAAGAAGGTTCATGGGGATCATGAAAAACTGGCTGGATGCCCCCCCCTGGAGAAACAGGACCTTGTAGTTGTCAGGAATATCCATGAGTTCCCGAAGCAGACTTTCAGTCTCTGCAGCGACCCCCATGAACTCCTTGGAGCGATGACTCATTTCAATGAGGCCGATGCCGGTCTCTTTGAAATTTACGACATCTTTGGATGCCTGCTGCAAGACGTCAACGGGCAGGGTGGCAGGGCCCGGGCTAAAATTATAGACGCGATCAACCATCTTTTTTGCTCCTTATATAAAAATAATTACCAGAATTGATTGGAACCTGTTAAAAAGAATATGCTAAAATTCCTACATAGCAAGAACCTACCCCAAGAAGGAAAAAAAACAAACAGATAAGGACAGACTCCAGTATGCAATCTTGAGCTGGTGTTACCACATTCCCAGTCCTTCGTCATCCGAAGACTTTATGAAAGCAGAACGAAAGACAAATTTCTTCCAAATCTTTATTTACGCTGCCATGCTAATCGGTCTCGTGCTGAGCGGAGTCATGGACGCCATCCTTTTCAGATGCTCTGATGGTGATCTACACTCACAAATCCTGTTCAGGCTTGCCCTAACCATTACAGGCATTCTTCTTGTAATTCTGGCCGGGTTGACCTTTGTTTTCAGAAGGTTTCGTAAGCAGTCACTTGATGGACTTAATAGAGACAGCCTCACCGGCTTTATTGATCGGCACGCCTTTGGTCAGGTTTTCGAGCAGGCCTTGCTGGATAGCAGACGAACCCTTGAGCCCCTGTCTTTGATTATAGTCGATATCGACCGTTTCCGGGTTATCAACGAAGAACATGGACACCAGGTTGGAGATGCAATCCTCACCATGTTCAGCAAGTCCATTCTAGCAGTTCTCAGGCCCGCGGATATTACATGCCGCTGGGACGGGAACCAGATCCTGGTAGTTCTGAAAAATTGCCCAGCAAAAAATGGGTGCAAAATCGCTCACAAGATACTTGAAAAAATCAGACAGCAGCAACTTGTTATTGGTGAAAAAACCATTGGAATCACTGCGAGTATTGGAATTGCACAAATGGTGTCTACCGACAACACTCAAACCCTGGTTGCCAGGGCTGAAACCGGTCTCTACAGTGCCCGGGATAATGGCCGTGACACCTATGCCATTGGTTACGACTGGATCCTCATCGATTACTCCTACGACCCTATTTTTTAGCTCGTGCACTAACTCACTTCCTGCGCAATGCGTCATAGAGGACTATACCAGCTGTCATGGCAAGGTTCAGACTGCGGATGTTGGGGTTGGCCATGGGCAGGGTAAAACAACGATCGGGGTAACGGGCTAACAGATCTTCGGGAAGCCCTTTGGTCTCTTTGCCAAAGACCAGATAATCGCCTGGGCGAAAAGGGGCCTCAAGGTAGGAGCGATTGGTCTTGGTGGTCAAAAAATACAGGCGCAGCTCTTCCTGTGCCCCCAGGAATTCATCCAGCGATTCCCAGTGACGAATGTCAACAAACTTCCAGTAATCCAGGCCTGCCCGCTTGAGATGCTTGTCGTCTGTGGAAAACCCAAGAGGGTGTATCAAATGCAGGACACTGTTGGTGGCCCCGCACAGCCTGGCAATGGATCCGGTATTCGGTGGAATCTCCGGTTCCACCAGTACGATATGGAAGACCTTCTTGTCGTTCATCTGTCTGTAGTTCCTTTTCCTCTTTCCATACGTTTGACTGGAAAATAACGATTAGTATGATGGGCTTCCTTGCTGTGTCCGGCAAAAGGAGTATAAAAGAGAAAAATTAAATTTCAAGACGAGAAGGTGTAGAAAAGAAGAAAATGTTGCATTTTTACCGACAAAGACTACATTATAGAAGCTTATAGGGAATGTCAAAGTTTCAGTGGAATAGAGTATCGCAAGCGGCAGACTTTCAAGGTCTGCCGCTTGTTTTTCATAGTGTGGTGAATGCCACGCAGGAGTTGTAAGAAATGGCGTTAATTGTTCAAAAATTCGGGGGGACTTCAGTTGCTGACCCTGACAAGATAAAGGCAGTTGCCGAGCGGGTACTGAAAAAGAAAAAAGAGGGGAATCAGATGGTTGTTGTGCTCTCTGCCATGTCTGGAGAGACCAATCGACTGACAGATTTTGCCCTGCAGATGCAGGATATTCCAGACTCCCGAGAGATGGACGTCCTGCTTTCCTCCGGAGAGCAGGTGACAATTGCCCTCATGTCCATGGCAGTGAAGGCCATGGGAGAGGATGGTATTTCCTTTCTTGGAGATCAGGTAAGGATCAACACTGACAACTCTCACACCAAGGCACGTATTGAATCCATAGATACTGAGAAGATACAGGCCGAACTGGACAAGGGAAAGGTGGTCACTGTAGCGGGATTTCAAGGGGTTGCCGAAAACGGTGCCATTACGACCCTGGGTCGAGGTGGGTCCGACACTACAGCTGTGGCACTTGCTGCTGCCCTGCAGGCCGACACCTGTGAGATCTTCACGGATGTTGAGGGTGTGTACACCACAGACCCTAATATATGTAATACGGCAAGAAAGATAGACA
>DAOVAI010000071.1 GCA_030671085.1 Pseudomonadota bacterium | reverse complement strand
GTGGATCTTGATGCAACAGGCGTCACCTTTCTTTTTTTGGAAGAAATGGCTGCTGCCATCACCACGCCTGCCAAGTTAAGGGCCCTGTTCCATGCCCGTTTTTCTGTGAACCGGTTGCGAAATGCTCCTGTCAGGGATACTGCGGCCATCCTTTTTACCTCGGGCTCAGAGGCCCATCCCAAGGCTGTTCCCTTGAGTCACGGGAATTTTCTTGCCAATATTTACGATTTTACCGATGTTCTCACCCTGCAGGAAGGAGACCGGCTCCTGGGTATGCTCCCTCCTTTTCACTCACTGGGGCTTGCCGGTACACTTATTATGCCTCTGGTCATGGGTTTGCCCACTGTTTATTATCCCAATCCAACAGAAGGGGCCCTGCTCGCTGGAATTGCTGCAGCCTTTAAGGTCTCCCTGTTCATAGGCACACCTACCTTTCTTAATGGTATTGCAGGCGGAGTGGGAGAGAAGAAACTCGATGCAATACGCATCGCCTTTACCGGAGCGGAAAAATGCCAGCCTTATGTGTACGAGGCAATGGAAAAGAGTTTTCCAAATGTCACGGTCTGTGAGGGGTATGGGATTACAGAATGTTCACCAGTGGTGAGCGTCAATGATCCTGCCCAGCCTTTTCCAGGGACCATTGGCCGGGTCTTGCCTTCCATGGAATATGTCATTGTCCACCCTGAGACAGGACTGGCCGTAACAGAAAAAGAGAGCGGTATCTTGTTGCTCCGGGGGCCCAACATCTTTGACGGGTATCTCAATTATCAGGGCAAGTCTGCCTTTGTCGAATATGAGGGGAAGCAGTGGTACAACAGCGGGGACCTTGTGCAGGAGAAGGACGGAATTCTCATCTTTGCCGGCCGTCTCAAACGGTTCATCAAACTTGGTGGAGAGATGATCTCTCTGCCTGCCATTGAGGAAGTCTTGACCGGCCGGTTCCAGGGGAATGAGGAGCCGGTTCTGGCAGTATCTGCAACGCCTGGAGATGATCATCCTGAGATTGTTCTCTTCACCACTGGGGCTCTGGTGCGGGAAGAGGCCAATCGCGTTATTCGTGAGCAGGGCTTTTCTCCACTGCATAATATACGGCGTACGGTGGAAGTGGAGACGATTCCACTCCTTGGGACTGGCAAGACCGACTACAGGGCACTTGAGGATCTGCTCACGTGACACATGCTTTGCAGGTTGAAGCAGCAGAATGAATAGGGGAGACCATACCGTGAAGACAAGGGAAAGATTAAGACCAGTACAGAATCGATTGCACCATTTGCTTTTCTGTATCTTGGTTTTGTTAGCTATAGGGGCTTGTGCTCCTGTACAACCACCCCCATCCACGAGTGTCAAACCAATCAAGACGACCAGTGGTGTTGACTTCCAAGACAGCACTGCTGTCAGAGCAAGGATCTTGAACCAATATAATGAATGGCAGAACACACCATACAAAATGGGAGGCCTGAACAAACGTGGTGTAGATTGCTCAGGTTTCGTTTACCTTACCTTCCGCTCGAAACTTGGTTGCACTGTTCCGAGAACGACTGCGTTACAAGTCAAAACCGGGAGGAAGATAGCCCGGAATAATCTGCGTGCTGGAGATCTCGTATTTTTCCAGACTGGTTTGTTTTCCAGCCATGTGGGAATTTATATGGGTGACTCAACGTTTCTCCATGCATCATCAAGCAGAGGAGTCATACTCTCAAGCCTGAAGGAGAAATATTGGAAAAAACGCTTTTGGACTGCAAGGCGGATTTGTATTTAATCAGGCCATTTTCAATGGGAGAAGCAGACCCATACCGATTTATCGCAGGTTGTGAGTGTCATTGCTCAGGCAGAGAGACAGAAAAAAATGTACTGGTTTTTACCTGATTGTCTTGTTCTAAGACAGTGACAGCCCCGATTTCTGCACTGTTCAGGAGTGGGATTTTTTTCTCCCCGCAATAGTCGCGTAATTGCTGTGATGGAAACAGCAGGAGGCCGAAGCGTCCGGCAGAGACTACAATATGCTCGGGATTCACAGCGTCGAGAAATTCCCTGGAATTAGATGTTTTTGAGCCGTGATGGGGAGAGAGGAGGAAGGTGGAATGAAGATTGCTGTTTTCTTCGATCAATGCGTGTTCTACCTGTCTGCTGATGTCTCCTGGGAAAAGGCAGGAGAAACTTTGACCCTGGACCTGCAGGATCAGGCTCTTGTCATTGGAACTTAACGAACGGGATGGAAGGGATGGTCTATCATCCTGGAACGGGTTCCCTATGTTGACCAGTTTTGTCTCCCTGCTCTGCAGGAGCAGTTCTCCTTTTTCAGGCGTTCTCACTGCTATATCAAGATCGCCGGCAAGAAAGAGCAGATCTTCATATTGCTGATTATGGCCGCTGGAACCATTTATCCATAGGGTCTTGGGATGGAAACGCTGCAGGAGAAAAGGAATACCGTTGTAGTGATCAGCATCGGCATGGGTAATGACAATGGCCTCAAGTCTGGTGATTCCTCTCTGCCAGAGATAAGGAGCAATGAGCTGCTCGCCCACATTGAATTTTGCTGAAGAGCTGCCTCCACCGTCGATGAGTATCTTTTTGCCACCGGGAAAGGAGAGTAGGGAGGAGCTTCCCTGTCCCACATCGAGAAAGGTGATCTCTGAAGCGGTGGAAAACGTGCCTGTCAGGGTTTGAACAGGGAAAAAGAAGAGGCAACAGACGCCCAGAAAAAGAGGGATGGTTTTCTTTCTTGGTACCCTGGTAAAACAGAACGCAAGGGCCAGGTAATAGAGGAGAATAAGGAGCACTGGTGGTGTCGGGAGCCAGAGGCTTGAAAAACTGGTGCTGCCAAAAAGGCTGGCCAGGTTTATGGCAGTTGAGATACCAGGGCCACCCAGGTGCAGGACCCATTCTGCGCTTTGCGGACTGATAAAGAGAAGCGGGATGGCCAGCAGTCCAAGAGGCAGGGACCAGAGGCAAAGGAGGGGCTCGAGAAAGAGATTTGCCACAGGTCCCACTGTGGAAAGACGATTGAATGCCTGGATGAGGAGCGGTGCTGTGCCAATGGTGGCAACCACTGAGACAAGCAGTGCGGCGCATGTCCAGCGGAAAATGATTATGGGGCCATGTCGCAGCAGACTCCGGTCAGGGTCTGTTTCCTGTTGTACCAGGGCTGTGAGCCTTGGAAGGATGAGGATAAGGGATGCCACGGCCATGAAAGAGAGTTGAAAAGAGATGGTGAACAGGCTGAGCGGGTTCCAGAGAAGGATGATGAGCGCTGCAAAGGCCAGAGTCGTAAAAGGGGAGCGCTGTCGGTTGACGCAGAAGGCCAGAATAAAGACCAGGACCATGATCAGGGAACGCAGGACCGGTGTCTGAGCTCCGGCCAGTAAGGCATAACAGCAAAGTGGCGGGATGGTCACCAGCAAGGCCAGTTTTTTGGCAGAAAAATGGAGCATGAGATATTGTGAGCGTCTTGCCAGCCAGTAACAGATGACAAAGAGTGCAGAGGCGAGGAGAGACATGTGGAGCCCTGATATTGCGAGAATATGCATAACGCCTGAGGCCTTGAAGTCCTCCATTTTTTCTGGCGCTATACCGGACCTGTCTCCAATGAGCAGGGCCCTGTATATCCCGGCCTGCTGCGGGGGAAAAGTCTTATCCAGCAGATCTCGAACTGTAAGGCGTATTCTTTCAGGAAGATAACGCAGGGAGTGGGCCCAGGAACTTTTCTTTTCAAGGGGATGAATATGGACTGGTGACACGATTCGGCCGATGATCCAGATATTTCTGCTTGCAAGAAAAGAAGGGTAGTCAAAACTGCCTGCATTGCCGAAACGATAGGGGCGGGAGAGACGTGTCCGGATGGCCAGTTCATCTCCGGGGAGCAGCTCTTGAGGCCATTCCCCCTTCATACGGAACTGAACAAGGCCATGGACAGAGGAGAAAACGGGATCATCCTTTTTACGCAAGGTGTGGCTCTCCACCAGGATCGTGGTCTTTCCGTCATTGAAAAGCGGCATGCTGTGCAGGGTGCCGGTGAGAACAACATCTTCTTCCTGGCTGATCCTGTTGGAGATGTGTTCTTCCTGAAAGGGGCGATCAGCAAAATTGCCTGTGTGGATAAGGCCAAGGGCCACCCCAGAGAAGAGAAGAAAAAGGATAGTCCTCTGCGAGTTGCCTTGCCTGTAACAAAAGAGTGCAGCAGTAAGGAGCAGTGCAGCAATTGCGATGGCTGTGTGGGGAGGAAGGGGGCAGAAGCGGTGGAGGACGATGCCTGCTCCAAAGCTGAGGGTCAGGGCTGTCAGCAGGTAATGACTGAGCAGGTCAAAAAATCGGTTCACAGCAGCTCTTTAATGAGCCTGAGGTGACGGTTGATGACACCTTGTTGTGCGACAATGCAGGCTTGGGCTGCCTCGCCGGAAGTCTTTCGCAGGGCACCGTCCTCCAGCAATCGCTGGAGGCTGACCGTCAGTTCGTTCTCGTTCTGGACCATGATTGCGCCGCTGGCAAGAACCAGCTCCGCACTGATTTCTGAGAAATCCTCCATATGCGAACCATAAAGCACAGGGACCCCAAACACCGCTGGTTCTATGGGGTTGTGGCCTCCTCTCTCCACCAGACTGCCGCCGACAAAGGCAAGATCAGCATGGTTGTAAACGCTGTTTAATTCTCCGATGGTGTCCAGGATAAAAAGATCTTTGCCGCCTGCATTTATCTGACTGCGGCAGTTGGCCTGCAAATCCATTGTGTTGGCCAGGATTTGGATCTCTTTGCCACGATCAACATCTCGTGGGGCAATAATCAGATAAAGCCCAGGAAAATCCTGTTTCAGCTTTTTGTAACTGTGCAGGAGAATTTGTTCTTCGCCTTTGTGGGTGGAACCTGCGACCAGAAGCAGTTGCTGCTCCGGCAGGCTGAAGGAAAGGGCCTGCCTGCCGCCCTGGGAGCTGTAGAGGGCAGTATCATACTTGAGGTTACCCAGAGTATGGATTTGTTGCTGATCCACTCCCAGCCGGATAAGATTTTTCCGATCCTTTTCCGTCTGCATGGAGAGGGCCTGAAAACTGCTGAACAGCGGTCTGAAAATATAGGGAAAACGCTGATAAGATCGCATGGAACGAGCTGAGATACGGCCATTGACCAGCAGGCTTGGGATATTCCGTCGCCGGAGAGTGGCCAAAAGATTGGGCCAGAAGTCGGTTTCTATCAAGATAAAGAGATCGGGCTTGATCACACCCAGAAAACGGTTGATCACCGGCAGGATATCAAGAGGAAAGGGGAGAAAACAGTCCACCTTGTCATGCAGGAGTTTTTCAGCCACCTGGGCCCCGGCCCTGGTCGAGGCAGAGAAGACTAATCGCAACTCCGGCATCTCTTTGCGGAGTCCGATTACCAGGGGGATTGCAGAAGTCACTTCTCCCACGGACAGGGCATGGATCCAGATCGTCTTTTTGAGTTGTGCATTTCTGTAGGGAAGAAGTCGAAACCCCAAACGACGCAGGGTGCGCAGACGATATTTCGGCACTGCCAGGATTAGAACGACCAGAGGCAGAAACAGAACCGGAAGAAGAAGGCACTGGAGAATATTATACAGTATAATCATTGCATAGGCTTTGGTTTTGATTTGAAAATAACTGTACCACAAATCACCGCAGCTGGATATGATAAAGGTGCATTAAAAAGGGAATAGGATGGTTAGAGAATGAGGCGAAAGAGACAATGAATATTATCCTGATTGAAGGCCAGGAACTTTCTGGAAACCATGTGGTTTTGACTGATCACCGGGCAAAACACATCGTTAAGGTCTTGAGGAAAGAGAAGGGGGATTGCTTACGGCTGGGAGTCATTAACGGACTCAGCGGTGAAGCAAGGCTCATTGCCGTTCATGAAAAATACCCCTTTGTTGTTGAACTCCAGGTGAACCTGACTGACAAACCAGCCCCTCCACCAGTTATTGATCTGCTCCTGGCCCTGCCTCGGCCCATCATGTTGCGAAGAATCCTGAGCCAGGTGACTGCCTTAGGCGTCGGCACCATCCACCTGGTCAACGCCAATCGCGTGGAGAAGAGCTTCTGGGATGCAGGGATACTCGATGAAAATGAGTACCGTCCCCATCTCGTTCATGGCCTGGAACAGGCAGTTGATACACGGCTGCCAACTCTTCGGGTCCATCGCCGTTTTCGTCCCTTTGTCGAAGATGTCCTGCCAGAGCTTGCTTCTCAATACAGTCATCTTCTCCTTGCCCACCCCCTGCAAGAAAACAAACTGTCTCACTGCCTGAATACCAATGCCAAAAGGATACTCTATGGGGTGGGCCCGGAAGGGGGGTGGGTGGATTTTGAGCTGGAAAAACTTTTTGCCGGCGGAATGCAGCCCTTTTCCCTGGGGCCCAGGATCTTGAAGGTTGACACCGCCGTGGTTGCCATCCACAGTAGGATCAGTCAGGAACTGGAAAGGGGGGCGGTTGATGGAAGTGTGTGAACACTCATCTCATCTGTTTAATGACAATTTGTTGAAACCACAGAGAAGACGGAGAAAAACAAAAAATATAAGCAGTTTCTCTGTGTTCTCTGTGGTGAAAAATGTCTTTTCCTGTTTTTAAAAGTGAATTGAATACCACGAAATGCGGAGATGTATCCCTTACCGCAAGCCTACTCCATCACAAAATCTTTACCAGCAAACTGGATATGCTCGGCGCTTCTGTGAACCGGAGCAATGGCATGTACTCCACCGCATTCAGGGCACTTGCCCACATGGGTCGTCAAGGTAAAGGCAGCATTGCATCCCTGGCAGGTTGTTTCATACCCGCCATCCGCGATCAACTTGTTTTTGACACTGCCACCATGGGCATTATAAACAAATTCGACCAGTTCTCTGCCTGTGGAAAAGGGTCCACCTGATCCATGTTTCTCTGTTGATCCACCACAACTTGGACATCCTGACATAATACGTCTCCTCAATATGTGTTTATAAACGGCAGATTAACTTTCCCAACAGAAGATTGGGGTTGGTTGTCTGTCGTCTTTTTATATATCCGGGAACAATAATCACGATCAACAGGAAGGGAATAATTTTTTTGCTAAGATTCGTTTTACAGTGGTTCTTGAAAAAGAAGGACACCTTTGTTGATCTGCAGGAGTTCTGTCTGCCACTGTCTGGCCAGCCAGTGCATTGTTTCACTGAAAAAAAACAGACATGGGTAGAGTCATTTTTGTAGTGCCAGCGGGCAAACGCCTCTAGATCCAGGGCCAGCTTGGTCATGATTCCCAGCCACCCTCCAGGCTTCAGGATGGACCAGAGAAGAGCAAGTTCTGCCGCTGGATCATGGAGATGTTCAAGCACCTCACTTGCCGTGATAAATTCATACTGCCTGCTGAGAACAGATTTTTTCGGAGCAAAGAAGGGATCAAACAGACTCCACCTGGTGGACCGCTTCCTCGAGTATTACAGAGAGGGTAGGACCAGGCCCGGATCCAAAGTCCAGGCCATGGGAGTCTATTTATTTTTGACATTCCTGGAAGCTAAGGATAAAATTTTTTATACTTGGCTAGAAGTCTGTCGGACTTACAACATTCCAAAACTGTAAGTGCTTGCTATTGCAATAAATAAGACAAGCAGTGAGCTTCGTATTACTTTGAACATTTCCTGTTATATCAATATGTTATGAATTTCAAATTCACTAAGTCCGACAGGCTCCTATGCAGGAGATTGGTGAAATGAACCCCGTGTATCAGGCAGGCCGAAAAAAAATCAGTCCTCCTTCCAGGGTGCCTTTTTGGATCAATATAGTGGAGCACTTATTGCTTAAACATCTGAGCAGGGAGCAAGACCATGGCTGTATCGGATACTCTTGTTGATACCAGAACCACACTGGAGGTAAACGGTAAGCAGTTTCGCTATTACGCTGTGGGCGGCGGTGAACTGGCGTCTTGTTCGGCAATTATCCGTCTGCCAATTTCTATAAAGGTTCTGCTGGAGAACCTGCTTCGCCATCAAGGCAGTGACGGTTGCAGCCGTGATGATATCTTGGCCCTGGCTGTCAGTGGAGGACGGGGGAGTGGCCGGGAGATTGCCTTTCATCCGGCGCGAGTGTTGATGCAGGACTTTACCGGCGTACCCGCGGTGGTGGATCTGGCTGCCATGCGGGATGCTCTGGTCAAGAGAGGGGTGGATCCGCAGAAAATCAATCCGCTGTCGAGGGTGGATTTGGTTGTTGATCACTCAGTCAGCGTCGATACATGTGCCACGAAGACCGCTTTTGCAGAAAACGTGGCTATGGAAATGCAGCGTAACCGGGAGCGTTATCAATTTTTGAAATGGGGCCAGTCTGCTTTTGACAACTTCAGCGTGATACCGCCGGGCATTGGAATCTGTCACCAGGTCAATATGGAATACCTGGCCAGGACAGTGTGGAGTCAGAGAGTAGACGGCGAGGTCATCGCCTATCCCGATACCCTGGTGGGCACTGATAGCCATACCACCATGATCAATGGTCTGGGCGTGCTGGGTTGGGGAGTGGGAGGCATTGAGGCGGAAGCGGCCATGCTGGGTCAGCCCATTTCCATGCTGATTCCAGATGTGGTCGGTTTTGAGCTGAGCGGCCGTTTACTGGAAGGTATCACTGCCACTGACCTGGTGCTGAGACTGGTGCAGATGATGCGCGAACATGGTGTGGTGGGGAAATTTGTAGAGTTTTACGGCAGTGGTTTGGACCAACTGCCCCTTGCCGACCGTGCCACCATTGCCAATATGGCGCCGGAATATGGTGCCACCTGCGGCTTTTTCCCGGTGGATGCGCAAACAATCAATTATCTTCGTCTGAGCGGCCGTGACGAAGAGTCTATTGCTTTGGTGGAAAGCTATTGCAGAGCTCAGACCATGTGGCGTGATGATACCTGCCAACCTCCTGATTTTGCTGACACCCTGCATCTGGATATGTCCACGGTGAAGCCCAGCCTGGCCGGGCCTAATCGTCCTCAGGATCGAGTAGCGGTAAAGGAGCTCAAATCTGCTATAGACCGTTTTATCGAGCTGGATGGCAAGGGCGACCAGCTTGATACCCGCTTCCCGTTATCGGACAGTGATCAGGATATGCACCATGGTGATGTGGTGATTGCAGCCATCACCTCCTGTACCAATACCTCCAACCCCGCAGTCATGCTGGGCGCCGGCCTGGTTGCAAAAAAGGCTCTGGCAAAAGGGCTCAGATGCAAACCCTGGGTGAAGTCTTCGCTGGCTCCCGGTTCAAAGGTGGTCACTGAATATCTGCACAAGGCAGGACTGCAGGAAGCACTTGATGCTCTGGGCTTTAATCTCGTCGCCTATGGCTGCACTACCTGTATTGGCAATTCCGGGCCATTGCTGCAGGAGGTGGAAGACACCATCAAGGCAGACGACCTGGTGGTGTGTGCAGTACTGTCAGGTAACCGCAACTTTGAAGGCCGTATTCACCCGCTGGTAAAAGCGAGTTGGCTTGCCTCCCCGCCGTTGGTTGTTGCCTATGCCCTGGCAGGGACCAGTCGTATCGACCTCAGCCGAGATCCCATTGGTATTGGCACGGATGGCCAGCCCGTGTATCTGCAAGATATCTGGCCCAGCAATAGTGAGATTGCTGAACTGTTGCAGATCATCAGCCGTGACATGTTTATAAAGGAATACAGCACGGTATTCCATGGTGATACCAACTGGCGGGATATTGATAGCACCAGTGGTGCAACCTATGCGTTTTCGCCTGATTCCACGTATATTCAGCTGCCTCCTTTTTTCGATGAAAAGTACAGTGGCAACAAGGATAATATTGTCAATGCCCCTATCCTGGTCATGCTGGGGGATTCGGTTACCACCGATCATATATCACCTGCCGGGGCGATCCCTCCAGACAGCCCGGCGGCACAGTTTCTCCTTAATCACGGGGTATCTGAAGCGGATTTTAACTCCTATGGATCGCGTCGCGGAAATCACGAAATTATGATGCGCGGCACCTTTGGCAATATTCGTCTGCGCAATGAGATGATACCCGAACTGGAAGGGGGGTACACGCGGTTGTCGGGTGAAACAAGACCCATGTTTATTTATGATGCAGCCATGGAATACCAGTCTAGAGAGATATCCACGGTGGTGGTGGCAGGCAGGGAGTACGGTACCGGTTCCAGTCGTGACTGGGCGGCAAAAGGGACCTTGCTCCTTGGCGTTAAGGCGGTAATCGTTGAGAGTTTCGAACGTATCCACCGCTCCAATCTGGTGGGTATGGGACTATTGCCCCTGCAATTTATGGAGGGTGAAAATCGCAAAACTCTGGGACTGACCGGCGACGAGCAGTTCGATATTCTCGGATTGGATGGGAAATTGCAACCCAATCAGCGCCTGTCTGCACTGATCCATTACCCTGACGGTGAACAGAGGGAGATCCAGCTGCAATCACGTCTGGATACCGCAGTGGAAGTAGACTACTACCGCGCCGGCGGCGTGCTCACCTCTGTACTGAACCGCATTGTGGATAATGCTTGAAGGAGGCTGTGATGAGCGAACAGTATCGAATCGAGAGGGACAGTATGGGCGAAGTCAAAGTTCCGGCACAGGCACTGTATGGCGCCCAAACCCAACGCGCAGTGAACAACTTTGCTATCAGCTCCATTCCAATGCCCGAAAGGTTTATCCGCAGCCTGGGTCTGATCAAGGCTGCGGCCGCCAAGGCCAATGCACAGCTCGGTGCGCTTGAGAGTGAACTGGCTGGTGCCATTTACGCTGCAGCCCTGCGCATTGCTGATGGTGACTACCTGGGGCAATTCCCCATAGACGTCTTCCAGACAGGCTCCGGCACCAGTACCAATATGAACGCCAACGAGGTTATCGCAAGGCTTGCAAGCGAACAGCTCGGCCATGGTGTGCATCCCAATGATCACGTCAATTGCAGCCAGAGCAGTAACGACGTGATCCCCACCGCCATCCACGTCAGTGCCAGTTTGGCTCTTGAAAATAAACTGTTGCCTGCGTTGCAACAGTTACAGCTGGCCATTGCTGCCCGAGAAAGTGAACTCAGCGAACAGGTCAAAACCGGGCGCACCCATTTGATGGATGCCATGCCCATCAGCTTTGCCCAGGAGTTATCAGGCTGGCGCGCCCAGCTTGGTCTTGCGGAGCAACGCATTGCTGATACCCGGCAAAGACTTTGTCGACTGGCCCAAGGTGGTACAGCGATTGGTACCGGTATCAATGCTGACTCTGATTTTGCTGTACTGTTTGCCAGGCAACTGTCGG
Source organism: Pseudomonadota bacterium (assembly GCA_030671085.1). GTDB lineage: Bacteria > Desulfobacterota > Desulfobulbia > Desulfobulbales > Desulfocapsaceae > Desulfocapsa. The sequence goes on along the minus strand of DAOVAI010000071.1, from coordinate 743 downwards.
ATATCACTGGCCTGGATTTTTCTCCGGCAGAGAACCTGTTTGCGGCGATCAGCAGCCAGGATACAGCCGTTGAACTGTCTGGTCAGCTGAAAACCCTGGCAGTGGCACTGATAAAAATTGCCAACGACCTGCGCTGGATGAACAGCGGACCCCTGTCCGGATTGGGCGAGATCAGCCTCAAACCCCTGCAGCCGGGCAGCAGCATTATGCCGGGCAAGGTGAATCCAGTGGTGCCGGAATCCGTTGCCATGGCTGCTGCCCAGGTTATCGGAAACGACGCCACAGTGGCTGTGGCCGGTCAGTCTGGTAATTTTCAGCTCAACGTCATGTTGCCGGTGATTGCTTATAACCTGCTGCAAAGCATCACTCTTCTGGCAAACAGCTGTACGGCTCTGGCAGAAACGGCCATTGCCGATTTCGTGGTCAACAAAGAGACCATCGAAACCAACCTGGCGCGAAATCCTATCCTTATCACCGCGCTCAACCGGGAGATTGGTTACAGCAAGGCTGCTGCGATCGCCAAACGCGCTTACCAGGAGAGGCGTCCCATTCTTGAGGTGGCAGAAGAGATGACTGACCTCGATCATGCACGTCTCGCGCAATTGTTGGACCCTGAGAATCTGGTGTAATACCAGCAAAGCAGGGCAACGGGCAGAAGTAAGGATTATGGCGGCCATAGTGCAGCGCATGAGAGCTCTGTTACCCTGTTTGCTACAGGACGATTGGCTACAGGACGATTGGGG
>DAOVAI010000220.1 GCA_030671085.1 Pseudomonadota bacterium | reverse complement strand
TGCCCCATATTTTCCCAGGAGCACAAAAATAAGGACAATCACGCCCATGGCTCCACTGCGACTGTCGCGCATGATCTCCAGGGCCTGTTCCCTGGGCCGTGCACTGAGAAGGCCGTCTCCGCTGTCTGCCAGGCCATCCAGATGCAGACAGCCGGAAATCCCGGCGAGCAGGACAATGGCAAGGACGGCCACCACTGAAGCAGGCAGAATGAAACCTGTTACAAAGGTGACTGCTGCTGCTCCTGTCCCGATGAGCACCCCCAGCAGGGGAAACCAGGTCAGGCTTGCCTGAAAAAAACGGCTGTCTTGCTCACTTTTCCAGGAAACAGGGAGGATGGTGAGAAAACGCAGGCCGGCCAGCAGGGAAAGAAGAGGAAAACGAAGCGCGAGCCTCATCCCCCTGTCACCCTGGTCCGCACCATCTCCCATCTTATTTGTCGGATCCGGCAACAGCTGCCTCTTCAAAGGTTGCGACTTCTGTGAGTATGGCAACAGCAGCTTCCACCAGATTCATGGCCAGCGCTGCCCCGGTCCCCTCTCCCAGGCGCATATTCAGATCAAGCAGCGGTCTGCAGCCGATCTTCTCCAGCATGTGGCGATGGCCTGGTTCCATGGAGCGGTGGGCGCAGATGATGTAATCACGGACAAAGGGTTCGATGGCAATGGCGATAAGGGCTCCGGCCGTAGAGATAAGGCCGTCTAGCACCACAGGTTTGCGTAATGCTGCAGCCCCCAGGATCAGGCCGGCAATGCCTCCGATTTCAAAGCCGCCGACCTTGGACAGGATGTCGATACCGTTTTTGGGATCCGGTTGATTGCAGGCAAGGATCTTTTTGATCACTTCCTGCTTATGGGCAAGCTGCTCATCGTCCAGGCCGGTGCCCCTGCCTGTCAGTTCCTCCATAGATTTCCCGGTAATGACAGCTGCAATTGCAGTGGATGGCGTGGTATTACCGATACCCATATCGCCGGTACCAAAGACATCTACCCGGTCAGCAAGATCATTGGCAATGTCGATTCCGGACTCAATGGAGCGGATGGCCATGGCAAGACTCATGGCAGGCCCCTGGGCGATGTTGTCGGTACCCAGGCCCACTTTTTTGTTGATGATCTTTCCCTGTTTGGCAAGGTCATTCAGGTCTGCGGCCACTCCCATGTCCACCACCACCACCTCTGCCCCGGCCTGCCTGGCCAGGGCATTGATCCCTGCCCCGCCATTGACGAAATTATAGACCATCTGCGGAGTGACTTCTTGAGGAAACTTGGACACCCCTTCGGCAACCACCCCATGGTCTCCTGCCATTGTAACCACGGCCTTGTTTCCAACCGGCGGTGTCATGGAGCGGGTCATACCGGCAAGGTCAATGGCCAGATCCATCAAGTCTCCCAAGGCCCAGTGCGGCAATGCAAGCTGATCCAAGCGTTCTTTGGCACGATCGCGAGAATCGCTGTCCTGGGGATAAATATTTTTCAGTGTTCGTTCAAGAAGACTCATGCAGACCTCGTTCAATCGAATTATAAAATTTTAGTGATATGATGATAGGTGACTGTTTATATGGTTATCAGACACTATCTGGTCTGAGTTGAGAGAGAACAGTGGAGATTATCCTTTCTCTTCAGACCCTTTTAGAAAGAGAGGAAGGCCGCAGCTGACCAGAACCACTTCATCGGCAGCCGCAGCCAGCATTTTATTGCAACGACCAACCAGATCTCGATAGAGCCTGGCCGAAGCGTTGTCTGGAACAATTCCCAAACCGACCTCATTGGAGACGCAGATGAGTGTTCCCTGGTATTCGGCAGCCACGTGAATCAACTCTTCACACCTGTCCTGCATCTCATCTTCCCCAAAGGACAATTTTGATTTTTCAGCTAGATACAGGAGATTATTCACCCAAAGGGTTAAGCAGTCAACAAGGCAGACAGAGTGCGGTTCCAGAGAGTTGAGGGTTTCGGCCAGCTCAAGCTCTTCCTCTATGGTCTGCCACATTCCGTTCTGACGATCAGCCTTGTGGCGGGCTATGCGTTCCTCCATCTCAGGATCAATAACCGGACAGGTGGCCAGAAAGAAATGAGGCCCTGCAATGGCCTGGGCACGGCTCAAGGCATAATCACTTTTCCCGCTCCTGGCCCCTCCTGTTACAAGGATCAATTTTCCCATACAGTTGTCTCCAGGTTAAGACCGGTGAGGACTCCCCCCTCACTAAAGAGATCAAGAGTAGCAAACCTGCCCTTGTCCACCTGAAAGAGGAGGAAGTTGCTGGGAGCAAGTTTCAAAAGATAACAGATAAGTCCACGAATGACACCGCCATGTGCAATCAGGACTATGGTCTTTTCGTGAGAGTCCAGCAATCTTTTGCCGACACTGTGTATCCGGTCGAGAAAATGATTAATTTGCTCCCCTTGCGGAAAACAAAACTCAGGCGACCAGGCTGCCCACTGCTCCACGAGATCAGGATCAGTTTGTTCTATTTCAGAAAAGTTTAAGCCCTCCCAGCGGCCGAAATCGATCTCGCACAACTCCTCATCAAAACGTACAAAACTCTCAGGAAACAAAATTTCTGTGCATTGCCTGCAGCGCTTCATGGGACTGGAGATGATCAGATCGATATCCTGATCTTGGAAAATCGGCTGGAGGGTGGATATCTGGGAAACCCCTTCCGGCGAAAGTGAAACGTCACTGGAACCGATATATCTTCCAGGAAGACCTGTTTCACCATGCCTGAGCAAGATAAGCCGCCGGTTCATTCTTCTTTGCCTGTCTTGTCTGCACTTCCCAATTGGTATTTATCCTTATAGCCCCTGGGAGTTATCATATAACCGTTCCAGGAAAAGGTGGTGGTATTGCCTATAATGACAGTGGACTGCATATTGATCTCGGCATCAAGCATCTGATCAAGAGTGGTCAGACAAATTGTTTCATTTTCCCTGCTCGCTGCCGTAACAATTCCCACCGGTGTTTTCCTATCCCGATAGCGAAGGATGATTTCTCTTGCCTTGACGATATGCTCAGTACGCTTTTTAGACTTGGGATTATAGAGGGCAATCACGAAATCGGCAGATGCTGCTGCGTCGAGCCGTTTTTCTATCATCTCCCAGGGAGTGAGGAGATCGGAAAGGCTGATGGCGGCAAAATCATGCATAAGG
>DAOVAI010000152.1 GCA_030671085.1 Pseudomonadota bacterium | reverse complement strand
AGGCGTCACTTTGAAATTACAAAGTTTGCCCATGTGATATAAATACCACGTTGGGCCCGTTTGCTTTTGTATTGTTATTCAGTTTTCAAGGATCGTTCCGACGCCAAAAGCGCCGTGCGGGAGAACCCGCGACGAAGTCTTAAATTTAATCCGTTCAAGTACTCTTGTCAATCTCTAAATTGACTCAAGCCAACGTTTTTCGAAAGGCGCGTTTTACAATTTGCCTCTCCCTCAAAGACCGGGGGCAACCTACACAATCATGTTACCACTGTCAATGCGAAAAAGGAGTGTTCTGTCTTTTTCTTTCTTCTTTCTTTCTGCTTTGTGCGGCTAGTGTTGATTAATATTTGCTTTTCATCTAGTTAACACGTAGCATGGTGCATATTATTAATATCCTTTTTTTTAAATCTACCTGTTTTTTTAACCCCTTTCTCACCCATATTCTATGAGCGATAAAAAGATACTCCTTCGTCAATTGCCTAAAATTGATCTTGTTGTTGATGACCTGAACCCCGAAGATATATCAGGGGTGCCTCCCGCCATATACAAATCTGCTGTGCGCAAAACTATCGAATCATTTCGCCGGGGGATCCTTGCTGGAAAGATTAGTCGGTTGCCTCAGGGAAAGGAAGAGTGGAACGTCATCTTTTCTGCAGCCATCGACAAAAAAAACAGTCCCAATCTTCAAAGAGTTTTGAACGGTACAGGGGTTGTCATCCATACGAATCTTGGAAGATCACTCCTTGGTCAGGACACTATTCAGTCTCTGCAGGTTGCTGGAGCGCATTATACCAATCTGGAGTTTGATCTTGAGACCGGGAAGCGTGGAAGCCGTTATGGCCTGGTTGAAGAAATCATCTGTGACTTGACCGGTGCCGAAGCCGCCCTTGTGGTCAATAATAATGCGGCAGCAGTCCTTCTTGCTCTGAATACCCTAGCCTCTGGTAAAGAAACAATCGTGTCCAGGGGACAACTGGTGGAAATTGGTGGCTCATTTCGTATCCCTGATATTATGACTCGGAGTGGGGCCATCCTTGTTGAAGTTGGCGCCACCAATCGGACCCACCTTTTTGACTATGAGAATGGTATCAGCGAAGAAACCGCTTTGCTGCTCAAGGTTCATACTTCAAACTTTCGGGTCATTGGGTTCACCTCTGAGGTGTCAGCCGCCGAACTTGTTGCTTTGGGGAAAGAACATGATCTACCGGTCATGGAGGATCTTGGCAGTGGATCTCTTGTCGATCTTTCTCCCTGGGGCCTTCCCAAAGAACCCACAGTTCAGGAGATAGTAAAAGCAGGAGTGGATGTTGTGACGTTTAGCGGCGATAAACTGCTTGGCGGGCCACAGGCAGGATTGCTCGTTGGAAAAAGGGATATTATAAATCGCATCAAAAAGAATCCGATGAATCGTGCCCTGCGCATTGATAAGTTTACCCTTGCCTCCCTCGAATCCGTTCTTCGCAACTATTATGATTTGGAAAAAGCTCTGGACCAGGTTCCGACCCTTGCCCTGCTCACTGTTTCTCCTGAAATCATAAAGAAGAAGGGGCAAAAAATTCTCCGTCGTCTGGGAGGTGCAGGAGAAGTGAAAGAGTGGATCCAACTGCTGCCGACGGTTTCAAAGGTCGGAGGAGGGGCGATGCCCGAGCATGGTCTTGCCAGCTGGTCTCTGGTTCTTCAGCCAGGGCAAGATGGTGCTAGTGAGCTGGAAAGATGGTTACGCACCCTTCCTGTTCCCCTTATTGGGCGGATAGAGGAGGAAAAAATGGTGCTGGATCTGAGAACCATCCTTGATGATGACCTTCCTCTTCTTCTAGAGATTCTCCAGAGATATCTGGAGCGGAAGCAGGCAACCTGATGTTCGGCCATTTTCAGCATGATGCCGGAAAAGGCCTTGAGAAAAATGATTTTTTTCGTTTTGGCCGAGAGTTCAAGCGAATTGTTCAGGAGAACGTTCCCACTGTCCAGGATATTTCTTTCCTGGATCCACCCCAAAAGCAGCCGGCCGTTTATGCTGATGAGGGGCAGGAGGAACGGAAGTACCGTGAAGCTCTTGAAAGTTGTGCTGATCAAAGAAGTCCGGTTTTTGCCGGCGATATGCTGTTTCTCCCTCTCCCTGTCGAAGAAGAGTGTATAGTCGCTCAGCTCAAGGGACTGGACGAGTTTCTGGTGAGAAAGGTCGGAGGGGACTGGGTTGATGGTCTTTGTAGCCTGCTCCTTCGTGAGTTTCTCCTGGTCAAACGTGCTTGTATCGACTCCCTCACCGGCCTGCTCAGCAGTCTGCATCTGGAAGAATACCTTGATTCCAGGAACCAGTCTCAGGGCGGTGTGCTGTTTCTCGTTGCTGTGTATCCCAAAGCTTCAAGTTCGTTTCAGGCCAAGAAATACCAGTATCACACTGTTTCGCTCCTGAAGAGTTTTGTCGAAGAGCGTTTCTCGCTCTATTATTTGGGGCAATCCTGTTTCGCGATAGTGTGCGAGAACTGTGACCAGGGCTTTGTCTCTGGTTTCGTCCCCTCCCTGGTAAATTATCTGAAGAAAGAGCGTTGTTGTCGGGTCCATGTTGGGAGTGCTGCAATGGATTGTGTGACAGAGGGGGGCGCTTCTGAAATCCTGCCCCCCTCTGAAGAGGTCATGAAAAAGGCCTGGGCAGCCCTGCATGTGGCCAGTAAAAGAGGGCCTTTTGCCTTTTGCAATTATACTTCCATTGAGGATGCGGAGAAACATCCCTTTGCCTTGCCTGCGCCTCGGTTGTCGCGCTGGTTGCAAAGAACCACGCGCAGGTTGCAATCTTTTTCTCTGCTGCAGGTTGATTCAGGACGCCAGGCGGTGCTTGATGCTGTGGCTGAGCTTGCTGAACCGGGAATGGAGTATCTTGCAGACAATAATAGTGTTTATCTCATGCTGCCGGAGAAAGAGGGGCAGGGTGCACAAAAAATAGGGGAGAAGCTTCTCTCTTTGCAGGCGAGCCGGGAAAGGGGAGGACAAGCAGTAAATGTGGGTGTCAGTTCCTATCCTTTTGCTGATTTTCGAAAATCCGAACTCCTGCTCAACTGCCGTAAAGCGCTTTTCCATGGAACTTTTCTGGAAGCGGGTGTTGTGGTGATATTTGATGCTGTGAGCCTCAATATCAGCGGTGATGTCTTCTATGGAGAGGGGGATCTGGTTCGGGCTGTAAAAGAGTATCGAAGGGGATTGCTCCTTGGGCCCGACAATGGAAACCTGCTCAACAGCCTCGGGGTCTGTTATGCCCAGATGAACCGGCATAAGGAGGCTGTTGACTGTTTCAGCAAGGCCTGTGTGAGCAAGGATGACCATTTTATGGCCCTCTATAATCTTGGCCTGGAACAGCAGCTCCAGGGAGAAAATATGTCGGCCATTGATTCTTTCACTGAAGCCCTTGCTCTCCCCATGGAAGAAGAGAGAGAGGAAAAGGCCAGGAAAGATATGAAGTTTCAGCTGGCAGTTCTTTGTACTGAAGAAGCCCGCTACACAAAGAGCTTGGAGCTCCTTCTGTCTTGGTATGAGGCGGAAAGGGATGGTCCAGGGAGTGGAAAAGCTGCCCGCTATCTTGGAGAATCCTATCATGGCATCGGCAACCATCAAGAGGCCATGACATGGCTGCAGCGGGCCATGCGTCATGACGAATATGATGCCGAGGTCCTGGGTCTGCTTGGCGAGATCTACCTGAGAGAGAATGAGGGTGACGACATTGCTCTCAGGTTTTGCGAAAAGAGTGTTGAGCTCAGTCCTGATTCTTTCAGCTTGAAATTAAGACTGGCCAGGGTGCAGATCCATTGTGGGGATTTTCAAGCCGCCCTGAAAAATCTGCAGCCCTGTCTCCGGAATCGAAAGCTTCGACCCGAGGCCTTGCTGCAAAGGGGAATACTCTCCCTGGAACAGGGAGATTTGCCAGCGGCCAAAAAGTGGTTTGCTAAAACAGTCTCTTATACAGGCAGCAATCAAAAAACAGTGGCACAGGCCAACCAGTATTTGAGAAAAATGAAGAAGTAAGGACGAAAAATATGGTCATCAAAGAGCGTAGACGTATCAATCGGGAGCCGAAGTATTGTCTGCAGAATGATGTTATTGGAGATTCCTGGCGAATGTTCCGCATCATGGGGGAGTTTGTTGACGGTTTTGACACCATGTCGGCTATTAATGTGCCTGCAGTGACCATTTACGGGTCTGCCAGAACGCCTTCCGATCATCCCTGTTATAAGATGGCGGAACATATTTCCGCAGATCTGGCCCGGGAAGGCTATGGTATCATCACCGGCGGGGGGCCGGGAATCATGGAGGCAGCCAACAAGGGTGCCACTGAGGCCGGGGGGGTATCTGTTGGTTTAAATGTTGCCCTCCCTCATGAGCAGGCCCCCAATCCATATCCGAATTATTCTCTGCAATTTAAGTATTTCTTTGTGCGGAAAGTCATGTTTATGAAATATTCCATGGGCTTCATCTGTATGCCCGGTGGGTTCGGTTCCCTGGATGAGCTCTTTGAATCCGTGACTCTCATCCAGACAAATCGGGTCAAGCCTTTCCCCATCGTCCTGGTGGGCAGCGAGTTCTGGGGAGGGTTGGTTGACTGGATTAAAGACCAGCTTCTTGCCAATGGTACCATCAGCGAGGAAGACCTCGATCTGATCCATGTGATGGACGAAACGGAAGCAGTAGTTGATTTTATCAAAAAGACCGTTGTATTATAAAGATTGAGAGAAATTGCAGGAGCAGATGAGCTTTGTCAGGAATGTGGATTGGGATAAACAATTCCTGCATAGCTGTTAACTTGATACAGGAGTGAAGGTATGGCTCAGATTGATGCGTTTTTTAAGTTGATGAATGATGAGGGTGCCTCGGATTTACATATGGTAGCCGAGCAGCAGCCCATTCTCCGTATCCGTGGTGATATGGAACGTGTCAAGTTTAAGAAGATGGGGCATGATGAGTTGCGGGCAATGCTCTATGAAATCTGCCCTGAAGACAAAATCAAAAGCTTTGAAGAAAGCGGGGATGTGGATTTCGGTTATGAGATTCCGGGGCTTGCCCGTTACCGTTGTAACTTCTTTCGCCAGAAATATGGCATTGGCGCGGTTTTTCGTGAGATCCCCAGCGAAATTCAAAGCTGCGAGCAACTGGGGCTGCCCAAGGTTATTTCCCGTCTGGCCTATCTTCCCAAAGGACTGGTCCTGGTAACCGGACCTACCGGTTCTGGTAAATCCACGACACTGGCTGCCATTATTGATGAGGCAAATAGAAACAGGAAGGATCATATCCTGACCATTGAGGATCCCATCGAGTTTGTTCATCGCAGTCAGAAGTGTGTGATCAATCATCGGGAAGTGGGGCAGCACACCAAGAGTTTCACGGCCGCTCTGCGCGGTGCCCTGCGTGAGGATCCGGACATCATCATGGTTGGTGAGATGCGAGACCTGGAAACGATTTCCCTGGCCATGGAGGCAGCCATGACCGGTCATCTGGTGTTTGGCACCCTGCATACCCTGAATGCCATGAAG
>DAOVAI010000062.1 GCA_030671085.1 Pseudomonadota bacterium | reverse complement strand
AGTTCGGAACGGCGGGTGAGCATTTTTTCTTTGCATATTCTCTGCTCCTCGAGCTCGGGAAGGAGGGAAAACTCGTCAAAGCTCAGTTCCTCGACACGGACGGCCTGGTTGATTTCCCGGCCTAGGAGCTGGACGCTCTTATCCAGGTCAGCCTGGCCTTTTTTCATCGTGATGTCGGCGTTGTCCAGGTCGACCTTGAACTTCAACAGTTCATTTTTGCCGATGAGTCCCACCTGTAGCCGTTTTTGCCCGTCCTGGTAGATGCGTTCCAGGGTTTTGTGGGCGTCCCTGGTCACCGTGAGACTTGCCCGACGTTCATAGACGCTGAGATAGCGCAGGGCCACATTGAGCTGGATGTCCTGTTTAACGCCCTGCAGTCGATACCCTTCCACCTTCTGCAGAATTTGCGCAGATTCGATGGAGTAGCGATCTCGGAATCCGGAAAAGAGGTTCATGGTCACCGTGGTGTAGATGGAGCTGTTTTCACGGTATTCGAACGGGGTTGGTGGGTTATCCAGACTTTTCACCCGGTAGCCGATATCCAGGGAGGGATAGTAGTCGCTTCTGGCACGTTCCACCTCCTGCCCGCTCTTTTCCACCATGACCTGGTAGCGTTTGATGATCTCCCGATTTTGGGTGGCATTTTTCTGCATCTCGTCAAGGTCCAGGGCCATGGCAGACGAGGCCGAAGAGAGCAGGAACAGGAGAATGATACTAAAGCGTTTCATGGGAACGACTCCTTTCAAATCTGATGACAAAGCCCAGCAGGGCCGGAATGACAAAGAGGGTGAAGAGGGTGGAAAGCGCCAGACCTCCGAGGAGGATAGAGCCCAGGCCTCGGTAGAGCTCGGAGCCGGATCCTGTGGAAAGGACCAGGGGCAGCATACCGAGCACGGAAGTGGTGGCACTCATGAAGATAGGCCGTATCCTGGTACGCACTGCCTCGGAGATGGCATCAATGCCCTGCAGTCCGTTGTAGCGTACGTTGTTCAGAGACTGGTGGACAATGAGGATGGCGTTGTTGACCACGGTTCCCACCAGGATGATGAAGCCGAGCATGGCCAGCACATCAAACCCCTGCGGGGCGATAAAGACATTTACCGCCTGCAACCCGAGGAACCCTCCGGCTGCTGCCAGGGGAATGGAGAACATGATGATCAGGGGATAGAGAAAATTTTCGAAAAGCGCTGCCATGAGGAGATAGGTGATCAGCAGGGCCAGGAGCAGGTTCCACTGCAGGGCCTGGCGGGCCTCGGTGAGCTTGTCCGCGTTGCCGCCAATGGTGATCTCTACCCCCTCCAGCTGTCCGGCCGCCTTCAGGGGGGCCACGGCCTCATTTTCGATGATATTCATGGCCGATTGCAGGGCTACATCCTTGGGCGGGGTCACCTGCAGGGTGATGGTTCGTTTGCGTTCAAGGTGGTTGATCTGCGGCATACCCTGGGTGTAGACGAGCTCAGCTACGTCTCCCACCCGGATGAGACTTCCCTGCCCATTGACGAGGACTCCCTTGAGGATATTTTCGGGCGAGGAAAAGGTCGTCTCCCTGCCGGTGAGCACCAGGTCCTTCTGCTTGCTTCCTTCCGGCCGGTATTCGTCGATCTTGCGTCCGTCCATAAGGATATCGATGTAGATGCCAAGATCTTTTTCCGTCATGCCGCTTGCCGCCAGTTGTTCCTTGTTGGGAAGCACCTGGATCTCCGGATAACTGGTCTCAAGGGAAGGGACCGGGCGAACTTGGGAAGAGGGGATCTTGGCACTGATGGTCCCGAACAACGTCCTGCCGGCTCCCACAATCTGATCGATGTCTTCTCCCGCGATATTGACGTCCACGGTACGTCCCTTGCCGATCCCGCTTTCGAAAATTCCTGCCTGGATACTGACCCCGAAGACGCCTGGAATGGAGCGCATGATACGGGTGAAAAGGGGCATCATCTCTGCAGCCCTGGTTTCGTGGGCGGAGATTCCGCCAAAGAGGGTGAAACGGTCTGCCCCGACAAAGAACATATCCTTGATCATGGGAATTCCATCCTTGCCGTCTTCCCGGAAATGGGGTTCTGCCTCCCGGTAGATATAGCTCCCCAGTTCCTGCATCTTTTCCACTGAGTATCCGGGCGGCGGGATGAGGATGTTGAGGATCAGGTTCCGGTTGCCCTGGGGCAGGTATTCAGCGCTGGGAAGCAGCAGAAAGATGAGCCCGATGGAGAACGAGGTGAAGGAGACCACGGTGACCAGGCGGGTAAAGACATTTTTCAGACAGAGATCGGAAAAACGCATGATGGTTCGGGTCAGGAAGGGGCCTGCCGCACTTTTCTGCAACCTGTTCTGTTTTTGCGAATCCCTGCCTCTGAAGAGATGGTAGATCAGGGTGGGAATAACGGAGATCGAGACAAAGAGACTGATGAGGATGGAAAAGGTGATGGCAATGGCAATGTCGCGAAAGAGCTGCCCTGCCTCCTCCTGCATGAAGATAATCGGGAGAAAGACGGCCACCGTGGTGGCGGTAGAGGCAAAGACCGCTCCCCATACCTCCCGGGTGCCGTCCCAGGCCGCATTGTAGGCGGATTTACCCATCTTCCGGTGCCGGTCAATATTTTCCAGGACTACGATGGAGTTATCCACCAGCATGCCCACGGCAAAGGAGATGCCGGCCAGGGAGACCACGTTCAGGTTGCGGCCGGTGATCCAGAGAAAGAGAAAAGTGCCGATGGCGGAAATGGGAATGGCCACTGCCGTGGTCAGGGTGGAGCGGATGCTGCGCAGGAAGAGGAGCAGGACACAGATGGCCAGCAGACCGCCGATTGCCACGTTCTGTTTCACCAGCTTGATGGCGGTATTGATGTAGGGACGCTGGTCATAGACCCAGTCGATATAGAGGCCCTGTTCTGCAAGGAATGTCTGGTTGAGGCGTTCAACCTCTGTTTCCAGGCTCTCGCTCATTGTCAGGACATTGGTTCCCGGTTCCTTGCGAACCCCGATAACGATCACCGGTTCGCCGCTGTGCAGGACTGCGATGTTTTCCTTGGCATAACCGTTGTCGATCTCGGCGATCTCCCGCAGGTAGACCCGTTTTATGCCGTCGTCAAAGACAACCACCTCCAGGGCGTCTGCCGGAGACTGGAACTGGCCCATGGTCCGGATGCGGTAGTTCTTGCGGCCGACGCCTAAGACCCCTGCCGAGTTGGTCTGGTTGGCGCTGCGGATTGCACTGATCACCTGGTTGATGGAGATGTTGTGACGGGCCATGCGCTCCATGTCCAGGGTGATATGGAGCTCGGACAAGGTGCCGCCGAAGATGAAGAGCGAGCCCACTCCCTTGACCCGTTCAAGATGCTGGCGCACGTTGTCTTCAAAAAAGCTGCGGTAATGGTTGATGGATTCCTTATTTTCCGCCAGCGGTTTGAGCATCATCCAGATGACAGGCGAGGCGTTGGCGCCAGCCGATTCGATCACCGGACGGTTGACATTTTCTGGATAATTGGGGACCTCATTGATCTTATTGGAGACACGGAGGAGAGCATTATCGAGAGAGGTCTTCAGCTCAAAGGAGAGGGTGATCTCGCCATAACCGTTGTAGCTGGCACTCTCCATCTTGGTCAGTCCCTGCAGTCCCTTGAGGACCTCTTCCTGCTGCTCGATGATCTCTTTTTCGATTTCGTAGGGGGTGGCCCCTCCCCAGTTGGTCTTCACCGTGATCTGGGGGGTCTCCACGTCCGGGGTGAGCTGCACCGGCAAGTTGCTGAGACCGATGAAGCCAAAGACCAGGAGCAGGATCACCCCCACGGTGACCGAGACCGGTTTTTCCAGGGAATATTTGATAAAATCCATTACTTCTCTCCAGTGACTCGGATCGCCTGGTCTGGACGCAGTCGTTCGTTCCCTTCGATCACCACCATCATTCCAGAGACGATGTGGGGGCTGTCCACTCCCACCCGATCTCCTATGAAGGAGACGATATGGACCGGAAGGATGGCGGCCTTGTCTTCCTTGATGGTGTAGATGAAGTCCTTACCCTGGAATTTGATCAGGGCGGCGCGGGGGATGATGCTGAGTTCCTTTTCCGGGCTTGCCGGGAGCTGAACCGTTGCCGACATGTTGGCGGCAATGACCTCCTGGGCGGGGATCCTGATCTTGACAAAGATATTCTTGGTCTTGACATCGGCCATCGGATCTATGTCTTCGACCACGCCTTCCACCTTGCGCTCAAATGCATTGAGGGTGACCGACAACTGCTGACCCCTCTTCAGATAGCGGAGCAGGGATTCCCCAATGGGAGCTCGAACAAAAAGATCATCGCTGGAACCCAGGGAAACCAGCTTCTTTCCCTGCTGTACCCAGGCCCCGGAGTCCACGTCTTTTGTCAGGATAACGCCGTTAAAGGGGGCACGGATTACAGAGCGTTCCTTTTTGATCAGCAGCTTGGTCAACTCTTCCTGGCGGGCCTGTTTTTCCAGTTGCGCGTCCTGAAAGGTGTACAAGGCATCATCATAGTCCTTTTCACTCACCCCTAATTCTTTATACAGGACCTGCAGGCGTTTGAAGTTTTTCTCGGTATTCTGCATGCGCAGATCATTTTGGGCAATGCGGGTCTTTTTCAGGGAGATGTCACTGTCAAGCAGCTTTGTATCCAGGCGGACAAGGACATCGCCCTCCTGCACATGATCGCCTTTCCTGACCAGGATCTCCTGCACCAGGCCCGTTACCTCGGTGGAGACCTCGCTGGTTCGATCATAAAAGAGGATGCCGATCACTGACTGGGTCTCGGCAATTGTCTCCCGAACCACCTTGGTCACCACCACTGGGGCCGGGGGCTGATCCTGGGCCTGGAGGTGGGAGGTAAAGGGGAAAAGAACAAGAAAAATCAATAGGAATCGCACGGGATATCTCCTTGAAAAAGGTGTTGTTATAGATGTCATTCTGGGAGTCTGTCCAGGTTGTCCTGCATCTTGTAGAGAATTCGGGCAAGCAGGGCCTGCTCCTGGCTGGAAATTCCTCTGGTCAGGTGCTCGGAAAAGGATTCCAACAGAATAGTCACCTCAGCAACCAGTTCTCTGCCCTGGGCAGTGAGAAAGAGAAGGATGGAACGACGGTCTGCTGGATTTTTTTCTCTTCTGACGCAGCCCTTTCTTTCAAGGCGATCAAGAATTCTGGTCACGTTGGCCGCACTCTTGTGCACCACTTCGCAGAGCTGATTCTGGGAAAGAGCGGTGTCTTCGTCCATGTTTTTCAGCAGCTGAAGCTGTTCTACCGTCAGGTCATAGGGCTTGAGGGCCTTTTCTGCACGGAGGGTCATGGTCTGGGCTGTCATATAGAGCAGCCGACCAATGGGTTCTTCATCGCATGATTTCATTAGTTGTCTCCTTAATAATTAACGAGACAACTAATTCTATGGAAATGAGGGGATGTCAATAAAATAAGTTTTGTGGGTAAGGGTGAGTTCTATGTGAGGAAGATACCGGTGATCCAGTAAAGGCCCATACCTACCAGTACAGTTCCACCAAGACTTTTGGTCTTCAGGGCAAAGATGAGAGTGGGGATGGCCACCAGCAGTTCCGGTTTCCCCAGTTCCAGGCTGCGTGCAGACTGATCGGTGAAGAGGATAGGGGCAAGCAGGGCCGTGAGGATGGCCACCGGGATCAGACTCAACCAGTCGATAAGCCACTGGGGCAGACCGCGATGGGCCAGGTAAAAGAGGGGAAGCCAGCGGGGGATATAGGTGACAAGGCCCATGCCGCCGAAGAGGAAGAGGTAGTCAACAAAATTCATCTTCGCTTCTCCCGGTATCGTTTGAGGGAATAGCCAAGGGTGGCGGCAGAGACTGATGCACCGATAATGTAGCTGTCTCCGGGGATAAGCAGATACCAGAGGACTGCAATGGCAAGGGAGGCAATGCCGGTGAAGATGTATATTCTATCGTGGAGCTGAAAGATGAGGAGGGCCAGGAACATGGCGGTGAGGGCATAGTCTGTGCCAAAGGCGCCAATGGGGATAAACTGACCGAGCAGGGCTCCGCAGGTGGTGGAGACGACCCAGGCCAGATTGGCAAGCTGGTTGGTGGTGATTGCCCGCATACGATCCCACTCGCCGTCTCGAAAGCGGGTCATGTTTACTGCAAAGCTTTCATCGGTGATGCCGTAGGCAAAGAGACTGAGAAAGAGACGGCGCACTCCACTTAAGTGAACGGCAAGTGCCGAACTCATCAGGAAGTGGCGCAGGTTCACGGCAAGGGTGGTGAGGATGATGGACCAGGCGGAGGCCCCGGCTGCCAGCATGGCCACGCAGATAAACTGGGCAGAACCGGCAAAGACCAGGATGGACATCATGGCCACACCCCAGGCGGGCAGTCCGGCCTGACTGGCCAAGACTCCCAGGGCAAGGCCTATGGGGATGTAGCCGAAACAGATGGGCCAGGAGGCAAGGGCCCCGTCCCGGAACCAGGATGGAGCTATGGGGAGGGATGCCTGGCTGTTGAGTGGATTGTCTGTTGTATCCATTTCCGTGTGTGTAGTAAAGAAACTGTCAAATGTCGAATAGGGAATGTCGAACCGCAGAAACAAAAAAACTCCATTGAATAGGAAGCAGTAAGACCGAGAAAGGAAAATGACAAGTCTTTTTTCTCTGCACGCCACTGGTCAATGCATCTCTGCCTTGTTATTTTTAGCAGTTGCCAAAGGGGCACGGGTACGGCTATAATATCTGCGTTTTGAGAAAAGCAGACAATTTTTCCCCAAAGGAACACGAATAACAGTTTCCCGAAGCTTCGGGATTTCATGGAGAATATTATGTACAGTGCTTCAGATCTGCGCAAAGGGCTCAAGGTGCTTATTGATGGTGCCCCATACGTTATCACTGATTTTGAATTTTCCAAACCCGGAAAGGGGCAGTCCCTGTATCGCTGCAAGCTGCGCAACATGATCACCGGCAACCAGTTAGTCCAGACCTATCGCTCCAACGATAAGTTTGAAAAGCCGGCCCTTGAGGAGCGGAAAATGCAGTACCTCTACAACCAGGGTGATGAGTACCACTTCATGGATACAGAGAATTTTGACCAGATTTTTATCACCAAAGAGCAGATGGGTGACAATGTCAACTTTCTCCAGGATAACATGGAACTCGATGTCCTGCTCTTTGAGGACAGACCCATTGATGTGACCCTACCCATCTTTGTCAATCTTTTGGTCACTGTGGCAGAACCCTGGGCCAAAGGTGATACTTCCGGCACAGACACCAAGCCGATAACCGTGGAGACTGGATATGTTTTGAATGTTCCCCCCTTTGTGGTGGAAGGGGATAAAATCCAGATTGACACTCGTACCGGAGCGTATGTGACCCGGGTCAAAGAGTAACTGCTCCGCAGCACCCCGTATGCAGCACTGCAAAACAGTGATATTACGAGGCAACGCCCGCTATGCTTGATCAAGAAGGGCTGTACATGCGTGCAGCCTTTTTTCGAGCAATTCGTCTTTTTTTTCAGGAACAGGGCTTTCTTGAGGTGGATACCCCCATCCGCCAGCCCCTGGTTCTTCCTGAACAGAACATCGTTCCCATTCCCTCTGGGACCCATTTCCTCCAATCTTCTCCAGAACTGTACATGAAGCGGCTGCTGGCCGCAGGGTGTAATCGCATCTTCCAGGTCAGCCGCTGTTTTCGGCAGGGTGAGCGAGGTCGTCTGCATCTGGAGGAGTTTGTCATGCTCGAGTGGTATCGCCTGGATGCAGACTACAATGATTTGATGACAGATTGTGAGGATCTGTTCGATTTTTTGACAACAGAAATGCTTGACTGCATCTTCCCCGTTCATCTGGGCCTGGGCTGGGAGCGACTCACGGTCAAAGAGGCCTTTGACAACTACTGTCCGATCTCGGCCACTGAGGCCTTGACAAAGGGAAATTTCGATCAGCTTCTGGTGGAGCAGGTCGAACCCCGCCTCGGCCAAATAACTCCCACCTTTCTCTGCGATTATCCCCTGCAGCTTGCCTCTCTGGCACGGCCAAAAATTGAACAGCCAGAGGTGGCTGAACGCTTTGAGCTCTACGTCTCAGGCATTGAACTGGCAAACGGTTTTTCCGAGCTCACCGACGCAGAGATGCAGCGCAAACGTTTTGAGGAAGAATATACAAAGATGGATGATGAACGGGGCAGGCAAGGAAAAATGCCTGAACGTTTTTTAGAGGACCTTGGACAAATAGATCAGGCAGCAGGGATTGCCATGGGACTGGATCGGTTGTTCATGCTCCTGCTTGGAAAAGAGCAGCTTGCTGAGGCAGTACCTTTTGCCCCGGATGAACTTGACAGCTGAGTGGTTTCAGGTCGGGATTGTTTTTGACACAGTGTGGTAAGCTGTGATAGGATAAGTCAATGTGATTTGTAGTTGTTATAGGCTGTGTTTATCCTGCTCTTTTCATAGGGAAAAGGGTTTATCCTCGTAAAGGAGAATCGACCATGGACGCAAAGGAACTGAAAAAGATCCTTGCCGGAATCGGAGTCGTTGGCCTGCTGGCCGGCGGCGGTGTATCCGTTCCCGGAAGTGCCGGTGCCAGTGGCTGAGGCGGTGCAAAGCCCAGTGCAGTTGGCACTGAAAAACCCGCACCCGGCAGTGGCTGAGGTGGCAGTAAAGGCGACGCAGGTAGCGTCGAAGAACATGTGGAAGAGGCCGCCGATAAGGTGAAGTCGGAGATGAAGAAAGATCCGGCAGGCAGCGGCTGAAGCGGCACTAAAGACGGCGCAGGTAGCGCCGATGACGAAGAGAAGAAAAAACCCAAAAAGAGCGGCTGAAGCGGTTGATACTTAGGTGCGGTCGTACTTACTGATACAAAAAAGGCTGGTTGTGACTGCTGTCACAAACAGCCTTTTTTTTTTTCTGTTCACAGCAGGAGCTGGAGTGTGGCTGCGCTGGGAGACGATGAGGTGCTGCTGTACAGTTACGAATAGCTTATTGCCGGGCACAGCCCCAAGGAGAGTTTAGGAGAGGTGTACGGCTTATCCTTTTTTTCTCTTTTTCTTTTTCCCATAAGCGGAATGGGAGGACGGTTTTTCCCTGCCTTGCCGGGAAGCCTTTTTCTTGTGCAGCTGCCCTTCCAGAATGCGTCGCTGCTTCATACGTTCGGACTGCTTGCGGGCGACATAAATCGGTTTTTCCGTATCTCTGTGCAGACCAGTGACATACATGGCGGTTGCCAGTGTGCCGGGGGTGGGAGTGAAGTCTTGGAACTGCTTGAGCTGAAGATCGAGCTGCTGCAACCGTTTGACCAGGGCTTCGGTGTGGTGTTCCTTGCAACCGGGGTGGGCGGAGATGATATAGGGGGTGAATTGGATCTTTTTATTGACCTCTTTTGCCAATCTGCGGCCAAGCTCCAGGAACTTCTGCAGCTGCTCGTGGGACTCCTTGTGCATAATGTCCAGGACTTCTTGTTCTGTGTGTTCCGGGGCAATTTTCAGAGCTCCGGGGGTATGGGAGCGGATGATCTCTTTGAAAAGCTTCGGCGTTCGGGTAAGGAGTTCCAGGCGCAGGCCGGAAGAGATAAAGAGATGGCGAACCCTGGGAAGGGCAGAGATCTCCCGGAGAAGGGAGAGAAGGGAATTCTCATCCACCTGCAGGTTCTTGCAGACCTTGGGGTAGAGGCAGTCGTGGCGTTTGCAGGAACCGATACGACAGGAGACGCCATAGAGGTTGGCAGTCGGGCCGCCTAGGTCAGTGATGGTCCCGCTGAAATTTTTCATGGAGCTGACAGTTTCAGCCTCCCGCAGCAGGGATTCCCGGCTGCGGCTGGTGATGGCCGGCCCCTGGTGCCGGGTGATGGCGCAGAAGGAACAGTTGCCGCAGCAGCCGCGGACTGTGGTCAGGGAGTGCTGAATCATGCGCGCTGCAGGGACATTGGGAAAGGCAGGATGCTCAAGGCGGGTAAAGGGGAGTTCGTAGAGCCTGTCCATCTCCCTGCTGCTGAGTACCGGAGATTGAGGATGTTGGATGATCCAGGCGCTCTGCTGTTTCTGGATCAGGATTTTGTCTGCATAGCTTCTGGCCTGACTGTCCACCTCTTTTTCCGCCTGCAGAAAAAGGGCCTGGTTTTGCATGATCTCCTGCCAGGAAGGCAGGATGGTGGTTCCCTCCTCCTGTTTGTTTTTCCAGGCCTGGAATTCGTTTTCACTGAGCCGTTCGCAGGTACCAATGATACCGGTAAGGCCCTGTCCCCTGTCCAGTCGTTCTGCAACCTGAAGGATAGCCTTTTCTCCCATTCCATAGACAAGGAGGTCTGCCTTGGCATCGCTGAGCAGAGAACCGCGCAGTTTTTCCTGTTTGTAGTCGTAATGGATAAAACGACGCAGTGAAGCCTCCACACCGCCCAGAATAATCGGTACATCTTTGTACGCTGCCCGGGCCAGGTTGGCATAGAGGAGAGAGGCCCGGTCCGGTCTCCGTCTTGCCTGTTTTTCCCTCTCCTTCCCTCGCCAGGGATTGCCGCCGGGTGAGTAGGCATCTTTCTCCCGCACCTTGCCGTTGCCCGTATAGTTGGCGACGATGGAATCAAGATTTCCCCCGGATATCCCATAGAAGAGACGTGGTCTGCCAAAGTGTTTAAAGTCGTCACTGCAGTCATATCGAGGCTGGGCAAGAATGGCTACCCGGTATCCTTGGCTTTCCAGGAGACGGCCAATGAGAGCAATTCCAAAGGAAGGGTGATCTACATAGGCATCACCGGTGACCAGGATGATGTCAAGCTCATTCCAGCCTCGGGCTCTGCATTCTTCTATTGTTGCAGGAAGGGGGGCGGGCGTGTCGATTTTTTTCATGATAGTGTTATCTTAGTGTCTGTTCAGAGATGAGATATTTTTTTCTAAATCGAGGCGCTTGATGAATTTAACCGCAGGCATATGGTTGATATTCCGAGGATTAAATTTTGAGAGCAACGAAGAGTTAGGAAAAAATAGCCATTTATGGACAGGCTCTATCCTAACTTTACCCAGAAGATTGTGCAATCTTGTTTCTCGACCAGGAACCCGGTAGAATGTGGAAAAATGAGACAAAGGAAAATAAACAGGGAAGGAAGGAACAATGTCCATTGATATAGAGAAAATTTTACAGGTTCTTGCTCACGAGGTAAAAGGATATCAGGTGCCGGTGGTGGATCTGATCGCGGTGCAAACCCGAGATCCGTTCAAGGTCCTGGTGGCTACCATCCTCTCGGCCAGGACCAAGGATGAAGTAACGGCCCAGGCCGCAGATCGGCTTTTTGCCAGGGCTGCAACCGTTGAAGAACTGGCAAAACTGGATGAGAAGAGGCTGCAGAAGCTGATCTATCCGGTGGGCTTTTACAAGAATAAGGCCAGGTATCTTGCGGCCCTGCCAGCTAAACTGAGCGATGATTTTGACTCCCAGGTCCCTGCTTCCATGGAAGGTCTGCTCTCCCTGCCCGGCGTGGGGAGAAAGACCGCCAATCTGGTCCTGGCCCAGGCCTTTGCTATCCCTGCCATCTGTGTGGACACCCATGTGCATCGGATCATGAACATCTGGGGCTATGTGGAGACCGATACTCCTCTCAAGACTGAGATGGCCCTGCGGGAGAAACTGCCGGAGAAGTACTGGATTCCCGTGAACTCTCTGCTGGTGGCCTTTGGTCAGGGAACTTGCAGGCCTGTGGCTCCACACTGTGATAGGTGTGTGCTGGGGGACAGCTGTCCGCAGATAGGGGTGACCCCGAGAAAGCTGAAAAAGAAGAGTGCGGCAGGGGAGGTCATGCGCCTGGTCTCCTGGAATGTGAACGGGCTGCGTGCTGTCCTGAAAAAGGGATTCCTGGAGAGTGTGAAAGAGATGGATCCGGATGTTCTTGGACTGCAGGAAATCAAGGCGATGCCTGAGCAGCTGCCTGATTCTGTGCGTTCTCTGAATGGGTATCACAGTTATTTTTATTCTGCCCAGCGCAAGGGCTATTCTGGAGTTGCGGTGTATAGTCGAAAAAAACCGGAACAGGTGATAGTCGGCATTGATGATCCTCGTTTTGATAGTGAAGGGAGGGTGTTGACCCTGGAATTTACTACTTTTTATTTCATTAACTGCTATTTCCCTAATTCCAAGAATGATCTGAGCAGACTGGGCTTAAAACATGAGTTTAATGTTGCCCTGCAAAACTTTGCAGAAGAGCTTGCCCGCAAGAAAGCAGTGGTGATCTGCGGCGATTATAATGTGGCTCACAAGGAAATCGACCTGGCCAATCCCAGACAGAACCAGAAAAATGCAGGGTTTACTCCGCAAGAGCGGGCCTGGATGGACAGTTTTACCGATGCTGGCTGGATTGACAGCTTTCGTGAGAAGAATAAAGAAGCGGATCAGTATTCGTGGTGGAGCTTCCGCAGCCGGGCAAGAGAGAAAAATATCGGTTGGCGTATTGATTATCACTGTGTTGATCAAAAAAGCAGGAGGAGGATCATGGATGCGGACATCTTTCAGCATATTTATGGATCGGATCACTGTCCAGTTGTGCTTGATTTTCTTTCGTGATTCATGTAGGGTTTTTTTGTTTTAGCAGCATAATAAGGGGAGAGAGGGAGCTTTTGTTCTCTCCAGAAGGTGTGTTCTGAAAGGGGATAACAATGGATCCAGATCAGAAGCAGTATCGTATACTTCTTGCAGATGACCATGTCCTCATTCGCCACGGTATCAGGAATATCATCAGTAACAACCCGGCATTGAAAGTCATCGGGGAGGTGGGGGATGGTGAGGAACTGCTCACCTTTCTTGAAAAGATGGTGCCGGATCTTTTGATCCTCGATATTTCCATGCCCAAATTGACCGGTATTGAGGCGGTGGGCAAGGTCAAAAAGATCTATCCCCAAGTCAAGATCCTTATGCTGACCATGCATAAGAACAAGCAGTATTTTTACCATGCCATGTCTGCAGGAGCAGACGGGTATCTGATGAAGGAAGATTCGGATGAGGAACTTCTGTTGGCCATCAAGCGCATACAAGAAGGAAAATCTTACCTTTCTCCTTTTCTTTCCCAGGACTTTGCTGATGATGTGATCAGCGCCTATCGCAACAATCGCAGTTCTCCCTTTGAGACCTTGACCCCTAGAGAAAAACAGGTCCTGAACCTGGTGGTGGAAGGACACACCAGTAAGGCCATGGCCAAGATGCTCCATCTCAGTCCGCGAACCGTTGATCATCACCGGGCCAATCTGCTCAAGAAATTTAACATGAAAAACAGCGTCGATCTGGTCAATTTTGCCCTACGTAACGGTTTTGTTACCCCCAGCGACAGATGATTTTTCCATACTGTAACCTTTAATCCCACCAGCCTGACAAAAAAATCTTTTTTTCAGGCTTTTTTTCTTCTGTAGTCTTTTGATTTTTCATCGATAAGTTACGTCCCTAGGTAAATATACCTAGGGAAAAATGCGTAATTCCTACAATTGTTTTTTTCCTCTGGCTGTGGTCTTTAAAATAGAGAGATGCTGAATAGTAATTCGGCTGAGAGGGCCTGTTATTTAGTGCCTTATAAGGAATTGTTTAATTTTGTTTTGGTAAAAGATTCAAACCAAAATTATTGCATGAAATAGTGCCTACGGTTAAGGCACTTATCCTTTAGGGCTAGTGCCTTATAAGGAATTGTTTAATTTTGTTTTGGTAAAAGATTCAAACCAAAATTATTGCATGAAATAGTGCCTACGGTTAAGGCACTTATCCTTTAGGGCTAGTGCCTTATAAGGA
>DAOVAI010000073.1 GCA_030671085.1 Pseudomonadota bacterium | reverse complement strand
TCCTTATAAGTTTGCCATAGGCGCCCGAAGCTGCCTCTTTCTCATGGTGCGGGTAGAGGCCCTTTTCCCTGGCAAGGATGCAGAGGACAATGACTGGATGGAGTTGGAAAAATGGGGACTAAAAAAGAGACGCATGCCGGTGATAAAATTCCAGCCGTCAACATCTGTTGTCACAGCAAGGACTGTTTTTTCCAGGGTGACGGTTGGGCGTCTCATATTGTTAAACCTGACAATCTCGTATTTATGCCCTTAGGGTGAAAACTGAAAATTTCAGATGGCTAAGCAGATGAAGAGTTTTCACCCTAAAGGGTACTCTTTTTAGTCCCCCCCTCGAGGGGGATAAATAGGACGCCATCAAACCTGCATCTGGGCAATAAAGGCGTTGGAGTGTTCAATGGCCTTGTTCATCTCTTTGATAAGGACATCGATATCTTTTTTGAGAGATGTAAATTCAGACTGCAGCGAGCCAATGGCTTGGGCATTGAGATTGTGTTTCAGGAACAGCACATTGTCACGGAATGTCTTCAGGACAGGCTCCATGCTTTTTTCAGCCGTATGCATGGAAGCAAGCATCTCCTGGTAGTGGGCCTTGGTCTTCTGCAGCTGCTTTTTGCTGGAGGCACGTAATTCCTTATTCTCATAGAGTTTGAGTTCTTTTTCCCATTCCTTGAACAGGGCATCAGAGACGCTTTCCACTGAGTCAATTCGATCAGAGACCTCTGTAGCAGCCTTTTCACAGCGATTGTATTCTTTGTTCAGCTTGTCCTAGGCCTTTTTCAAATTGGTATTTTTCAGTTCAACCACAGAACCGAACTGCTCCAGGGCAGACTTAAATTGTTCCTGTGCCTCTGTCTGGGCGTCTCTGGCCCCTTCAACCCGGTCGACCATGATATCTCGTTTGTGGACACCAACTTTTTCCATGGCTGAATAATATGTTTTGGAACAGCCACCGACAAGGAGGGCAAGAAAGAGGAGTATTAAAAGGTTACGAACCGTTTGTTGAGCATAGAACATTATTTTCTCCGTCATGAATAGGCCATGCGCAACATGGCATAGCCAATGATATCTGATCATCAGTTGTTTGGATTTTTTCTTGTCCTTCCAGTTCTGCTGTTTCTTCCGACCCCGCTGTTTGATGCTGAAAAAAGAACTGGAACAGCGGAGATAGGGAGAAATGAGAGTTTGTTGATGGGGCCTCTTCTATCCTGTTTCGATATTTGATGGCGTCGTAAAAACTCTTCATCTGCTTCGTTGCTGTGAAAATTCTACCATTACAACGTACTTTAGTACGCCGAAATGATAGAATTTTCACGCGCCTCGCATATGAAGCTTTTTACTTAGCCATCGGTAACTTTGACTTTCTACGATATTATCATATTTGACAAACTTGTTGTAACTCCCGATAAACTAACCAATAGAGACAAAAGTTACAAAACAGAGGGGGATGAGTATTTCTGGTCTCATGGCGATATCGAATTTATTGAACTATCTCATCCAGATGTTTACCGACCTTGAACTTGGCGACCTTTTTGGCTGCAACTTTCATCTGCTTGCCAGTCTGCGGGTTGCGGCAGGTTCGTGCTGCTCTATCGCTTACAGAAAATGTGCCAAATCCAATCAGGCTGATCTTCTCGCCCTTGGCAAGACCTTCTGTGACACCCTGCAGGAAACCCTGCAACGCCTTTGCTGCATCTTTTTTGCTCAGTTCGGCAGCTTCGGCGATGGTGTTGATGAGTTCTGTCTTGTTCATTGTGTTCTCCTGTGTTGTATGTTGTATGTTGTGTGTTTTGTGATACTTCGTTGTCGTTGTAGAATGATTTGCCTGGGGACAGAAACTGGAGCTGCGCTCAAGGGGAGCATTGAGCTCCTTACTCCTGTTCAGTACCCTTCAGTCTCGATAATCTCGTAAAATCTTAAAATTTCAGATGGATAAGTAAAAATATTTATATGCGAGACGCGTAAACTTTCTTTCATTACAACGTACTAAAGTACGTTGTAATGAAAGAAAGTTTACAGCAACGAAGCAGATGAAGAGTTTTTACGACGCCATCAGTCTTTGTTGTACCGCCTATTCATTTGACCGAGTCGTTCCGGATCTTTTAATGTGGATGCAGAGGCCTCCCATTGTTCAGCTCTTTATATCTAACATTATTTTCTGCTATTTTCTGTTTAATTTCATCAAGTTTTTTCATCTTGGCATGTTCACGGACACCGAGGATGCTTCGTTTGCCGTCTGTATCCTTGAAAACCACTACGTTCCCCTCGGCATCTGTTGCATAGATTTCCATCAGGTCGGTTCGTTCAGAAAGCTTTTTTACCTTCTGGTCGACATTGTCGAGTATCCAGACGCCCGCTCCTCTCTGCGCTCGCGGCAGGTCAATACGATCGACATAGGCAAGCACCATATGGTTTTCGCCTGTTTTTTTTATTTTGACATAGTTCAGTCGCAGGTGTGTTGCCGGGATACCGAGATGCCTGAGCATTATAAACTTTGCAATGGCAATATCTTCACAGTCGCCGCCAAATGTGGCTATTGTCTCCATGGGAGTTGCCCAGTAGTCGGCTTTGTCCCAATGTATTTTGTCTGCAATCCAGGGAAGGTGGTTCATGGTATCATTGGCAATCCGTAACTTCTCCTGGACGGTTTTTCCCTGGTTTTTAAGAATAATATCAAGCAGGTATCGCATGCGTTTCTCTGCCTGAGGACCATACTCCTTGTTGAGCTGGGCAAAGACATTTTCAGACCACGGCTGATAGGTAGCTGCGAAAGCCTGGCAAACACAAAAAAGAGAGATAACGATTGGGATAAGAAAATATCGAATATTCATAATGTTCTCCAGAAAAGCTGCTGCGTTTGTCTTTTTCCACCATCCAATGAGGACTACAGCCACCTGCATATCTTCCAACAGTACGAGGTGAGTACAGGTGGTACTGTGACTTCTCGTGATTAAGGATAGATCACCTTCCATGCCTTTTTCATATCCACCACGGTCCATCCATTATTCTCTGCTGCAGTGAGTGCTTTGTCAAGACGGCCTATATGGGAATCACGGTCATAGGCAAATTCCCGATCTTTGTCGGTATGGTGGACAATTCCTGCAAAACGTTTGCCCTTTGTGGTCAGAGTGGTCCACTGCAGCATCTGCAGATCACCGTCTGAATTACCAAAGGCAAAGATCGGACGGCGGCCGATATGCTGGTTGATTCCTACCGGCTTGCCTGCCTTGTCATCGATGAAGTTGAGTTCCGGTTCCCGTACCAGTACGGGTTTTCCGTCCCGCATCTCAAATGTGGTGACAATGGAGCTGCCCACCACCTGATGGGGCGGAATCCCATAGACATCTTCCACCCAGGGGCGCATGAATTCAATACCGCCACCGGACACAATAAAGGTCTTGAACTCGTTGGCCCGCAGATAGTCCAGCAGCTCAAGCATAGGCTTGTAGACCAGTTCGGTGTAGGGTTTGTTCAAGGTGGGATGGTTGGCGGTCTTCAGCCATTGCTTGACAATACCTGCAAATTCATCGGTTGTCATACCTGCGTGGGTGGCCATCACCAGTTCGAGCAGACCCTTTTCACCCGAGGCGGCAAGGCTCTTCATGTCTCCATCCAGCACGGCCTGAAAAGGCTGCTGATTCTTCCATTCAGGATGGGCTGCTGCCATCTCCTTGACCCGGTCCATGGCAAAAAACAGTTGGAAATAGGCAGGCTGCTCTGCCCAGAGAGTGCCATCGTTGTCAAAGACCGCGATGCGTTCGCTGGGTTGAACATAATCGGGACTGGATTTGTCGGTCACTGCCTTGACAAATGCGGTGATTGCAATCTTACTCGGCCCATCATTCCAGGAAGGCAAAGCATCACCAAAGACTTGTGCAGGCAGGGTCAAACATACAAGTATCAATAGAAAGCGGACAGTATTCTTCATTTGTACTTCCTGTTAAGATTTAGACAAACATATGGGACTCAACACCAAGTAAGTTGAGAGTCACAAACGAACAACGGGATATCGACTAGCGATATCCCGTTGTTTTTTTCTGCAGATCGTTATCAGCCACCCGGAGGGGTAAGCTGTTCCATAATCTGGTCGACCGTGAAGCTAGCGGCTTTCTGGCGTGGTGGATAGTCCACAAAGGTTTTCATGAATTCTCCAACCTTTGCCTGGGCGGGGATTAACAGAAATGCATGATCCAGCCACCAGTCCCAATAGGTATTAGAGGTGGTCGGTGCAAATTCGTAGGGGTCGGTACGCAGGTTGATTAACCAGGGAATTCTAGTTTTAACC
Organism: Pseudomonadota bacterium; assembly: GCA_030671085.1. Lineage (GTDB taxonomy): Bacteria > Desulfobacterota > Desulfobulbia > Desulfobulbales > Desulfocapsaceae > Desulfocapsa. The sequence continues at coordinate 7,445 of DAOVAI010000073.1, read as the reverse complement.
AGTGGTTCACTCCAGGTAAGCATGGTGCCGGGAGCTGTTTGGCGACCAAAGATAACCTTCCAGTTGTCATAACGCATGGCCTGCAGATCACCGTCATCGGAAAAGTAATAGAAATCATCACGAGGGCCTTTTAGAGCCTTTCCAGTCAAATAGGGCAGGAAATTATAGCCGTCAAGATGGATTTTAAAGGTTTTGTCGCCAACAGTTTTACCAGCCATCAGCTCCTTTTTAACGTTGGAGTCTCCGGCCGCAGCGAGGAACGTCGGCAGCCAATCCATGTGTGACATGATATCGTTTGAAACGGATCCAGCTTTGATATGTCCAGGCCAGCGAACCATGGCCGGTACTCGATACGCTCCTTCCCAGTTGGTGTTTTTCTCTGAGCGAAAGGGAGTCATGCCGCCATCGGGCCAGGTGTTTCGGTGGGGGCCATTGTCAGTGCTGTATATAACAATGGTATTGTCGGCAATGCCGAGTTCGTCAAGTTTATCGAGAACTGTACCGACATTTTTGTCATGGTTTACCATGGCATCATGGTAAACGCTCTGCCAGCGTCCGGCCTGGCCGCGGTCTTTTTCTTCAATATAGGTGCGGAAATGCATATGGGTGAAGTTGACCCAGACAAAAACCGGCTTGCCATCGTTATGCTGCTTTTCGATGAATTCTGCGGCACGGTCTGCAGTGTCATCATCAATGGTCTCCATCCTCTTTTTGGTCAAAGGGCCGGTATCTTCAATTTTCTGGGTTCCGTCCGCCTGGGCCCAGCTATGCATGACACCGCGTGGGCCAAAATTTTTCTTAAAATCAGGAAAGTCGGCAGGAGTTGGGTAATCAGGATGTTCTGGTTCTTCCTCAGCGTTGAGATGATAGAGGTTGCCATAAAATTCATCAAACCCGTGGTTAGTGGGCAGGTGCTCATCCCGATCACCAAGGTGATTTTTCCCGAACTGGCCTGTGGCATAACCAAGAGGTTTCAACAATTCGGCAATAGTGGGATCCTCAGCCCGCATACCAAGTTCTGCACCAGGCAATCCGACCTTGGAAAGACCACTGCGATAAACGCTCTGTCCCATAATAAAGGCGGCGCGTCCGGCTGTACAGCTCTGCTCGGCATAATAGTCAGTAAACAACATCCCTTCTTCAGCTACCCGATCAATGTTGGGCGTCTGATACCCCATCATGCCACGGGAGTATATACTGAGATTAGACTGGCCGATATCATCACCCCATATGACGACGATGTTGGGCCTTTCGCCTGTTGCCGCCTGCAGAAATCCCGCAGACAATACAATTGCTGCGGATACGGCCAACTTGGCAATTACTTTTTGTTTCAGCCTCATGTCGATCTCCTGTTATTTTTTAATTAGGGATGTTAAGGCACCTAGACAATATTGATACACATTATTCTTTATAGTCTATCCTAAAATATAAAATTAGTCTAATGCAGTTATTTTATCGTTATGATAACTTTTTATTATGAATGTTGCATTTCGCCACTTTCAGCAGGTTGGACACCGTCCACAATTATTCTGGTCAAATTCAGTGGGTTGTGCAATTATAGGGTTGTCACTGCACTGTCCTGCCTGCATTTGTTTCGTTTTTTTATCAAATCAGTGGAATATGTATGATTCTTACCTGTCTCTTAAGAAATACGTGAGTTCACATTGAGCAGAAATCTTCTTCTTCACTTTCGCCCCCGGCGAGTATCTGCGGACGCTTTACGTTTCACCCTCACCTGGGGGCTTGGCGGCATGGCTGCTCTGATGATTGTGCAGCAACTGGCAACCGGACTATTGCTGGGTTTTTTTTACGAGCCGCTGCCCGTTCAGGCCTATGGATCGGTTCAACACATCCAGAACAATGTCTTCCTGGGCCGGCTTGTACGCAATATGCATCACTGGACCGGCCACGCTCTGATTATTGTGGTCTTCCTGCACCTGCTGCGTGTCTTTTTGAACGGTGCGTTCTGTTCACCGCGACGAGCCAACTGGCTGGTGGGCCTGGGGCTTGCTGTTCTCGTGTTGATGGCCAATTTCAGTGGCTACCTGCTGCCATGGGATCAACTTTCCTACTGGGCCGTTACCATTGCCACATCCATGCTCGGCTATATTCCCTTTGTCGGAATATCTTTGCAGGAAATGATGCGGGGAGGCGGGGAGGTGGGAGCGGCAACTCTGCAATTATTTTATTTTATCCATACCAGTCTTGTCCCGGTTGTTCTTTTCCTGCTCATGGCCTATCACTTCTGGTTTGTGCGCAGGGCAGGCGGTGTTCTGGTTCCCGGAAAAGAACGGAGCGCTGATATGGATAAACAAAAATATGTTCCGGTCAACCCTGAACTGTTGGTTCGGGAGGTGGCGTTTGCGGCAGTGGTGACCTGTGTTCTGCTGCTTTTCTCTATGGTTGTTGATGCCCCGCTGGGGGATATGGCAAATCCTGGTTTAACTCCTCCAAGCGTCAAGGCTCCCTGGTATTTTCTGGGAGCGCAGGAACTCCTGCTCCATGTTTATCCGCTTGTTGCTGTCTGCGTTCTTCCCCTGTCCATTGGACTTTTTCTTATTCTCCTGCCCTTTGGCAAGAACAAGGCAGGTAAACCGGGTACATTGGTCAAGACACTGTTTCTTGCAGGGGCCATTTTTCTGTTGGCTCTGACCATAACGGGTATCTGGTTCCGGGGACCGGGAATGAAGTGGGTGTGGCCATGGTAGGAAAACCCTCATCTTCTTCCCGTCGGAGCTTTCTCTCCAAAATATGGATCGGCTTAGGGATTGCTGCACTGCTGCAATTTTTGGCAGGTGCTGCGTTCTTCCTTGTCTCTGGCAGAAAACGTACGGATAAGTCCACATTACAACTGCTGCAGGCCGGGGTGATTGCTGATTTTCCGCCCGGCTCTGTCACGCTCATTGGCAAGGGTCATCTCTATCTTAGCCGACTTGAAGATGGCGGCTTTCTCGCCATTTCCAGAAAATGTACCCACCTTGGCTGCGCAGTGCCCTGGATGGTTGAGCGTAAGCAGTTTGAGTGCCCCTGCCATGCCTCGGTTTTTGACATCACTGGTAATGTGATCAAATCACCAGCACCACGGGCCCTGGATTTGTATCCCATTACTCTCGAGCGCGATAGGATCATGATTGATATCAGCAGCCCCATAAGACGAGCTACCTTTACTGCTGAACAACTGGTTTATGCCCGGGAGCTTGGCTAAGGCAATGCAGAACTGGAAGATTCTTGGCGTCATGGCCACCCTGATCATTGTCCTTGCTCTGCCCCTTTATGCCCTCAAGCAAAAGAAGAGGCAGGTCCCAGCAGAAGCAGTTCCGGCAGCAACCTTTGTCGGCAGTGAGGCCTGCGCCAAATGCCATAAAAAGGAGTATGAGGAGTGGCAGGAGTCACACCATGCCAAGGCCATGGCCGTGGCCAGCAATGAGACGGTTCTTGCTGATTTTAATGATACAATATTTGTAAAAGACGGTGTCCAGTCCCGTTTCTATCGAAAAGGGGATGGCTTTTTTGTGTACACCCGTGGGCCCAAAGGGGAGCTGGCGGAATTTGAAATCAGTCACACCTTTGGCTGGTATCCTCTGCAGCAGTATCTGATCCCCTTTCCGGGCGGCCGGATGCAGTGTCTGCCCATTGCCTGGGACGTGCGTGAGAAGAAATGGTTTCACCTCTACCCGGATCTGGAACTGGATCCTGAAGAGTGGATCTACTGGACCAACCAGGGCCAGAACTGGAATTCCATGTGTGCAGACTGTCATTCCACGGAGCTGCGGAAGAACTATGATCCGGTTGCAGATAGCTATGATACCAGGTGGACAGAGATCAATGTGGGCTGCGAGGCCTGCCACGGGCCCGGGTCAAAACATCTGGCCTGGGGTGAACTGCCGGAAATGGCACGGGCAAAAGATGATGACGGCCTGCTGGCGCAGACCTCAGGGATAGACAACCGGCAGCAGGTCGAGCTCTGCGCTCCCTGCCACTCCAGGCGTTCCATGCTTGGAGACTATAAACACCAACAGCAGGATCTCCTGGATACGGAAACACCCCGTTTGCTTGAAGAGGGGCTCTATTACCCGGCCGGCCAGATCCTGGATGAGGTCTATGTGTATGGCTCCTTTGTCCAGTCAAAGATGTACGCCAATGATGTGCGCTGCTCAGACTGCCATAATGTACACACCATAAAGCTGCATGAGGAGGGGAATAAGCTCTGCCTGCAGTGTCATCAGGCCTCTCTCTACGATACCAAAGAGCACCACTTTCATAAGCAGGAGGGTGAGAAGGGAGATCCCATCCTGACCCCTGAGGGCAAGGTCCTTTTTGCGGTGGGCAGTGGAGCCGAGTGCGTCCAGTGCCACATGCCGGGCCGGATGTACATGGGCAACGATTACCGGCCGGACCACTCCATCCGCATACCACGCCCGGATCTTAGTGTGGAACTGGGTACGCCCAATGCCTGCAACCGCTGTCATGTGGACAAGACCAACGAATGGTCTGCCGAATACACCCAGAAATGGTACGGCAGCAAACAGAAGTATCATTATGGAAGCACTTTTCGCGCAGCCCGTAATGGGAAGCCCCAGGCCAGAGATGACTTGATTCAGATTGTCTCCGACAACCTGTCGCCCACCCTTGTCCGGGCAACGGCCATCTCTTTGTTGGGCAGATACCAGGGAGACGATGTCATTGCTCTATTCAGGCAAGCCCTGGTCAGTGATGAAGCCATTCTTCGCAGAACCGCGCTCATGTTTCTTCCTCTCCTTTCCCCTGACGAACGGATGCAGATGGTGGGACCGTTGCTGGATGACCCGGTCAAGGGGGTGCGGATTGAGGCAGCCAGGACATTGACGCGTATCCCTGCGGAGCAACTTGTGGGGCGCTGGCAGGAACCGTTTAAGCGGGCTTTGGGAGAGTTTGAGGCGATTGCACTCTATTCCGCGGATTTTGCCGCCTCCAGGCTCAATCTTGGAGCACTGTACAGCTACCTGGGGCAAACGGATAAGGCTGAGGAACATTTCAAAAAGGCTGTTGCTATTGATCGTGATTTTTACACGGCCCGGACAAATCTGGCCGTGCTCTACAGCAGACAGGGGAAGAATGATCTTGCAGAGGAACAGTTACGCAAGGCCCTGACCGTGAGCCCTGATTTGCCCGACGTCAATTACTCCCTGGGCCTACTGCTTTCAGAGCAGAAGCAGTATGAAGAGGCGGTAAAACATCTGCGCAAGGCAGCGGTTGGCATGCCCGATAACGCAAGGGCACATTATAACCTTGGTCAGCTCCTTGCCTTCCTCCACCAGGACGAAGAGGCGGAAATTGCCCTGCGACGAACCACTGAAATTGATCCCCGCAACATGAACTATATGCAGGCAATCGTCCAGTTTTACCTGGCGCGGCGAGAATTCTCTCAGGCCAGAGCGATTGCAGAACAGATGATAGCCGCGGATCCCGGTAACCCGCTTGGCCGCCAGCTCCTTCACTTTATTGATACAAATGAGTAGTTATGGAAGGTTTCTCCGCTGCTCGACCTTGGGAAAGAGGCTGAGGTCCGTGTGGGGCAGAAAGAGGGAGGCCACGTACTGGTCCTTGAAGCTCGGGACCTCGGAGAGCTCAAAGCTGGTCATCTTGCGTACTACCTGCACCACATCTTTACGGATATGGTTGGAGAGTTCGCTCATCCAGGCACCCATCAGCGAACCGTTGCCCACATAGAGGATCTTGTCCGGATCCACTTCCGGGAGCAGTCCCACGGTCATGGCACTGTCAAGATCGATGAAGGAGCCAAAGCCGCCGGCCAGAATGATCTGTTCCAGGTCGCTCACCTGCAGGCCCACCTGTTCGAGCAGGGTGGTGATGCCTGCAAAGATGGCACCCTTGGCCCGGATAAAGTTGTCGATGTCCACCTCGTTGATCACGATGTCGTGATCGGCAGCGCATTCATCCTCCCAGGCCAGCACGTATTCCCCGCCGTTTCGTCCTTCCCGGATACGGGGGTTGTCAATGGCGTTGAATTTTCCGCTCTGGTTCAGCACCCCATTTTCAAAGAGGGTGGCCACGAGGATAAGAAGACCGGAACCGCAGATACCCAGAGGCGGTTTTTCCCCCACAGTGACATTCATCGGCTCCAGGGTCTCCGGGTTGAGGCTGAAGTCACTGATGGCCCCTTCTACTGCCCGCATGCCGTGGGTGATACCGCCGCCCTCAAAGGCAGGGCCTGCCGAGCAGGCAGCACAGGCGAGCCACTCCTTGTTGCCGATAACGATCTCGGCATTGGTGCCCACGTCGATGAACAGGGTGAGGAGCTCGGTACGGTACATGCCCGAGCCCATGACCCCTGCCACGATATCGCCGCCCACATAACTGGAGATTGCAGGATAGAGCAGGGCCACACAGTGGTGCGGCAGCGTCAGGCCGATGTCTTTTGCGCGTATGGGTGGAAAAAAGGTGGAGACCGGGACATAGGGAGAACGCCGGATATTGTCCGGTTCCAGCTGCAGGAGCAGATGGGTCATGGTGGTGTTGCCGGCAATGGTGATGGAGTTGATCTCGTCCCGGGTGAGGGGCCCGTGTCTGGAGTCTGCCGGCGGGGGCGTTGCATTTTTCAGCATCCTGGTGATGATGTCGTTCATGGCCTCTGTCACCAGTTCATGCATCATTGCCAGGCCTTTGGGCTTTTCAGCATGGATGATCCGGGCAATGATATCTTCGCCATAGCTCATCTGCGGGTTGTAGCAGGAATCCTGGGCCAGGATCTTGCCGCTGTTGAGATCGATCAGTACCCCGTAGACGGTGGTGGTGCCGATGTCAAAGGCCAGGCCGAAATTTCGATGATTCCAGCGGCCCGGCTGGATGTTGAGGAGGTGGCTCTTGGCCTTTTCGTTCACCGGCAGTTCAATGGTCACTGTGACCAGGAAATCTCTTTCCCGCAGCGCCCGCCTGATCTTTCTCAGCACTGTGAGGCCGGTCACCATGCGGTGTCTGCCCATCTGGTCTGCCAGGCTCTGGATCAGACGGCCCACGTCAGCCCGGTTGTCATGGGCATCAGGCCTGGACAGTTCCAGGCAGATCTTTTCCACCGGTGGATAAAAGATCCCTTCTTCTTTGAGCTTTTCTATGTCAAAGACATGCATGCGCGCATGATGGCGGGGCGGGATGTCAGTGCTCAGGCCGCCTTTCTGCCGCCCGGATTCCTCGGGGATGCGCACGGTGATGTCTTCATGGATTTCGGAAATACAGGCCTGCCGGTAGCCGCGTGCATAGTCTTCCGGAGAGAGCTTTTCACTGCTTCCTCCCTGTACATCCCCCTCTTCCAGGAGGACCCGGCATTTACCGCACACACCGGCACCGCCGCAGGAGGCATTGATATGCAGACCTGCCTTCCTGGCTGCCTTGATCAGGCTGCTTCCGGCCGTGACCTGTATGGTTCGGTTAGCTGGAAGAAAGGTGAT
>DAOVAI010000180.1 GCA_030671085.1 Pseudomonadota bacterium | reverse complement strand
TGAACTGGTCTTTGAGCTCCCTGAATCCGAATTGGATCGCACCCGGGAAGTGGTCAAAAGGGCCATGGAGGGAGCCATGGAGCTTGACGTTCCCTTAGTGGTGAACTTTGAGGTGGGCTCCAGCCTGGCCAAAGGTTGATTTTTCTGGATCCAGCTGTCCTTGGGGCTTGAGGTAACCATTTTCATGTTCGATACAAAAGAGAGTTCAAGAGGATTCTGCTCTTTCCAACTGCTTATCATTCCTTCTCTCCTACTCTCATCCGCTCTTTGCCCTGCTACCGATAATTCCGCCCTGGCCTCTCCGGACAGGGGAGGGGAAACCTCTATAAATAGTATTGGCATGGAGTTTATCCGAGTTCCTGCCGGGACATTTTTCATGGGCGCAGGGGAGGATGAAGAGGGAAGTTCCAAGGAAAAACCACGCCATAGGGTCTCTATTTCACACCCCTTTTATCTCGGTAGATATGAAGTTACCCAGGAACAATGGATGGCTGTTATGGGAGGAGTGAATCCGAGTAATTTTCTGTCCTTAGACCGTCCTGTGGATGAAGTGTCCTGGAATGATATCCAGCTGTTTATCGAAAGGCTGAATAAAAAGGAGCAAGGTCAACTCTATCGGCTGCCAACCGAGGCTGAATGGGAATACGCGGCACGAGCTGGCAGTGATACAGCATACGCTTATGGAGATGACCCGGAGGGTGTGCAGTTAGGTCAATATGCCTGGTACGAACTGAACTCCGGGAAACAGAGTCATCCAGTCGGTTCCCTGCGACCCAATGGTTGGGGATTTTATGATATGCATGGCAATGTGACGGAATGGGTGCAGGACCGGTACGACAAAGACTATTATTCCAAGGGCCCGGAGGAAAACCCCAAGGGACCAGCAACAGGAAGGAAGAGGGTTGTCCGGGGAGGATCCTGGATCAATCAAGCCTACTCCTGCCGGTCAGCATTCCGTGGCTACTACTCTCCGGATTATACTGATTCAGATTTCGGTTTTCGGATTGTGAGGATCATAGAGGATGCAAGTCGTTAGCCAACAGGCTGAAGAGTGGAAGGGAAGGTTTTTACCTCCATGTGGACTCATTTTTTTATTTTACCGGGGAAGACCAAGATGATTCCACTTGGAAGTTTTACCTTCCGTCTCTTGACCTGAACAGTTATCTTCAAACAAAATAGCCTGTACCAGAAAGCGGGTACAGGCTGTTTGTTTTTCTATGATTTTTTTCTGTCAGGATCGCTCGTGCAGGGGCACAAACGGCCGTTTTGCCGGGCCAGTATAGATCTGTCGCGGCCTGCCGATCTTGCGGTCTGTTGTATCCTGCATCATCTCCTGCCAGTGGGAAATCCAACCCGGCAGTCTACCCATGGCAAACATGACAGTGAACATGTTGGTGGGAATGCCCATGGCCCGGTAGATGATACCGGAATAGAAATCCACGTTGGGGTAGAGGTTGCGTTTAATAAAGTAGTCATCATTTCTGGCAATCTCTTCCAGCTTTTCCGCAATTTCCAACAGGGGGTCATTAACATTCAGGGCCTTCAGGGTCTGTTCACAGGCCTGTTTGATGATCGTTGCCCTGGGGTCAAAGGTCTTGTAGACACGGTGCCCGAAGCCTGAGAGGCGAAAACGGTCATTGGGATCCTTGGCCTTCTTGATGTACTTTTCAAAATCATTGTTATCCCTGTGGATTGCCTCCAGCATCTCGATGACCGCCTGGTTGGCCCCTCCGTGCAGCGGTCCCCAGAGAGCACTGACCCCTGCAGAGATGGAGGCGTAGAGGTTGACCCCGGCACTGCCCACCAGGCGGACTGTGGAGGTTGAACAGTTCTGTTCATGGTCGGCATGGAGGATCAGCAGCTTGTTGAGGGTGGCAACCACTTCCGGCAGGACAACATAGGGCTTCACCGGTTTGTCAAACATCATGTTGAGAAAATTTCCGCAGTAGGAGAGGTCGTAGCGGGGATAGACCAGTGGGTGACCGACTGATTTCTTGTAGGAAAAGGCGGCAATGGTCCTGATTTTTGAGAGGAGCCGTGCTGCAACAGGGAGCATGTCTTCATCAGACTCACCACTCATCTCCGGATAATAATTACAGAGGGTGTTGACCATGGTGGAGAGAATAGACATGGGAGAGGCATTGGGAGGGAAATGATCAAAAAAATGGATCATGTCCTCATGGATCAGGGCGTATCGGGCCAGGAGTTCACGAAAACTGTTTAGCTCATCCCTGGTGGGCAGCTCACCAATGAGCAGGAGATAGGCTACTTCGACAAATGAACAGCGTTCAGCCAGTTCTTCAATGGCATAGCCTCGGTAATTGAGGATGCCTTTCTGGCCGTCAAGAAAGGTAATGTTGGAGCTGCAGGATCCGGTATTCATGTATCCGGAATCCAGGGTGATGTATCCGGTATCTCTGAGCAGAGTTCGAATATCTATGGCCTTGTCGCCTTCGGATCCTGTGATCAACGGAAGTTGGTAAGTCTGGCCTTCAATGGACAATGTTGCATGTTTTTCTGACATCGTGTACCTATGTTTCTTGGGCTCAAGCAGAGCGTATTGGTCTTCAATGGGGTCTCACCAGGGTGACACTGGAGAGGGTGCAGGAGAAACGAAAAACGAGGTGTTTTTTGCTGCAGTATGCAGACACAGATTAACGGATGCCGGAAGGTGTGTTGTGGAAACATTTCCACTGCCTCTCTGTGAGCCTGACACCTTTCCTGAACCGAAATAAATGTACTCCTGAACCATTTAGAACCGTTAATCTAGCAGAGATGCCTTGGAAAAGCAAGTTTTGGGCCAATGTCTATAATTCTGGTCCTCTTTTGTGATTTTTTTTGTTCGGAGTGAAGTTATATTATTATGATAGAAATACAAGGTGTTACTGACAATCAGCTCTATGCTCAACGGCTGCGTCAGTTTGAGGAAGAGGTGGGCGTCTATCCAGTCAGTTGTGAGCGCCTGGCTGCGGGGCGCAGTGATAGAGAATGGCTTGATGGTGTCCTGGCCGGTGGTGCCAGGATTGTGCAACTGCGTGATAAGGAGAGTTCTGATAATGAGCTCCTGGCCAAGGCCCTTTATTTTCGGAAAAAGACCCGGGAGGCTGGTGTACTCTTTTTCTTGAATGATCGTCTTGATATTGCCCTCCTGGCAGATGCAGATGGAATGCACGTTGGCCAGAAAGATCTTCCTCCAGTTGAGATACGAAAGCTTGCCCCCAATATCCTTATCGGTTTCTCCTGCAACACAGAAGAGCAGGTCAAGGCTCTGGGTAAAGAGGTGGAACAGGGGCAGAGTGCAGTTTCCTACTACAATATCGGCCCCATCCATCCAACAGGAACGAAGGATGGGCTGCATCATTTTCTCGGCGCAGAAGCAGTACCTTTTTTTTCCCGTCATTGTCCGCTGCCCTTTACGGTAATGGGAGGAATCAAACGAGAGCATCTGGACAGCCTGCTCAGTGCAGGGGCAAGGAGGATAGCCGTGGTCACGGCCATCAGCCAGGCAAAGAATATCGCCAGTGAGACTGCCTATTGGCAGCAGCATGTTGTGTCGGGCCGGGAAGGAGGAGTTGATGCTGAAAAGTAAGGCCTTACAGGAACAGGTTAAGGAGATCGAACTGCTCATCCGCTATGCAGTTGAAGAGGGAGAACAAGCCATTGCCTTGGAGTTTCTTCAGACATTTCAATCGGATCCCTTTGGGCTGGATGTCCTGAGAGAATTTTACCGCACCCTGCCTGAGGCAAGAGAGGAAGCTCTGCTGAAAATATCAGTACTTGAGCAGAAAGAACAGGTCTACCTGCTGCTGCTCAGCACGAGTAATCATCACTACTTCTATCTGGCAAACAACGAGGAAGGACTGTTTCTTGGAGATTGGGAAAAAGGACTCTCCAATTCTCAGATTCTTTCCTTTTTCGATTACCAGGATGAGGAGGCCTTTGCAAAACGGCATCCTACCCTGGAGGCGGGTCGGGAGTATATTGCCCAGGAAAGAATAGACGAAGATATCTGTCCTTCCTGCGGCGTTGAAGTCGGCAGTCTGCACACCCTCGGTTGTCCGGTGGAAGTCTGCCCCTGGTGTGACGGGCAGCTGAACCACTGTAACTGTCGTTTTGAACAGTTGGGAGTGGAAGAACTGACAGACGAGAAGATGCTGGAACAGCTGGAAGAACGACTGGACAGCAAGGGAAGAATTCCCTATGCCAGAGAGCAGCGGCCTTCATTTCTTTCGGAGTAGGATGCTGCTTTATGACTGTTGCCGGGAGAGAACTTTGGTACAGCGGATGGAGATAAAGAACGTCGAACATTGAACGTTGGGCGTTCAATGTTCGACGTTTATCTTTTCCTTACTGCTTGCCACTCACCTTTTGCAGATACTGGAAGAGGTCAGAGTCTGAGGAGAGAATGAGCGAGGTGTTGTCCCCGATCACTTCGGGATAGCTCTCCAGGGTCTTGTAAAAGGAATAAAAATCAGCATCCCGGCCGTAGGCA
>DAOVAI010000241.1 GCA_030671085.1 Pseudomonadota bacterium | reverse complement strand
ACAACATGACCTTTCTGGTGCGTCAGCTGCCAGCCGGCAAGCACGGATTACCCCTGGAGATCTATGTCTTCAGTAATGATCAGGTCTGGGCCAATTACGAGGCCATCCAGGCCGACATCTTTGATCACCTGCTGGCAGCAGTCCCTGAGTTTGACCTCCATATCTTCCAAAATCCGAGTAGTTGTGACGTCCAACTCCTGGCAGGTGCTTTAACTGGAGAGAAGCAGGAAGAGACACATGGCTGAGACACCCCATCTCATCCTGGCCCCCATCCGGGGAATCACCGACTGTTATTTCCGCAGCATCTTTCACCGCCATTTCCCTGGATTTGACTCGGCCCTGGCCCCTTTTATCAACCCCCAGCGCCATTCAAACTTTCAGCCAAAACAGCTCAAAGATCTTCTGCCCGAGGCAAACCAGGAGATGGTGGTCATCCCGCAGCTCCTGCATGCTGACCCGGAAGATTTTCTCTTTCTCGCTGGCCGTCTCCATGACCTGGGCTACACACAGGTCAACTGGAACCTTGGCTGCCCGGCACGCATGGTCACCAGAAAAAAACGGGGTTCCGGTCTGCTCCCCTACCCCGAACAGATCCTGGCCTTCCTCGACCAGGTCATGCCCAGACTCTCCATGGAACTCTCCATCAAGACTCGCCTGGGCCTGGAGAACAAGGAGGAACTCCTCCATCTTCTCCCCCGCCTGGACGACTATCCCTTAAAAGAGATCATCATCCATGGACGACTGGGAAAACAGATGTACAGAGGAAAAACAGACCGGGAAGCCTTTGGACTCTGTCTGGAGCAGAGCCGCCACCCCATTGTCTACAACGGCGACATCAACTCGGTGCCGGGGTTCAGAGAGCTGCAGCAGCAGTTTTCACAAGTTGACAGATGGATGATTGGACGGGGTGCCCTGGCCAATCCCTTTCTTGCAGGTGAGATCAAAGGAATGGATCAGCCCAACAGACTGGAACATTTAGAAAATTTTCATAGGGAGCTCTATCTCTGCTACAGAGAGCTGCTCTCCGGCGAGGCCCACCTTCTCGGGCGCATGAAACAACTCTGGGTCTACCTCAGCAACTTTTTCCCTCCTCAGCCTAAGACCTGGAAGCAAATCAAAAAGTGTCATACAGAGCTTCAATATCAACGGGTGATGGAGACCCTTTTTACAGCAAAGGAGTGATACCTTTTTTTGTTCCTTAACCACCCCTGGCAGAGAGCAGGAGAGCAGCATGCCACTCAATAAAGATCGCCGAGAAGTTATGAAAATGGGAATCGCTGCCGGTGCGGCCCTTGCCCTATCCGGTACATTCCCAAAATTTTCCTGGGCCAATGTCCGCACGGTTTCCTACGAGGAGTGTCTGGAGATGGATGCACTTGCCATAGCCGACAACTCACAGTTGGTGACCGACTCCTATCACTATCTGATCAACACTGCGCAGGGAATAAAAAACAAGGCAATCAAGAAAAAGGTTTTAGAGGTTCTGCACAATCCCGCCCCGACTTTTGCCGGCGATCTCCAGGACAGAAGCAATCGTCGGCAGGTGTATGATGAGCTGAAGGCAAAGGGGTTTATCAAGGAGATCGCCTTTGACGCCTTCCTGCCTCCGCTCAAAGAGAACGACAAATCCCCCTTCCCCTTTTACGCCGGATCGGGCAGCGGATATAGTGGTCACCACTCCTATCCAGGCGGATTGGCCACCCATGTCGCCTTTAACAGCAGAATGGCCACGTCACTCTGTGATAATTACAGCAAGGCCTACAGCTGTATCCTTGACCATGACATTGCACTGGCTGCCGAGCTTCTGCACGATCTCACCAAGCCCTGGGTCTTTCAGTGGACTGACAGCGGTGAATCACGTACCGAGCTGCAGCTGGCTGGCACCGGTGAACACCACACCTATTCAGTTGCCGAATCCATTGTCCGCGGCCTGCCGGTGGAGATCTGTGTGGCCCAGGCCTGTGCCCATGAACATCCAGGTTTCGCTAAAGAGGAGAAAAAGCCAGTGGCCTGGCTGACAGTTGCTGCGATTCTTGCGGGTAAAGATCCGATCAGACACAAGCTCCTTGCAGCTGACGGGCAAACACTTCCCCAACCCAGACGTATGGAAAATTTTGTCTGCCACCTGGCTGATCATGACTGGGTTATTTCGGCGCCAGCGGCAAAATGGATTATTCCGGAGATGGAAAAGATTGCCCTTACCTCTTATGGTCTCAAGCAGGACGAACTCAAAACCAGAAAATTCAACCAGTTACGAAATTACGTCTTTGCCCAGGCCTCCATCATGGAACTGTACCAGGTCTTTTCCACTCGTGGTGAAGACGGACTTGCCGACTTTGTTCAGTCCATTGTCACTCCCCCCAAAACAAAGACTGTTTAACCCTTTGTCAATTCACCTCATTTTTTGCAAATCCTTCACCTTCCTCTTTGCCGACAGGGAGCAGGATGGTGAAGGTCGTCCCCTCCCCTTCCACTGACTCCACATCAATAGTCCCTCCATGTTTGCTTATAATGGAATGGACAATGGCCAGACCAAGACCAGTACCCTTATCTGCCCCCATATCCCTGGTGGTGAAATAGGGGTCAAAGATGTTGCCAATATTCTGAGCAGGGATGCCAATACCGTGGTCTGCAATAATGACCTGCAGATAGTCACCTTCGTCCAAGGTACTGTTTCCGGGATAATGTGTGTTTGTGCAACTGATCTCAACAAGGCCCCCTTCAGGCATGGCCTGTCTGGCGTTGACTACCAGATTTTGGATCACCTGACTGATCTGACCTCTATCGCAATCAGCTGACCACAATTCATCGGCCA
>DAOVAI010000118.1 GCA_030671085.1 Pseudomonadota bacterium | reverse complement strand
GTCATGGGTTCTCCTTTTAAATGTCTAAGTAGAGATATCTATTACCATGCAGGTGGTAGATAGATACAGGTTCAAGTTTATTCACATATATCTACCATATAGAGACGGGGTGAGGCAACAGGATTCCCAACTCTCTTCTCTTTGGTAGGAGAAAGCTCACTCCTGAGCGTAGAAATTCGTCAAAGCAGTCGTTAGTTAGTGCCTGTCTATAACTGGCCTTTTTCTCCTAACTCTTCGTTGCTCTCAAAATTTAATCCTCGGAATATCAATATATGCCTGCGGTTAAATTCATCGAGCGCCTCGATTTAGAAGAAAAAATCTCATTTATAGAAAGGCACTAGTTGGCTTCTTTGAGTTCCTTCCATCCCGTCTTGATAAGCTCTGAACTGAGTAACTGCTTTTGCTCTTTGGCCAAAATTGCTGCCAGGGCCTCCAGGGGCTTGACCCCAGCCTCGGTGGCCCTGCTGATCAGCTCCAGAGAAAGGCTGTGCTCTTCTTTGGCTTGAAGTTTGACCACTAGGGGGCGGATGTTGATCTCCTTGATCTTCCCCTTGCGCCTGCGTTGTATGAGAAACTCGTCTGAGGCCAGAAACTGTTTTATCCGATCTGTATCATCTCCGGTCAGTGGTTGATCCAGACGGATGGTATAAAAGGTGATGAGTTGCTGGGCAATGGAGCCTTTACTGGGAGTAATCTCTTCCACATGTAGACCACCGACCAGCTGATCGTTCAGCCGCGATTGAGTTGCTTGCAGATCGGTCAGGGGTTCCGGGAGGTCCATGATAAAGAATTCGGCCTGGCTCTGGGTGCCGACTGGCAGGGCAGGGCCAAAAGAGACCTTGGGAGAGGGGTTGAATCCCTTGGAAAAATTGGTACGGATCTCTGCCCGGCGCAGGGCCCGAAAGATGAGCTGCAGGATTTCCAGGTGGCCGAGGTAACAGATGTCTCCCATCCGTGAGTAGGTAACGGTGTAACGAAAGTGCTTGTCTTCCACGGGGGTGGGGATGACTTCTGCAGCCTCCAGACTGCGATTTTCCTCTCCGCCGGCATCACCTTTCTGTTCCTGCTTCCTGTCCTGGACAATGGGTTTTATCTGTTTGAAATCACAGAGTCCACATTTCTGGCAGGCGTGGTAACGACAATCCGGGGTATAGGCCTCACTCTGCGCCTTTTCCAGCTCTTTTAAGAGGAAACTGGTGTCCACTCCACTGTCCAGGTGCTGCCAGGGGAGGATTTCGTCGTGGGACCTGGGACGCAGGAAATCATCCAGGGACAGATCACATTCCTGGGCAGCCTCTTGCCAAAGGCCAAGATCAAAATGATCAGACCAGGCGTCAAGCCGGGCCCCCTTGTTCCACACAGTTTCCAGGAGGTTTGCCAGCCGTCTGTCGCCACGGGAGAACACCCCTTCCAGGAGACTCTGTTCCGGGTCATGCCATTTCAGTTTCATTCCCTTCCTGGGAAGAATCTCCTTTAAACGATCGATTTTTTCTTGGCTCTCAGCCATACTGATCTGTCTCTCCCACTGGAAGGGGGTGTGGGGTTTGGGGACAAAGGTTCCCACACTGACATTGATCTGTAGACGACCTTTTCCGGTTTGGGCCCCGACTTTTTTGGTCATCTTGGCAAGATCTGCTATAGCGTCTATATCTTCCGCAGTTTCAGTAGGCAATCCAATCATGAAGTAGAGTTTCATCACCTTCCAGCCCAGGCCAAAGGCATCACGACTGGTGGTGAGCAGGTCTTCTTCAGTTATCCCTTTATTAATAACACGGCGCAACCGTTCACTGCCCGCTTCTGGAGCAAGGGTGAAACCGGTCTTTCTCACCCGTTTGATCTGATCCATGACCTCCTGGGTCAGAGTGCCCACCCGCATTGAAGGCATGGAGACTGAGATGAACTTTGAGGCAAATCGATCCATGAGTTGCGGCAGCAGCGTTGACAGACATGAGTAATCTCCGGTGGAGAGGGAGAGGAGAGCCAACTCGTTAAAGCCTGAGTTCTCGAGACCCTGTTTGGCAAGGTCGATAATCTGTTCCGGGCTCCGTTCACGTACCGGACGGTAAATGATCCCCGCCTGGCAAAAGCGACAGCCACGGGTACAGCCCCTGGCGATTTCCACCCCCAGACGGTCATGGACAATTTTGCCGTTGGGCACAAGGGGGTGGAGGAGATGGTCGACCGCAGACAGATCTGCCAGGACCCTTCTGCGAACTGTGGGAAATTCCGGGTTCAGGGTCTTCATTTCCGCAATTGTGCCATCGTCTTTATAGCTGGGACTGTAAAAAGAAGGGATGTAGACGCCGGGGACTGCTGCCAGCCGTTCCAGGGTCTGTGGTCGGGATAACTGTTCTTTTTTGGCGACACGGATACACTCTGCAATTTCAACAATGGCCTCTTCCCCGTCACCGAGGAGAATGGCGTCAAAGAAGTCAGCCATCGGCTCCGGGTTCAGGCCGCAGGATCCTCCACCCAGAACAATGGGCATTCCTTCTGTCCGCTGTTCAGCACGCAGAGGGATGTTTGCCAGATCAAGGATGGTGAGGATGTTGGTATAACAGAGCTCATAGGGCAGGGTGATGCCCAGAAGATCAAACTCAAGGAGAGAACGACCACTTTCCAGAGAGCAGAGAGGAAGGTTTTCCTGGCGAAGAAGTGCTTCCATATCCTTGTCCGGACAGTAGCAGCGATCACCAAGAATCTCTTTTTGCCCGTTAAGGATATGGTAGAGGATCTGCAATCCCTGATGGGACATGCCTATCTCGTAGAGATCCGGAAAGACGAGCGCGCAGCGAACGGAGCACATCTCCCATTTCTTGTTTTCTGAGTTGTGTTCCAGGCCCAGGTAACGTCCGGGCTTGTTAACAAAAGGGAGGACCTTTCTTTGTTTAAAATTGCGTGTCATAAGGGTTGATATCATGGTTTTAGGAAGGGCTGTTCACTGGAAAAAAAATTTCTCTGCAGTGGGAGTTGCCCGGATTTGTTAAGACATTGACCTTTCTCATTTACTGAAAATAGGTTGACTTTTCAAGACAGGATGATGTATTCAGAAAAGAATCTGATTTGTTCCTGAAAAAATAACATGTTATGTTTTACTAAGGTCTTATTTTTATGAAGAGTCGGAATACTTTTTTTTCTCTGCTTGTTCTTTTGCTGATTTTTGCTTTTTGTGGGGTGTCACAAGCGGCTGATGCCCTGATCGAAAAAGTGATCTATCAAGAAGAGAATGAGAGCAGTGTATCAGTGACCTTTCAGCTCAATGGCCCGCATCTCCCCACGTCTTTTGCCCTGAAAGGCGACAAGCCCCGCGTGGTTTTTGATTTTCCGGAAACACGTGCGTCCAGGAGCGTCCCGGCGGTTATTGACGCAGGCGGTAGCATGGTTCGAAAGATCCGCATGGGAAGACACAGTGACAAGACCAGAGTCGTCATCGATCTTGTTCCGCCCGGCGAATATCTTTTTGAGCAGAAGTTTGATGAAACGAAGAATATTCTGACAATCCTCGTCCATGGTGCAGATTCACCTGTGGAGACGCCTGACCCTGTGGAACCGGTAAGCTCTGTAATTTCTGAAAAAGAACCATTGTCACAGCCCGCAGCCCCGGAAGAGACGGTCGCGGCTGAAGTGGTTGCAGAGCAAGCAGCAGAAACTGTTGACCAGAGCGAAAACGAGGTGGCAGAGGCTTCTGTTGCTCCGCTTGAGGAACCCGTTGCAGAAGAGACCGCAGAGGCAGAGGATGCAGGTGGACCTGATCCAGACCCATTGCTGAGTGAGGTTTCCTTTGACAATACCTCCAATAATGGGGAGATGGCCCTCTTCAAGCTCAATGGTTTTTATCCTCCTACGGTGAGTGGTCAGGAGGAAGGGGTTCCCCGGATTATCTGCGATTTTCCCGGAACAAGACTGGCCGATGGGGTGATAAGAGACCTGGCCACCCATGGTGAGTACGTGGATCGTATCAGGGTGGAGCAACTTTTCGATCCTCTGCGGGTACAGGTAATCCTGGAGCTTGTTCCCAATAAAAATTATGATCTGCAGCAAGTCTTCTTCAAAGAGGATAATCTCTTTGTCATCATCGTCAACTCCTACGACGCCCTTAACACTAGTCAACCCACCCCTCCTGAAAATTAATCAGGGTCGGAGCTGAGTCTCATATTCAGGGGGAACCGGTAAGGAAAAATCTTCCTCCTGGAATTGGGTGTCGGTTCTGATTTCTTGCAATTCAATCCTCAGCTCAGCTCCCCAGGAGAGGCCCGTGACCTCAATATTCTCTCTGGGAGTGCAGAGATCTGTTCCATTTTGCTGCCCCTTATAGGCGATTTCAGCAAGGGTCCTGCCTTGCTGGTCAAGAAACAGATACCCCAGGACCTCTCTTTTTTCCGGATCAAGATGCACGTAGGCCTTCTCGGTTTCAAATGATGAACCAGGAGGAGGGAGATGCAGCCAGACGGTTTGGTCGGATGCGTCGCGGTTTACCTCCTGCACCTCTACTAGTCGCTCAGGAAGGCGCCCGGTGAGGTAGGCAAACCAGTCGCCGCTCAAGAGGATGGGAGGGACTTCCTTGCGGATGGCAAGGGAACGTATATTGCCTCGAATATGTTTACGCTGAAGAGTCTCCAGGGACTGAAAGGTCCTGCCGTTGGTTGAAATGGCGTAAACCGGCTGACCCAGAGGGTTGCTGAGCACGAATTTGATAAAAGAGGGAGAGAGCATCTGCAAATATCCTGCAACTCCATTTTTCGCAAGCGGATTCTCCCAGAAGACCAGGACATTGGCGTCAAGGCTGTTGGGGCAGGATCTGGTTTCCTCCTGCATGAAGGAAACGATTTCTGCAATCTCTGCTGCATCTTCCTCCTCAAGCGTTTCGCTCCAGTGCTTTCCGGCGCATCCTCCAAAAAGAAGGCAGAGAAGAACGGCAGGCCAAAGAAGCGTTATGTGTCTCCGTCCTCTTTTATTTTCCCTGAAGTTCATTAATCTTTTCCTGCATGCGAAGTTTTTTGGACTGATCCACAAAGAGTTCCTCAGCTTTTTGGTATGCTTTGAGGGCTTCGCTCTCTTTCCCCTGTGCGCGATAGATTTCGCCGAGATGCTCATAGATATGAGGATCATTCGGCTCCAGTTTCAAGGCTTCAAGAATTTCCCGGGAGGCCTTGTCCAGCTGGCCAAGTCGGAAATAGACCCAGCCCAGGCTGTCACGGATATATCCGTTGCCCGGTTTCAAGGCAATTGACTGTTGAATGTACTCCAACGCCTTTTCCAGATTCATATTATTGTCAGCCCAGGTATAGCCGATATAATTCAGGGCCTCTGCATGATTCGGCTGCAGTTCCAGGACCTTTTCCATGCTGATTATTGCCTGCTGCTGTTTTCCTTCCTGTTCCAGGAGAAGGCCATACTCAAAGTAGAGCTGCTCGTTGTTCGGATATATTTCCAGAGCCTCCTGCAGAATAGCGTAGCCTTCCTGCAGCTGCCCTAACTCCATGTAGAGAGAGGCAAGGAGACCATACAGGGCAGGAGTGTTGCCGCCCTCCTCGGCCAAGACCTGTTTGAGCAAGGCAACGGCCTGACCGACCAGCTTTTTTTCCATGAGGATTCGTATGTGCAGGGAGATACTGTCCTGGAAGACTTTGGAATCAGGAGGTATCTTTTGCAGAACATCCAAGGCCTGTTCGAAAGCCTTTTCTTCGTAACGAATGACAGCAAGCATATAGGCCGCTTCAGGTGACTCGTCTCTGTTGACAATGGGTTCCAGGATCTTGGCGGCCTTGTCAAGCTTTCCGGAGCGCAGAAAGAGACGACTGGTGATCATGTCGATCTGTAGCGGATTTTTGCTGAGTTCTCGCAGTCGCTGCAGCTCCTTCAGGGCCGCTTCCTCTTGATCCAGGAGGAGCAGGGTGTGCACCAGCCCAAGGCTTGCCTGTTCGTCATCCGGGGTCTTATCAAGGACAGTTCGATACAGACCTTCCACCCGGTCGTACTTTTTCAAAACACCATAAAATTCTGCCAGCTCAAGGGCAAGATCGGCAGACCAGTGGAGAGTCAAGGCCTTTTCGTACCACGCAGCTGCCGTGTCAAGATTTCCTGTTTGGACGGCCAGGCGCGCCAGGTAGAGGTGAGCAAAGAGAGATTCAGGGTTGCGGGCCAGGGCTTGCTTAAAGGTCTTTTCAGCATCACTGGGGCGATTTTGTCGGGAGTAAAGAACACCCAGGCGCAGAAGAACACTTTCATCGTCAGGATTGAGACGGATTACTTCTCTGTACAGTTGGGCGGCCTCTTCCATTTCATTGTTGCGGACATCAAGGTGGGCGAGGAGGAGTCTGTTGGTGATGTCATCAGGATTGTCTGCAATAATCTTCCGCAACCACTGGGCAGCCCCCTTATATTTTCCCATCTTGATCAGCAGAATAGGAAGCTTGTGCAGGACATAGCGGGAGTCCGGATCGCAGATCAATGCCT
Source organism: Pseudomonadota bacterium (assembly GCA_030671085.1). Taxonomy (GTDB): domain Bacteria; phylum Desulfobacterota; class Desulfobulbia; order Desulfobulbales; family Desulfocapsaceae; genus Desulfocapsa. The sequence goes on along the minus strand of DAOVAI010000118.1, from coordinate 1,221 downwards.
TTTCATATGCTTCCTGCGCCTCACTGAACTGTTTGTTGTTTTCCGCGTGGATTGCCCAGAGAAAATAAAAATAGGAGCAGGAAAGGTCTGCCTGTTCTTCCGTAAGCACTGTTTCTTCATCAAGAATAAAGCGTTTTTCGATTGATGTCTCGGGAAGAGGGGACGTGGCACAAGCCCCCAGCAGAAGCAACAGGATACAGGGAAGAATAAGAAAGCAGATGACAGAACGAGATACCGGTATCATTGCAATTTCTCAAGAAAAGGTTGCACACGTTCAAGGATATCGCAGCGAATGGCTTCAATGCTGCGCGCTGCATCAATTCTCTGGATACAGGGGAGATCCATTTGCGAGAACACGGCAGCCACCTGCCGGAGATAATCCTCTTTTTCAAAATCATTCAGTTCTTCCCCCCTTCCCTGGGTAATACGGTTGAGCCCGGTTTGAATGGGGGCATGAAAGAGCAGGGCCAGGTCCGGGACCGGGGCAAAGTCATTGCGGGCAAGAATATGGGCCGGATCCAGCCCGGCAGCACCCTGGTAGGCAACGGTTGACAGATAGTAGCGGTCACAGAGGATGATTTTCCCGCTCTGAAGGGCCGGAAGTAAAAGCTGATCCACATGTTCTCTGCGATCGGCCAGGAAGAGATTGAGCTCTTCTTCCCGGCTGACGGCGTCCCGATTAGCATAGAGCTCTCGAATCTGTTTCCCGTAGGTACCATCAGTGGGCTCACGGGTGATCACCACAGGCAGCCCTTTTTCTTGAAGGGTCTGTGCCAGAAGCTGAAGCTGGGTAGATTTCCCGGTTCCGTCCGTTCCTTCAAAAACTATGAGTAAACCGCTTCTGTGTAATGACATGTGAAGTCCTTAAGTTGCTGAAACCGGGGGGGCCTGGTTGGCACTGGCACGGTTGGCAGCAAGAGTGTTTGCAAGCTTTGCTGCAGCCACCAGGCTTGCCACATCAGCTATGCCCTGGCCGGCAATATCATAGGCCGTGCCATGATCAACGGAAGTCCGGACTATGGGAAGACCGAGAGTGACATTGACTCCATCCTTGAAGTGGAGGAGCTTGAAAGGAATCAGTCCCTGGTCATGGTACATGCAGACCACAGCATCATAATCGCCCTGTGCGGCTCTAAAAAAAATGGTATCAGGGGGAAAGGGGCCATGTAAGTCCATTCCTTTCTTTTTTGCCTTTTCCATTGCTGGAATAATGATCTGCTC
>DAOVAI010000085.1 GCA_030671085.1 Pseudomonadota bacterium | reverse complement strand
ACCCTGCACACTGGATCATGACAATGGAATCTGGTGCCCGGTTCTTGGCCCGACCGGCAAGCTTCACCTCTAATTCCTGCTGGGTAACCACCTTCTTGGATTTTCCAAGCTCATACTTATCAGGACGATGCTCATGGCCGCCGGTGGCAACAATGATAACACCATGATCATAGGTCTGTTCCTTTTTCTTGGCACCCTTGCCACTCTCAATTACAGAGGCAAAGTTACCAATAAAGCCAGAAGTCTGGGCAAGCCTGCCATCAGTGATGACACTGATTTTTTTCTCTTTTTTCACCTTGTTGGCAAGTGTTTTCAGATAACCGGTGACCTGGTCGCCTGCAAGGGTGTTTTTCAGATTCTGCAGGTTCCCGCCAATCTTGGCAGATTTTTCAATGATCACAGACTCAAAACCCTGATCAGCGAGGGAGAGTGCAGCAGTCATACCGGCAACCCCGCCACCGAGGACAAGAGCCTTGTCGGTTACCGGAACGGTCTGTTCAGGCAGGGGCAGAATATGGGCAGCCTTGGAAACAGCCATGCGCACCAGATCCTTTGATTTGGCGGTGGCAGCTTCCGGTTCGTTGGCATGGACCCAGGAGCATTGGTCACGGATATTGACCATCTCAAAGAGATTCCTATTCAGACCAGCATCTTTCAGCGTCTCCTGAAAGAGGGGCTCATGGGTACGCGGAGAACAGGCTGCAATGACCACCCGATTCAGCTTCTGCTCTTTAATAGTCTTCTTGATCTGTTCCTGGGCATCCTGGGAACAGGAGTAAAGATTTTCCGTATAGTAGGTGACATTCTCCATCTTGCCAGCATCATCAGCCACATCAGGACAGTCAACAACAGAACTGATATTGATACCGCAGTGACAGACAAAGACACCGATGCGGACTTCATCGTCATCAGTGACAGAAAGTTCCTCTGGGTACTCCTTGCTGACGGTTCCCTTGCCACGCTGACTTTTGAGCACGGACGAGGCAAGTGAGGCGGCACCTGAAGACTGGGTCACTGATTCTGGAATATCTTTGGGGCCTTGAAAGGCACCGGCAACCATGATTCCTTCCTGACTGGTCTGCAGGGGGGAAAAGGTGTCTGTCTTACAGAAATTGTAGTGGTTCAGATCCACCTTGGTTATATCTGCAATCTGTTCAGCGTCCTTGGGGGACTCCAGACCGACCGAGAGAATCACCATATCATGGGACTCAAACTTATGCTGGCCGTCCAGGGTGGAGTAGGTCAGTTTGAGATGATTCTCCCATGGAGTGATGTCTGCGACCTTGGCCCGAACAAACTTGATGCCTATGGCCTCTGCGCGCTCACGGGCTGCATCAAAGTCCTTCCCCTGGGTACGGATATCCATATAGTAGATGGTAATATCCACCTCTGGATCATGTTCCTTGGTGACCAGGGCCTCTTTAATGGCATACATACAACAGACTGACGATCAGTAGCCGTTATCGCAGCCGATATCTCTGGAACCTACGCACTGAATAAAGGCCATGGACTTGGGATGGCGACCGTCTGAGAAACATTTGATCTCGCCAAGGAACGGCCCAGAGGCAGTTGTCATCCTCTCATACTCGAAGGCAGTAACAATGTCCGGGTGACTGCCGTAGCCAAATTTCTCCAAGGTCTCAGGAGCAATTTTACCAAAGCCCGGGGAAAGGATCACTGCACCGATCTTCAGGTCGCGAGCCTCAGGTTTCTGGTTAAAATTGATGGCATGACTCTGACAGACCGGGACACAGATCTGGCAGGTATCGTGCTGAAGATACATACATGACGATGGGTCAATGTAGTAGGTTGCGGGTACGGCCTGGGCATAATCGATGTGAATGGGCCGAGTGATAGCCAGTCCTTCATTGTAAGGATCCACATGATGCTTAGGGCAGTACTGGGTGCAGAGCCCACAGGCTGTACATGCATCCGCATCAATGTAGCGCGGACGAATGTTCAGTTTGGCGGTGAAATTTCCAGGTTTTCCTTCCAATGCAAGCAAGTCTGCATTGGTGACCATCTCTATATTTGGAGACCGACCGGCCTCTACCAGCTTAGGCGCCAGGATTCAGAGCGAGCAGTCATTGGTAGGAAACGTCTTGTCCAACTGCGCCATCACTCCGCCTACGGCGGGTGATTTTTCGACCAGATAGACATAATAACCTAGATCGGTCATATCCAGTGCAGCCTGTAGCCCGGCGATACCTCCGCCAAGGATCATCACTGATCCGGCCCTATGTTCCATTCCTTTTCCCATTACAATCTCCAGGGTAAGTTTAGTTATGTGTTGTATCTTTCACAGGTACCTGAGAACGTCAACAAAAACGCCAGCAAGACTCTGAAATTTTATTTAATTGAGTGTAATTTCCACTGACTCCGACTCAATTTTCTCGATCTTGATTGCGCAGACCTTGGCCTCGGCAATCTTGCACTGTGGATCCAGTGCATCATTGGTCAACAAGTTGACTGATGCCTCCCGATAATGAAAGGGAATAAAAACCAATCCCTTATTCGTCCGATCCGTGACCCGTACCGGCAATTGGATCATACCCCGGCGGGAAGAGGCGCGTACAACTTCCTTATCCTCAAGCCCCAGGGACTTCGCATCCTCTGGATGCATCTCCACGTAGGCAGAAGGAGCGGATTCTTCCAGTACCTCAGAACGTCTGGTCATGGTACCGGTATGGTACTGGTACAACACCCTTCCTGTGGTCAGAATCAGTGGATACTCCTCATCGGGCAACTCTGCCGGTCCTGTCCAGGTAATTGCTGACAACCAGGCCTTTCCCCGAGGAAAACCACCCATATGCAGAATGGGGGTACCAGGATGATCAGCATCAGGACATGGCCAGCAAAGTCCCTCTTCATCAATCCGTTCATAACTTATACCAGTCAATGCCGGCCAGCAGGAAGCACTCTCGGTAAAGATCTCGGCGGCAAAGGGCGGCACAGTATGATAAATCGGATCTCTAGAACCCTGATAACCACCACGGTTATTGCCCAACATCCTGTTGCTCACCATATTAATAATAGACAGGTCGTCCCTGGCCTCACCAGGGGGAGGTACGGCACGACGAACACGCTGTACCTTCCGTTCCGTGTTGGTGAAAGTCCCATCTTTTTCAGCAAAAGATGCGGCAGGCAGCACGACATCGGCAATTTCAGCAGTCTCAGTCAAAAAGATATCCTGAACAACAAGGCATTCGAGCTGTTCAAAGGCCTTGCGTGCATGATCACTGTTGGGATCACTGATGATCGGATTTTCTCCCATGATCCACAGTCCTGCAAGCTTGCCATTGGTGATGGCATCAGGCATTTCTGTGGCCATGAGACCGGGTTTATCCGATACCGGTGTTCCCCAGATCTCTGCAAATTTCTTTCGCGCTGCTTCATCATCACAACGCTGGTAGCCTGGAAAAAAGGTTGGCATGCAACCCATGTCGCTGGCACCCTGTACGTTATTCTGACCACGAAGCGGGTTGAGCCCTGCTCCTGCCTTCCCGAGATTACCGGTAATCACAGCAAGGTTTGCCAGCGCACAGACATTATCCGTACCTGAGGTATGCTGGGTAATGCCCATGGTGTAATAGATACCAGCACGTTCTGCAGCAGCAAAGGTGCGGGCAGCCTGCTCTATATCAGCTGCAGGAACATTGCTTATTTGTTCAGCCCACTCAGGTGTACAATCAGTGAGGGATGCCTTAAAGGCCTCAAAATTCTCTGCCCTTTCTGCTATGTACTCCTTGTCTTCTAAACCATCGCGCAGGATAACATGGCACATGGCGTTTATCAGCGCTCCATCGGTACCGGGTCGTTGCTGCAGCCATAACTCGGAAGAATCACAGAGCTGGATCCGGCGCGGATCAGCCACTATCAACTTGGATCCGTTGTTGACGGCTTTGAGCATACGCAGGCCAATGATAGGGTGTGTTTCAGTGGTATTGGAGCCAATCACCAACATGACGTCACTGTCAACGATACCGTTGATGGTGTTAGTCATTGCTCCGGAACCAAGTACTGTGACCAGACCGGTCACCGTTGGGCTGTGTCAGTATCTGGCACAGTGGTCAATATTATTGGTCCCTATCCCCGATCTGAAAAATTTCTGAAAGGCATAATTCTCTTCCCCGGTACATCGTGCCGACGAGAGCCCAGCCAAGGCATCTGGTCCTTTTTCACCAAGAATTTTGGCAAAGGACTGGGCTATGAAATCAAGGGCTTCATCCCATTTTACGGGCTCAAGGGGCATTCCCTTCTGCCTTCGAATCAAGGGTCTGGTTAAGCGGTCAGGGTGTTGGATAAAGTTATGCCCGAATCGCCCCTTGACGCAGAGATCACCATAATTGGGAGCAACCTCAGGATCTGCTGTGACCTCCATGAGGGTATGACCTTTCACCTTGAGGATCATCTGGCAGCCAGTTCCGCAATAGGGACACGTTGTCCTGATCTCACGTACCTCTTCCGCCTGGATGGGTACAATACGATTCCTCTTATTCAGGGCACCGGTTGAGCAGTTGTCTACACATTTACCGCAGGATACACAGTTGTCCTTGAAATCAATCACAAGTCCAACAGGGCGATCCTTCTCATCAAGAGACTCGCACTTGACCTCTAGCGCATCATACTCGCAGGAACGTTCGCAGCGTCCGCAGTATATGCACTTGTTCCGATCGACAATGATGGCTCTGTGACTATGATCAATTGGATAAACAGGAACAGTACCCATGCCTGTCTTGTTGATGTTGATACCAAGTTCAATGTCAAGTTTCTTTAAATCACACCGGTCAAAGGCAGTACAGCCGCAGGAGAGGCAGCGCTCGGCCTCACGCCGAGCCATTTTCTCGGTAAAACCGAGTTTGACCTCATCAAAGTCCTGGGTGGAAACCTCGGGTGGACGCTCAGGCATCTTTTCACGGAGGTTAACATTGATGCCGTCAAAATTTTTCAGAGACACATCATCAAAGGTGCGGCCCCGGTGAAAGTTAAAACGATTATCCGCCGGATCCTTCTCAACTCCCATGACATAGGCATTGATATTATTCGCTGCCCTTCGCGCAGAAACCACTGCCTGAATGACAGATTTGGTTCCGGTTGAGGCGTCTCCACCGGCAAACACACCTTCGACACTGGTCTGCGAGCTACGCGGGTTGGCTACAAACATGCCTGCGGGTGAAAGCTTTAATTGCTCCTCAAGCTCACCACCCTTCATCACGCCATTGACCGCCATCTGGCCAAGCGAGGAAACAACAGTATCTATACCTAAGGAGTTGGTGGATTCCGGAATGGGTATAACAGGACGTTTGCCGCGCTTATCCGGCTCCCCGAGTTTCATTCTGAGCAAATCGAGCTTTAAGCGGTTGCTCGCTTCAGGCGTACCGCAGAGACCAACAGGAGAGGCCATGAGCAAAAACTGAACCCCTTCGTTTTCCGCTTCCCTGATATTACGTTGGTTGGCAGGCATCTCCAGACGGGCTCGCGGGTAAATGACCGTTACCTGTTCCACACCTTGACGAATGAGCGAACGGGCAACCTCCATACCAATGTTGTTCCCACCAATAACGGCAGCTCTACGTCCAAGATCAAGCTCTCTGCCCTCGTTCACCATGCGCAGGAAGTTGGTAGCCGTATAAACATTTTCCTTATCCGTACACGGGACATCAAATGGGACATCAACAGTTGCACCGATACCGATAAAGGTGGCATCGTAGCCCATGTCTTTTAAATCCTGGAGGGTGAAGTCACGGCCCCATTGCTGAGAAAGACGAATATTTATGCCCATGCGCAGGATAGTGTTTACTTCGTAGTCGACTATTTCCCTGGGAATTTTATAATCTGGAAAACCATAACGCAGTGCACCGCCAAGCTTGGATGCCGCCTCGAAGATGGTGACATCGTGGCCTTTACGGGTCAGGAACCAGGCAGCGGTAAGCCCGGCAGGGCCGCCGCCAATCACGGCAATTCGCTTGCCGGTGGGTTTATCCTTGGGTATTTTGAGGTCGATTTCGTGACTCATGCACCAGTCAGCAACAAAGCGCTTGAGATGGTTTATGGAAACAGGTTCGTCCACAAGGATTCTGCGGCAGCGTGTTTCACAAAAACGCGGGCATACCCGGCCCACAGAAAAAGGAACAGGATTGCGTTCCATGACCAGGCGCAATGCCTCTTCATATTCACCCTTGGCAACATGGGCAATATAACCTTGAACGTTAATCTGTCCAGGACAAGTCAGGTTGCAGGGTGCCTTGCAATCACCAAAATGGGTCTCGGAGATAACCGCAAGCCGTTCCTGCCTGTGGGCAATGACCGCTTCAGAGGCTGTCTGAATCTCCATGCCCTCACGGGCAAGAGTAACACAGGAACACATCAGCTCTTCATTGCCAGCGACCTCAACCACACATAATTCACAGGGACTGTCAGACGGTTTTCCCTGCACATGACAGAGCGTGGGAATAGTGATGTCTGATCGTTTGGCCACCTCAAGAATAGTAAGATCCTTTTCAGCAACGATCTCACGGCCATCTATGGTCAGTGTTACAGTTTTCATGAAGTCACAGGGCAGTTATATCTGTTTTTGCATCAAGTACATTCCAAGAAAGCTAAAGTCAGCTTGCCTCGTAAATGTTCAGCAGTGGTTCAGATTTGTTCAATCAGACAGGCGAGCTATAGCAAGCTATGTGAGCCGGCCTGATTGGACAAAGGTGGGGTGCTGCTGGACATTTACAACTTAGGCAGAGGGTTTCCATTCCTTAAGAAAGACAGGAAGGTGCCCGGCCTCGCGAGGTCCGATGATGATATTCCAATCAGGAAGCTCCTCTTCAAGCTCACCTTTCAGTGAAGCAAGATAACCCGGAATAATCAGATCGCGATGCTTGACCTTGTCTTCAATACCATTCTTTTTCACAAACTGAGCGATGAGATCAGCACCAAATTTTCCAGCTGCCCAGGCAGTGAGTACGGAAAGACCTTCGGTATCTTTAATGAGCAGCCAGGTCGGTACCTTGGACCCCTCAATCTCACCAGAGACAATGAAATAGGTAAGAGAGAAGTTACAGGTAATAACTACAGGAGAGTTCTCATCAGCACCGGTCAGCGGATAGATATCCTCGGTCACAACCATGGGACGCTGCGGATCAGTAAAGAGATTCATCCGCTCCAGGAAGAGCGGGAAGATGAGATCGCCCTGGATGTCGGAGAGGACTATGATTCCAGCATATTTGGCAATAAGCACAGAGGCAACCATGGCTTCCATCATGGGATCATCGGTGATCTCACAGGGAAAGGTAATAGTGGGAAAACCAAGGGGCTTAAACTTTGCCGTTACTGCGGCACGTCTGGCAACGACATTATCCTCAAAGGCAGCACGTACTGTACGGGCGCCGGTATCAATAACCATGTCCTTCAGGCCTGCTGCTGCGAGCTTCTCAGAAATCTCTACACAGTTATCAAGATTGCTGCCTTTCACACCAATGGGAGCCTTGGTCTCTTCGCCAAGTTTTGCCATCTCGTCAGCATTATCAAGGGTGGCACCATAGAGAAGAGGCACACGATCGCCGCATGCTTTGACACTTGCTGCAAGGTTTGCTGCGGAATCACTCATCAGGATAATTGCGGCCCTTGCGGAACCATCAAGAACCTTCTGCACAAGCGCAACAAATGACGCCTCGTCATTTTTGGCATCTTTTACGGCAATGAGGTCGGCTTTCATGATGACCCCAACACGCTCGTATTCAAGTTTGTTGAATCGCTCAATACGGCCATCAACATCAGCATCACTCATCTCAGTGGTCACTAGGACAGCGATACCGGTGGGATTCTCAAACCGCTTTTCATGGCGATACATACAGGTCTCGGCACCGGTCGTGAAGACATCGTCTCCGGTACCCATTTTGATACTACGGATAGGAGGAGCAGAAGCCTCGCCAATGGTGGCCTTGGCCTCATCGGATACATAGGGGCAAGCATCAATTTCCACCTGGCCCGCCGCGACTTTCATTGCAAAGGCAAGGCAGGTTGGGATGCTACATTCGCCGCAATTTTTCTTGGGCAGCATCTTCAGGATTTGAATACCGGTTAAGGCCATGGTGATTCCTCCAGTTCTCTATACAGTTGGATTAGTATTTTTTATAAAAATCGTGTAACAGGCTTTAACCCCGATAAACATGAGTAAGTCGGGATAAGTACCTTAACAAAATGATTTTCTGCACAAAAGTCCAGAAAATCATTTCTAAGTTACTAAACAGCCATCTCCATTTCAAGTGCAGGATGTCCCTTCTCTTTAAGGAATTTCATGATCTCTTCCTCGGTGGTCCCCTGCTCTTCAGTGGCAATCATGTCAAACAGTTCAGGCATACCAATATCTTCACAAACCGCTTTCAACTTGTCGGCAAGCTCGTCCTTCAACATCTTCGGCAACCAGACAACACGTTTGAGTCCACCCTCTGCCTTAAAGAGTTTCTTTGAGGTCATGTAATGCTTACTGACACCCATAAATCCAGGGGTCTGCATACCACCACCAGCCATACCGGCAAGGGAAGTGAACTTCATGCCGGAAGGAGTCATGCCCAGGTAATCACGATTAACCACCATAATCCCGTTGCACGTGGGCAGCATGGCTGCAATGGCCTCAAAACAACCACAGGCAGTCATGGGATTATTCATCAGAGAGTAACAGCTGACTTCCGGTACCGCTCCTCGTGAGGCTTGGTTAACAAACTCCGTGATTCCAGTATAGTAACCGTTATCCGGGTCTGTACACTCACCTTTTTCAATTGGCTGGTTAGGACCTGTTGGATTGATATTAAAAGAGGCCTTGCCGTCAAGCCAGTTATAGGCGCCGCACATACCGATACGCTCAGGGGTAATAACACAGACATGGCTGGGAGCAAAAGACTGACAGAGAGTACAGGAGTAGAACACATCCTCGGACTCATCGGTCATGGCACCAAGGCGCAGATCACGTTCAGTGTAAACGGAGCTGGCAAGATCCATGACACCTTTGACCTTGTCTTCCTCGGTATAGAGTTTGACCTGGATCTTATCAACGATGGCACCAAACTCCTGATGCAGCTTCCCGTGCAGAACAGTGCCGATGTGTTTGAAAGAGAATCCTTTCTCAACAGCAGCCTTTCCTATCCTCACCCACATAATATTTCGCTGGCCCATATGCATGATGCCCTGAATATAGTTGGTGAGGTGATGGAACTGACGCTCAAGGATGGGTTCAAAATCTGACTGCATTTCACGTCCTGCAACCTCAACCAGGATACCTAGAGGCAGATTCTGTCCCTGTTCGATATCAGAAATATCAGGACCTTCAAGGGTTATCAGACCATCTTCGATCTCATCCATCTCCTTGGAGATGAGGACCTCAACACCTGGTGTACGACCACCACCACATTCCATGAAGAGGTCATCCTTACGGACACGCTCACCCTCAAAGGCAGGGCCAAAGGACATGGGGATATCGATCTTGGTCACACTTACTTTCAGGCCACGAACCTCAATGGCCTTCTGCACGATTTCATCGTGGGGAACGTTGGACACAACATGCTCGTAGGTACAGATACCTGTGGGCAGTACCTCAGGGATATCGTAGTCAGAGATGGTGGGGAAGCCCCAGTTGATGGCACCAGCAGCATTTGCATACCACTCATCACTGACAGGGCCAAAGGCCATAACAAAGGCAAAGGTCCTGTCCTTGTTGTATTTCAGATTACCTGCGTAATCGCCTGGCTTGATACCACCAAAGGCAAGGGCTACGCGACAGGCAAAACCAATGGCAAAGACTGCGGTGGTATACTCACGACCAAAGGGTACCAGGCGAGTACCCCAGCCTACCTGGATATTCTGATCAACAAGCTGCTGTGGCAGACTAATTCCGTCGGTCTGCTCATGCATAAAGATATAGAGATTCTTCTCCTGGAGCTCAATTGCTATCTTGGCTGCCATCTTTGGATCGGCAGGAGTTCCAAGGATCGCAGCAAATCCAGGTGCTGAGCCATCAACAAACTCTACACCACGTTTACGAAAGATGACGTCATCAGCAGCACCAAGCCAGTAATTATCGGCAGTTGGATCCTCTGTTGCCGTGTAAAGGCTGGGCTCATTGATGTAGCGAAGGGACTCATACATCTCTTCAGCAAAGAAGGTGGCCATACCGGCATCAAGGGCTGGTGCAAGGTAAGGAAGCCAGATGTCTTCCGTCACAATGGCAGGCATCAGTTTACGACACTCCTGGAAGATATCTTTCATATCGCCAAGTTTTTCCACCTTGGCTCCCAGCATACTGTAGATAATGGGAAGGTAGTAGGCGGTGTTGGGAAAGGAGACTTCCTTATCCTCACCAAATTTTTTCACAGCATCTTCATAGCTG
>DAOVAI010000195.1 GCA_030671085.1 Pseudomonadota bacterium | reverse complement strand
CAGCGAACAGGAAATCTATGAAGGGATTGCCTTGGCTGGATATTACACCCAAAATCTTCTCGAGGGAGCAGGCGCTTCCACTCTCATGGCAGCCTTACGATTAAAAGAGAAGCTGAAGGGGAAAAAGGTGGTTTTGCAGTTCAGCGGCTGTAATGCGTCAACGGATGAAATCCTCAAGGCCTATAGCCTTCAAGCTTTCAGAGAGGGGAGAGGTCACTGACAGGCAAGCCTGCAGTGCAAAGTGGTTCTTTCAAACCGGATCAATGTGTAGTTTTTTCATGTAGGTGTAAAAAAGGGCAAGCCATTCCATTTTCTCAACAAACTCGACGCCTATGGTATCACCGTCGCAACGAATAACCTTGGCATTTAATTTGTCGATAATCAAGCGACTGTGGTCTCCCTGCAGGTTGATAGAGAGACAGCAATTGGAGTCAGGATTGAGTGATCTGTTGGTCTGTATCAATGCTCCGGCGGCACTCAGGTTTTTGATCTTGCCAGTAAAACTGCCCTGTTCCGAGTCTTGAATGGTAACTCCGGTGTCTATCGTAAATCGAGTGGTCACACGTTTCTCGTTCAAGGGATTTATCAGCATTATAGAGTCTCCAGGGAAATAGAGAATAGGTTGTTCTGCTCAGTACGATTTTTTATTTTTCACATCCTTGCTGCTCAGGGAGGGGATTGTTCAAAGCAAGCTCCCGGCCCTTTTTTGCATAGCAGGTCTTTCTTCCATCCTCCTCTCTATATCTATATACAATTTGTGATCCTTTACCAATAGGTATAACTACCCAATTTTGAGTAAGTTATGCACTTTTCAAACCTTTTTCCTTTCTGTACCGGTGCAGGAAAAGTAAGGACTTTTATAAAGGTAGTTTGCTCATGGAAGTGTTGAGCCTTGTTCCTCATCTTTTTATGAAGGTCAAGGACGGCCAGAGGTGAAAATTCTTGATTTACCTCTCCAGTTTTTTGCTCAAAGAACAGCTGAAGAACAGCAACAACTGTTGTCTTTTACTCTGTGAGGCCGGGGAAGATAGATCAACTGTGAGTAGATAATAAGGATAAGGGTAGGGGATTGATGTGCAGAAGTCTGTCGCCTCCCTCGATGAATCTGCTGCGAGACTGATTTTCGCTTAACGATTCTCAGAAGAACCTGGCAGGTCAAGTCAGTTTGTTGTGGTTATTGTAAGAGAAAATGGACTGATTAGCACTGGTCTGCAGGGAGATCCGGTTGCTTTAAGAAATTACTATGGACACGCCCTGACTACGGGCATGGTTGGTCGCAGCCATGCAAGATATAAGGCTCTCCTGGCTTTTTCGTCTGTCACCCAGGAAAGAAATGGTTCGCCATAGAGGGGGCCTTCAACTGCTCAGAATATTCTTGCTTGATACAACCCTTTGACAATCCGTCCCTGTTTGTTCCTTTTGCAGAGGCGAAGACGTGACTTGTCTCCGCAACGAGTCACGAGGAAGAGTGTTTGTGAGTCACCACACCGCTGAGCCCTACACACTCATTACAATATTTCTGATCAGTGGACTCACTTTGACATGCAGCACAATATTTTTTGCCGCATCCATGGCAGGTATTGATGGTTGTTGAATCAACTTCTTTTTCACAGATCTGACAGGTCGTCTTTTCATTGGCCATTGGTCACCTCATCGCGGAAGTTTTCTTTTATTTTATCACAATTCAATCTGATTCTGAATGTATTTGTAGAAAAAAATCGTCTTCCTTTGACCTTTAGATTGGAGCTTATCTGGTGTGAGGAGAAGGGGATGGCTGTCAGTGTAAGAAGGCATCTTCTTTTTCTTAAGGGTGACCTGCTTTTTTCCAGAAACCCTTTACCTCTGACTGAACTCAATGATACAATGGTATAAGCACTTCACCTCAGGCTTTGCTTATTAGCAATGGAGGGCGCATGAATAGTGTAGGATCCAATCATTTGCAAATCCCTTTTTCGGGCCAGAGAATCTTCATCCTCTTCTTGATGTTTTTCCTGTTGTCTGTTGTCCCTCTTTCTTCAGCAGGGCCTGGCAACGGCGTGCTGCTGACTATCGATGGTCCCATTGGTGTGGCTGCCAGTGATTATGTCACCAGGGGAATCGAAGGTGCTGTTGATGAGCAGGCCGAGATTGTTATACTGCAGCTTGATACTCCCGGAGGGCTGGACGGCGCCATGCGGGATATTGTCAAAGCTATACTCAACTCCCCCCTTCCCGTGATCACCTATGTGGCCCCCGAGGGAGCCAGAGCTGCAAGTGCCGGTACGTACATTGTCTATGCCAGTCATGTGGCGGCCATGTCACCGGCAACCAACCTGGGCGCTGCAACTCCTGTCCAGATAGGACAACTGCCATTCAGTCCCGACCAGGCTGACCCCTCTGCAGATGAAAAAGAAGAGTCACCAGCAAAAGGTGGCTCTCCTATGCAGCAGAAGATTTTAAATGATGCGGCAGCCTATATCAAGGCCCTGGCAATCAGAAACAACCGCAACCAGGAATGGGCGGAAGAGGCTGTTTATCATGGGGTAAGTCTTACCGCAGTCGAGGCCTTGGAAAAAAATGTTATTGATCTCATCGCTATTGATATGAAGGATCTTCTCAGGCAGCTGGATGGACGGGAGGTTCATATTGGGGCGTCCTCCAGGCACCTTGCCACCAAAAATCTTGTCATAAAGGTTGTTGAGCCGGATTGGCGCAACAGGTTGCTTTCCGTTATTGCGGATCCAAATATTGCGTATATGCTTATGCTCATAGGAATCTACGGATTGGTTTTTGAGCTGGCTAACCCAGGCCTTGTGCTCCCGGGGGTGGTTGGTGCCATCTGTCTTCTCCTGGCCTTCTACACCTTTCAGATCCTGCCGGTGAATTATGCCGGTCTTGCCCTGATTCTTTGCGGTCTGCTCTTTATGATACTTGAGGCCTTTGTCCCCAGCTTCGGGGTACTGGGGATTGGGGGATTCATTGCCTTTGTCATTGGTTCCGTTATGCTCCTTGATGAGAGCGGTCAACGTATCTCCGTTGTCCTTATTATGAGCACTGCCCTCTCTTCTCTCCTCTTGCTGTTTCTCCTCATGTATAATGTTATCCGCATACGAAACAAGCAGGGAGTGTGCGGAGATGAGGAGTTGATCGGCAGTACTGGTGAAGCGATCAGTGACTTTGATAGTTATGGAAACGGACGAGTCAGGATTCGTGGAGAGTCCTGGCGTGCTGTCTGCTCTTCCCCCATTCATGAGGGACAAAAAATACGGGTACAGTCACGGGATGGACTGGAGCTGGAAATAGAATCTATCTAACATTTTTCTTGGGAGGAAATTATGGTAGCCGCACCGATTATCGTACCAATTGTCCTGTTACTCTTACTCATTGTGTACTCATTCAGGATTGTCACCGAGTATGAACGACTGGTTGTCTTTTTTCTCGGACGTTTTCAGACCATTAAACAACCTGGATTGCGCATAGTCATTCCAGTCATTCAACAGGCCACCAGAGTGGACCTGCGGGTTATCACTATGGATGTACCCAGTCAGGATGTTATTTCTAAAGATAATGTGACGGTCAAGGTCAATGCCGTGCTCTACTTTCGAGTGGTGGATCCGGAAAGAGCCATTATCCGGGTAGAAAATTATCTGATTGCCATCAGTCAGCTTGCCCAGACCACACTCCGTTCCGTGCTTGGTCAGCATGAACTGGATGAGATGTTGTCTGAAAGGGAAAAGATGAATGCCGATCTCCAGGAAATCATCGATAAGCAATCTGATGACTGGGGCATCAAGGTTACCAATGTCGAAATCAAGCATGTGGATCTGAATGAGTCCATGATCCGGGCCATTGCCAAGCAGGCTGAAGCTGAGCGAGAGCGAAGGGCCAAAATTATTCATGCCGAAGGGGAACTGCAGGCTTCAGAGAAACTCCTGGCC
>DAOVAI010000034.1 GCA_030671085.1 Pseudomonadota bacterium | reverse complement strand
TCTCTTCACTCTATCAGATCCCCTGTTTTCATTTCCAGGGATATCACAACTGAATTCTGCTCCACCCCTGCATATCATCCGTTTCTCCACTATTTATGGATTTACAAGGAGAAGCTGAAAGACAGGCAGATGATGGCTAGTTGCCATTCTACCTGATTTAACGATCTGTTTAAAGGTAGCTTTTGCGTGCCAATTCTACGGAACCACTTCTCTTGTTTGAAGAGAATGATCTGCATAGACAAATGAAGAATAACTATAACTGGCCGGATTGTTGTAAATATCGCTGCAAAACTTTCAGGCCTAGCCAATCCTCAACTTTTTGCGTTTGAAACAGTTCTACATACTGATTAGCATTGTTTATGATCGCTTCGGCTTCCCCTGAGTGATCAATGTAATATTCCACCAATGCTTCCAGGTCTGAATAATCGTCTTTTACCAATACGTAATGATAACCAGGGAGTAACCGGCCTTCCATGAACCATGTTTCATATTTTGGTTTCGTCATAAAAACCAATGAGTTAGAAGACATAGCCCATTTCGTATTCGTTGCGACGTCATTCCCCTCAATGGAGAGGATAAATTTATACTGCAGCTGCTCCTTGATAGTCATAAATGGTACTTGCCATTGAGGATTCAGCGTACTCCTTTTATTATATTGGCCAGCATCTATTAGGTCAGACTTAGCAAAAAACTTCTTTATAAACTCGATCCGGTGGGGTTGGTAGACCGCTCCCCGCCAAAGCAACTTGTTTTTTTTGTCCCTGTAGCTGATCTTGTCATTTACAAACAAAAAATGTCTTAACTTATTCAAGTTAAACAGAACAGAGTTGCCACTCTCATTGACAGGGCGACTTTTAACGATAGTTGGTGAATCGGGAACATGGATAACATCTAGAAAGATAGTAGCCAGGCGGCAATCCTGAGGAAAAAATCTGGCATATTCCAGCAAGTCCAGCATATACATGCTAGCCGAATCTTTCAGGCTGAAGTCCTTGATGCACTTGGCTGTATCATCAGGTTCAAAAGGAGAATTGATCTTGTTGTAATAATCCAACCGTTCATGGGCCAGCGATTCACCGTATTGTTCCACAGCCGGTTTGAACTTATCATAATCCAAGGTCAACAAACGCCTGGGGTAAAAATATTTCCCGATACTCTTGAAATAGTATGCCAACCGACTATTCCTCGTTTGCAAAAGGCTATCCAAATCTATCATGCGTCACTGCTTCCCGGTTTACATTAATGAATAGTTACTCTCCTTGATTATCCAAATGAAATGATACTCCATACCCTGAATATTCTCATTAACTTTGGATTTCAGAAGAGAACATATTTCCTGACAAGATCAGCTGGGATTTACATTACCCTGCTCACAACAACAAAAAACGCAGGCAGAGACAAAGGGGCAGATGAGACAGCCCGATTCCCTTCCACCTTCCCATGATTTTTTCTGATCTGTGCAGTTGCGGGACAAACCAGGCGCCAGCAGGATGATACATTTTACGGCTGATATTTCATTGCTTAGATTTGTAATTCCAAGCTTGATCCTGTACCCTTGAATTAAGGTTAAACGTCTTTTTAAAATATGTTGTCGAGGGAGGCATGAGCAACATTTTTTCGGCAGCTCAGGGAAAGAAGTATGATGTTGACAGGATCTCAACGTCAGAATAAACGTTTTTACTCCCCACACACTATAAGGTCATCCATGAAAACAAACAGCTCTACAACTGTTCACACTCGCAACAGCCAGGATGTAAACATATCTCGTCTTGCAATGATGAAGACATATCTTGTCAGCTTGATGGATGAGGCGAACTGTCAAAAGTTGATGCACTGCAGTCCGGAAGTGATAGAACCAATCTATAACGGGTCTACCCGCATGAATCCGGCTTCAATTTTTATCAATACCGGCTCACAGGAAGATATGGCATATATCCGCCAGAAAGCCCTGGAGAATGGTGAAGAGTTCCCACTGACAAAGAAAAATCATACCTGCCACTTTGACGGAGTCAATGACCAGGGCCGGGACACGGCCAACACCAAATATCTGGCCTACGCTGATACGGAAATCAGTTCTTTGCAAAAGAAAGAGGAACATCGTACCGGTGTCGTGGAGGCCCGTAATATCATAACTGATATCATGAAAACAAAAGAGATGATCATCTCTTTCATCTCCCGTGGACCCATCGGCAGTCCTGTTGCCGATCCCACCCTGCAGGTAACGGATTCTTACTATGTTACTCACAGTGAATTTCTGCTGTACAGGATGATGGACCCTGAGGCCTTTTCTCAAGATGTTGCCGAAAAGGGGTATATGTTCATCAATTTCCATAGCGCCGGTGAACTCACTCCAACAAATGTCTCCGCCAATCTCAATAAGAGACGCATCTATATGGATGTGGAGCGTTTTCGGTCATACAGCTGCAACAACCAGTATGCCGGCAACTCAATTGCCCCGAAAAAGATCAATCACCGATTTGCCAATATGAATAACCTTCGTAATTACTTCGGTGAACGACTGGATGAGCATATGTTTGTCGCCGGTTTTGCAATGGAAGACGAGATCGTTTATTTCGGTGGTGCCTACCCCTCCGGCTGCGGTAAAACCGGCACAGCCATGACAGGAACGCACCTGGTCGGTGATGATCTGGCCAAGATATTCATAGACGCTGAGAGTGGTGAAGTGCGGGCGGTGAACCCGGAAAAAGGTATGTTCGGCATCATTGAAGGGGTGAACCAGGAAGATGATCCAGAAACCATGACAATTCTGACAGGTGAGGGAAATGAAGTCATCTTTTCCAACCTGCTGGTGTGTGACGACAAACCATACTGGACCGGAATGGGAGAACCCCTGCCGGAAAAGGGGCGCAATTTTGCAGGAGAATGGTCGAAAAAATCGGGGAAACCCGCCTCACATAAAAATGCCCGTTTTACCATCTCTCTAGACAGCCTCGAAAATTATGACCCGGCTACTGAAAACCCGGAAGGGGTGAAGTTAAGCGGGCTTCTGTTCGGCGGCCGTGATTACACAACCATGCCCACCATCGTCATGGCCCATGACTGGATGAACAGCGTGGTGCATGGTGCCATCATACGCTCCGCCACCACGGCCACGGAGATCGGTGCGGACGGCAGTGAAAAACGATCGCCCTTTGCCAACGAGGCCTTTTTCCCCGGGCCCCTGGCGCACTATATCAACCACTATAAAGCCTTTGGTGAGAATCTGGCTATCGCAAAAGAGAATCTCCCCTCCGGTTTCCAGGTCAACTATTGGCTGCACAAAAGCGGTCGTGGTATCCTTTCTCCTGGAGAGGCCGACGGCCTCATTGGTGAAAAACGTGATACCAAGGTGTGGATGCGGATCATGGCCTTGATGCATCAGGGCAGAGTGGAGACAATTTGGACTCCCATCGGCCGCATCCCTAAGTATCAAGATCTGAAAAAGCTGTTCAAAGAGGTGCTCGAGAAAGAATACGAAAAAGAGATCTACAGCAAACAGTTTTCTCTGTACACCGAAAACCTGATCAAACGGGTGGACATGTCAATCACCGAGTTTGCCAAGGAAAAGGGTATGGCTGATGAATTCTTCCACGTCCTGGACACCTGGCGACGGGATCTGGCGGCTCTGCAAGCAACCATTGGTTCGATTGTGACGCCGGATCAGATGATAGAGTATGTAGCGGCCAACCAGCCTCATTGAGGAGCAACGAAGAGTTAGGAGAAAAAGGCCATTTATGGACAACCACTAGGTGTTGTGGGGACCATACAAGTGCTGATGAATGGAATCAGCGGGTCTGCGGTTCCCGGTCAGGCCATGGCTCAGGGTAGAGTTCTGTCAGCCTGAACAACTTTGCATCTGCCCCCTGTACACAGATGAGTTGTATGTCCACTTTTGAAAAGCGGGCATTCTCAAACAGGGCCTGCCGGCAGATACCGCATGGTATGGGCAGTATTGTACGGTCATCGGAGGCAATTGCCATCGCTTGAATAAGAGGGTCACCATGGACAGCACCATTGACCAGGGCAACTTGTTCTGCATGCAAAGTAAGAGAGTGGGTGGGCGAAAACAGATTGATCCCCTTAAAAAAACGACCATGCACTGTATAGACACAGGCACCGTAATTTCTTCCTAAGGCGGTGGTACGGCCCGTTGCAGCAACTGCTGCCTGCGCTGTATCAATAAGTTTCTTCAGGATGTTTTCATCGAGACAAGTAGTGACTGTGAGTTTCATCCGCTCTGTTTCCACCTCCCTTTGTTCAATCGATCTCGTTTTATGGTATGTTTTGCAGCCAGTTTTTACAAGACGGAAAGGATATCAGTGTCTGGCATCGGTCCTGAAGACGAAGACGCTGCAATTGGTGAGTGATTCACTGGTAAGGGATCATTGCAGGATCATAGCAATAAAAAAAGCAGGCAGAGACAAAGTGCGAGATAAGACAGCCCTACCACCTTCCATCTTCCCATTATTTTTTCCGATCTGCGCAGGGGCGGGACAAGCTTGCGCAGGGAGGTGACCAGCCCATCCTGTTTGAGATTCTGCTTTTCTTTTTCCTGCAAAAACCTTGTTACTGTACGCAAAATAGTATCAAAACCGCCTTGTTTCTTTTGTTCATCAGAGAAAACCGTTGTCCTGGAAGAGATTCGGCGCCAGACAAGGAACAGGAGACAGCCGCCTGCAACCGGCCACAGGGCCTGTAAGAATTTCATTCCCGCCAGGGAGTGGCTTGCTGAAATCCTGGCCGCAGGCCACAACCAGAGGGTTATTGCTGCTGCAATAAAACTGATAGCAAAAATTATTCTGCTCTCTGTTCTCCCAGAATGACCAACACTTCTGCTGTGCCTGAGTACATACATGAAGTGAAACATGAGCAGGCTTGTCCCCATCGCTGTTATGGGGAGGAAAAATGCGCTCAGGCCATGCCAGGGCCCACCAAGGGTTCCAGCCAGTCCCTTAAACGCGGTCTTGGCAATTGCTCCGCTGGTAAAGGGCAGGCCTGCCAGAGACAGGGCTGGCAGCAGGAGAGCAGCCATCTGCAGGCGGGACAAGGTCCGGCCCTGACGTTCAACAAGATCATAGCCAAAAAACAGGCTGCTTTTAGCCAGGGAATGGTGCACGACATACAGAATGAGCACTGGAGCAGCCTGGAGTCCTGCCTCATGATCAAGAAGACCCAGGCCGAAAATAACTGTTATCAGGCCCATCTGGCTGATGCTGGAACAAGCAAGCACAGCACCTGCCTGTTTTTTCTTCAGGCCGATGACGACCCCATACACGGCAGCAAGCGCACCGGCAGCAACAAATAACATACCCCCTTGTGGAGAGGATGTCTGGCCAAGGGGCAGGAAACGCAGCCAGCCCAGGATACCTGCATTGATCATGGCTCCGGCAAGAACAGCCGCCGCAGGAATGGGTGCGGCCTGATAGGCAGGCGCCATCCAGCCGTGGACAGGCAGGGCACCGATTTTTACGCCAAAGCCGATAAACAGAAGAGCAAGGGTCAGGGGATGGTAAGAAACTCCTGCCATATCCTCAAGGGCAAGGCTTCCGGTGCTGTGCATCAGGGTGAGCAGTGCAGTAAACAGGGCAACTTCGCCGATCATTACCAGGGTGAGA
Source organism: Pseudomonadota bacterium (assembly GCA_030671085.1). GTDB lineage: Bacteria > Desulfobacterota > Desulfobulbia > Desulfobulbales > Desulfocapsaceae > Desulfocapsa. The sequence goes on along the minus strand of DAOVAI010000034.1, from coordinate 12,055 downwards.
TAGAGTCGGCCGGCTTTCGCAGCTTCATCGGTTCCTTTATGGATCACCAGGCCGTAGGCTGCAAAACTCATCACCGCAAAAAAGAGATAGTAGCCGAGCATGCCACGGGCGAGGATGAGTCCGAAGTTTCCGGCCATGGCAGTCAGAAAAAAAACAAAAAAATGGGTTTGACCTTGGTCATTCTTCAGCAGACTGCGAGCGCTGAAGCTGGCCAGAAACCAGATAAAAGCAGAGAGACAGAGGAAGATGCGACCGGTTTCATCAAGTCCCATACGGCCCCCCATGAAAAACCAGGGTACTTCTACCACCACATCAATCGGGGCTGTTGTGGCAGTTAGCAGGGCAGGCACGGCAGCCCAGGGAAGCAAACGTGCAACTGCTTTTTTTAACGGTGTGCAGCAGAAAGCAGCCATTAACAGTGGTGTTCCTGCCACCAGTGACAGGAGCAAGGCGTGAAACATGCTCTGCAGACCTGGGGAGGTCATAGGCCATACTCCCTGACAATGAAACGGACCCAGGCCAACGGACTGATCTGGGCATTGGCCACCACACCGGCTGCCATGACGATGAAGGCGGTAACAAGGGGTGGCACCAGCAGCATCAGACGGGTCTCAAAGCGGCCAACATACAACTCTTCAGGCCACGGTCCCTGCTGCTTGCCAAACCAGGCCTTAGTCAGGATCGGCAGAAAGTAACAGGCATTGAGGAGGCTGCTTACAGCCAGTACAAGCACTACCCACCAGTTTCCGGCAGCAAGACCTCCAAGGCCGAGATACCACTTGCTGACAAAACCCACGGTGGGCGGAATTCCGATCATACCAAAAGCGCCGATGGAAAACGCTGCCATGGTAAGCGGCATGCGCCGGGCCACACCACTCATCTCACTGATACGATGGATGCCAAGGGTTTCTGCAAGGTTTCCAGCACAGAAGAACAGGGTGATTTTCATCAGTCCCTGGTGCACGAGATGCACAAGCCCGCCAATGAGTGCCAGCGGCTGATCAACAAGGCTCATGCCCAAGGCAATATAGGACACCTGGCTGATCGTAGAAAAGGCAAGCCGCCGTTTGAGACCATCCTGCTGCAGTGCGCGGACAGAACCATAGAGGATGGTGATGGTGGCGACACCCGCAAGCAGGGGCAGGACTCCTAACAGGAGCAGATTCTGGGCGCCGTACACATCAAGGACTATCCGGATAATACCAAAGGCTCCGGCCTTGACCACTGCTACTGCATGGAGCAGGGCACTTACCGGGGCCGGTGCTACCATGGCCTGCGGCAGCCAGCCGTGCAGTGGAACAAGCGCGGCCTTGACCCCAACTCCAATGATCAGCAGAATAAAGATCAGGACCAGTACAGTGGAGTGGGTATCGACAAAGGATGGAGAAAATCCTGCTCCTGAAAAATCAGTCGGTCCAACAACGGCCTGCAGCCAGACAACAGCAAAAAGGAAGACAGCACCGCCGCTGAAGGCATAGATGAGATAATTGCGTCCTGCACGCAACGATTTTTCAGTACCACGATGGATAACCAGCGGATAGGTGGTCAGGGTGAGCATCTCATAAAAAAGGAGAAAGGTGACGAGGTTGCCGGCCAGGGCAATACCTATGGTCACGGTCACACAGAGGCTGAAATAGCCGAAAAAATGGCTGCGGTTGGGGGACTCTTCAAGATAACCCACTGCATAGACTGTGGTCAGCAACCAGAGCACACTGGACAGGGTGGCAAACAGGGCAGACAGCGGGTCACCATTTAACAGCAGCTCCACACCCGGGATGATCACCATTCGGATTTCAAAGCTGTGACCGAGATAAATCCACGTATCCATGATCAGGATCAGTGCTATCTTCAAGGTCGATCCGCAGAGATTGAGAATAGTGCGCAGGTGATGTTTTTCCTCTGGCAGAGCAAAGATGATGATGCCGGGGAGAAACGAGCTGAGCAGTATGGACACCAGAAGCCACTGTCCCCAGGTCATGGCAGGCCTCCCGGAAAGCTCTGGGCAAGAGCAGTGCTCCCCTGCGACAAAATGTGCAGGGGCCAGGGGGCGACCAGGCCGAGAAACAGGGAAATTAAGGCAAGAGCCAGAGCAGGCCATTCCAGGAGTGGAGAAAAGGGTGCAGGTCTTATAAATGAAACTCCTTCGGGAATGACAAAGAATCGTGACATGACCCGGAATACATAGATCATTGCCAGCAGACTGCCGCTCATGACCACCAGCGCCCACCACCATTGTGAGGATGCCAGCGACGAGCTAAGCAGCATCCATTTGGCAATAAAGGCGCCAGAGGGCGGCAGCCCCATGAGGCTGACCCCGGCAATACCGTAGGCAAAGACCGTGATCGGCAGGGTGGCCCTTACCCCGCTCAGATCCTTGATCCGGTCATGACCGAGATGGAGAAAAACCGTGCCGGCGACCATGAACATAGCTGATTTGGCACAGGAATGGGCCAGGGCCATAAAGATGACGATGGACCACAGCTGGGCACTCCCATCTACCCTGGCCAGGGGGAAGGCGATGAACAGGTAACCGAGCTGGGACACGGTGGAATAGGCGACCATCAGCTTCAGCCTGTGCTGACGCATGGCCTGTATCGCGCCCCAGAGAATTGCAGCCGCACCCAGTGTTCCCATAAAGTTCAGGGCAGGTGTGGTAATCGTGGATGGAAAAATTTCAAACCAGAACCTGAACAAGAGATAAAACGATCCTTTGACCACCAGGGCAGAGAGAATGGCGCTTACCGGAGCAAGGGCATTGGCATGGGCCGGGGGCAGCCAGAAATGGAGAGGAAACAGGGCAGTTTTCAACAGCAGCCCAACGCTCATCAGGGCCAGGGCTGCACGCACGCCGGGTCCATTATTGCTAAGATTCTGCAACAGATCCAGGTCCAGCACTCCGCATGACCTGTAAAGAAACACGATACCCAACAGGTAGGTGAGTGATCCCAGCAGGCTGATAAGCAGGTAGCGAAAAGAGGCAAGCTGGGAAGCAGGCTTACCTGAGAGGGCAGCCAGAGATGCTGCGGAGATTCCAATCAGTTCAAGGGTTACATAGATATTAAAGATATCATTTGAAAGAAACAATCCATTCAGGCCAGCCAGCAGCAGCATCCACAGGGGCCAGAAAAAACGCTGCTGTCGCTGGTGACGACCAGCACGTGGTGGATCAAAAATACGGTAAGAGAAATATCCCCTGGCGTACAGGGTAATAGCAAGGCCTGTGACTGCAGTCATGAGCAGCATCAGCAGGGCAGGACCATCGGTTCGCAGGCTGATGCCCAGTGGTGGCTGCCAACCGCCCATATGACAACGCATGGAGCCGAAAACGAGGAGTTGGTAGATCAGAAGACAAACAACAAGGAAGTTGGCCAAAACAGCGGCCAGGGCAATGACAAAGGTCCTGCGGCTGAACAGGAAACAGAGCAGCCCTGCGATCAGGGGCAGGACTATGGGAAAGAGCATCCATGCGGGAGTATCTGCATGCAAAAAGATCACGCCCCGGATTCCTTTCTGGCCTTGGATTGTTTTGATTTCTCAAGCAGGTCGAGGTTGGATGTTTCCTGTACTCGACAGGCAAGAATCAGGGCAAGGGCGGTGATGCTCACCGAGACCACAATGCCCGTCAAAACCATGGCATGGGGAACAGGGTCAATTTCTCCCTGTCCCAAAGGGGTATAAGCGGTGGCGACAAGTATCAGAAAGACTCCAGTGGACATGACGTTGACTGCCAGGATCTTGCGCAGCGGATGGGAGTGGACAATCAGGGTAAAGAGTCCCATAGCAAAGAGTATCAGGCCGGTCAGGCTGTACAGCAGGGTTGTGATCATGACCGCTCTCCGTTAAAGGATTGATCGACCGGCTTGTGTTCCAGCACAACTTCATCTTCAGGACGGCCGCCAGCAAAAAGCGATGCCAGAGTAAGACCAATAGAGAGAGCACAAGCAGTCTCGATGAGCAGAATCAGCCATCCGGCTGTTCCTTCCGGGTAGCCAAGCAGGTCACCGGTAAAAAACAGGCAGAAAAGAGCGGTCCCAACAAAGACCAGTGGTCCCAGGACCAGGCCAATGCGGAGAGAGAAGACAGGGGTACTGCGCAGCCAGGGCAGTTCGCTCACTAAGAGCAGAACCCCTGCAGCGCCCAAAATGGCACCGCCCTGAAATGCACCTCCTGCCAGATGGCTTCCCTGCCACACGAGATAGGCCGCAACCAGACACATGACAGGGGCAAGCAGACGAACAGCTCCCATCTGCACAGGGCTTATCTCTGTAATCTGATCAGGAAAAGGGGCCTCTGTCAGAGACCAGGCACCGATTACGGCAAGCAGCAGTACCATGACCTCCAGCAAGGTGTCATAGCCGCGAAAATTAAGCAGTACTGCGGTCACCGGACTTTCCACACCACTCTGCTCCTGGAATTGGGCAACTGCGTCTGCAAGTCCCGGAGTGGGTCCGTGAATGGTGCAGAGGATGGCGCCAAGCAGTGCAGTCAGGCAGATAACGAGTAACAGGAACAGCCGCTGAAAACCATCAAGCCGCTTGTGTCTGTTCCGGGTCCGCCTCATGATCTTCTCCCCTGTTCTCATCGCTGTCAAGCCTTCGTTCACCTTTATGGATTCGCTTCATCCGCCTGAGGGCGGCAAGAAAGAGTGGTCCTGTCAGACCGGCACCGAGAGCCGCCTCGGCCAGTGCCACATCCGGTGCCCGCATTCTGACCCAGGCAAGGGCCATCAGCAGGCCAAAAGAGATAAACAGAACAACCGCCTTGAAAATATCTTCAGTGCTGAGCAGGCGCCAGCCAAGCCACAGCAGGGTCAGGATCAGCAGGATGTCGAAGCAGGTGAGAATGGAATAGCTCATGATCGTGTCCACGGCTGAATGTTTTTATGCATGGCGCTTCGGGCTATGAGATGGCAGGAGGCCGAACTTGCGATGAGCACCAGCAGCCAGATGAGCAAGAGCTTTGCTGTTACTGCCCAGCTGCCGGACTGGAGGGCAAGACCGCAGACAATACAGCCCAAGCCGACATTATCTGCCTTGGTCAGCGCATGCAGCCGGGTATAGATGTCTGGAAAGCGTATCAAGCCCACGGTGCCGGACAGAAAAAAAGGCAAGCCGAGTATGATGAGCACCGTGCCGCTATTGTAGAGGATATTCATGTTTTTTTTTGCCGGAACCTCGCCAGGTACGGCGGATAAAGGTCATGGTGGCCAGTGCTGCCAGCAGGGAAAAAACCAGGGCGATGTCAAGCAGTACCGGATTTCCCATTCCTGCACTCAGCAGCAGGAGGATCGCCACTCCGCAGGTGCCGAATAACTGCGCCGTCATCATTCGGTCTGCAGCAGTGGGACCTCTTAAGATACGAATCATCCCTACACCAATGGCAGGGAGTAACACCAGGGCAAAAAAGATGTGCATCCAGCTCATGAGCTTTCCTTCTTTTCGGGTGAGATGCACATCAGGGCGGCAACATGGTATTCCAGTCGCTGGATGTTGGCCCAAATGGGCAACCCTTGGTCAAGGGTGTGAATGGTCACCCGGTTTCCATGCAGCTCGGCGCTCAAGGTGCCGGGGAGCAGGCTGATGGTATTGACAAAAAAAATCCTGGCTGAGCCTTCTGGTAAAAGAGTGGTGTAGGAGACCAGTCCCGGATCGAGAAGTTGTTGAAAAGAGAGGGCCCGCCGCATCACATCAATGCCGCCGTGAAACGATTGGCGCAGAAAAAAAGGAATAAAATGAAAGGCGCCAGCCGAACTTATGCGCAGCGGAGAAGAGGACGCCAGCATCAGGCTCAAGGCGGTGGCAAACAAAACTGCCGGAACACCTATGATCCAGCTCGCCTTGTCTGACCCGGCAAGCGCGTACCACAAAAAAGAAAAGACAACAAAGCGCACCAGGCTCCGCCGGGCATATTGCGACAAAATGTGGCTTGGGGAGGAAGGAGTACCGTTGCGCATGGGTTCATTTTTTCCTTAAAAATTAATCCATTATCTTACTGTATCTTCTTCACTTTTACGGCAAAAAGTCAAGCCCTTTTTCTCCGACACTCCTCTTCCCAAATGGAAGAGGAGATTGACAAAAAACCTCATCTCCGGTAATACGATAAACATATTTTCCAGGTACCCGGGCCTTTGCAGAACAACTGAGAAGGCCATCACCACGGGTTGAAAAGGGAACTTCGTGCAATTCGAAGACGGGCCCGCCGCTGTAACCGGGGACAATCCCAGCAAAAATGCCACTTTTTCCATCACGTAAAAGGGAAGGCGCAGGGGGAGAACGATCCGGAAGTCAGAAGACCTGCCGGAAAAGTTCTGTTTCCCATCGTGGACGGTTGGGAGCACGGATTTGTGGATAGCAAGGGAAATCCCGGATCGATTCCAGTAATTGATCCGGGATTTTTTTATTTTCCATAAAATATGAGTAACAGCCGCAAATGACCATTTCCCGACCTCTTCTTTTCATTGTGCTTCTCTTCCTCTTTCTCTGCGCAGCAATTGTTCTTGCCACTGGGATGGGATTCCTGAAGATTGCACCGCTGGAAGTCATACAGATTCTCTGGGCACAGCTTGCAGGACAGGAAGCAAACGGAATGGATCCCACATTCCCCTTTGTGGTCATGGAAGTACGTCTGCCCCGTATCCTCACTGCTGCCCTGGTGGGTGGTGGGCTGGCAGTGGCCGGAGCCGTATTCCAGGCCATACTCCTCAATCCCCTGGCTGATCCTTATACGCTTGGTATTTCTTCAGGGGCTGCCTTTGGGGCCTCCCTTGCTATTATTTTGACCCTCTTCGGCATCACTGTTCCTGCCTGGTTTTCCATCCCGATCTTTGCATTTTTTGGAGCCATGGGCACCCTGATTGGTGTCTTTTCCCTGGCTGCACCGGACAACCGGCTCTCGTCCAATACCCTTATTCTCTCCGGGGTGATCGTTGCGGCCATCCTTTCTGCCGGTATCGGGTTTATCAAATACCTGGCAGACGAACAGGTGAGCATCATTATCTTCTGGCTCATGGGCAGCTTTGTCGGCAGGACTTGGACAGATGTGCTGTCAACCACTGCAGTGGTGCTCCCTGGCCTGCTCTTTGTTCTCTATTTTGCCCGCGACCTCAACATCATGGCCCTTGGCGAACGGACCGCCGACACCTTAGGTGTAGAAACGGCACGGGTCAAAAAAATGCTGCTCCTCTGCGCCTCACTGATCACCGCTATCTGTGTCTCTGTTTCAGGGATTATTGGTTTTGTGGGGCTTATTATTCCCCACCTCCTGCGTATGATCCTTGGCCCGGACAACCGAGTACTGCTGCCAGCCTGTTTCCTGGGCGGCGGCATCCTCCTTCTTGGCGCTGATACCATTACCCGGGCCTGGCTGCCTTCGGAGATTCCCATCGGGGTGCTCACCTCTCTGATTGGCGGCCCCTTTTTCTGTTATATCTTCCGTAAAAAACAGCTGGCCCTCTCATCATGAATATAGACCCCCTGCTCTTCCAACTCTCCGAGGTCTCCTTCGCCTACCGCAACACCAAGGTCCTGGAGGGAATTGACCTGCAGCTTGATAAGGGAAGGTTTTATGGTCTCATCGGTGCCAATGGCAGTGGAAAGTCTACGCTCATCGAACTGCTCATGGGTATGCACAAAACAGTTACCGGAGATATCCTCTACAAAAACAAACTCATGGAGAGCTATTCGCGGCAGGAGCTGGCCACACAGTTGGCATTAGTTCCCCAGAACTTTACCATGGGATTTGAGTATCAGGTAAGAGACGTGGTTCTCATGGGACGCCACCCCCATATCCCTCGATTTTCCTCACCGTCAACTCCAGATCTGCAGGCAGTTGATGAGGCCATGCAGACCATGGACATAACGCATCTCCAGTCGCGTCCAGTCAGTGCCCTTTCGGGCGGCGAACTGCAGCGAGTCGTTATGGCCAGGGCCCTGGCCCAGGAAACCGAGGTCTTGATTCTTGATGAGGCCACCTCCAATCTTGACATCCATCACACCATTGCCATCATGCAGGTGATGCGCAAACGGGTTGACAAACAAGGCCTCACTGTCATTGCTGCCATCCATGACCTGAACCTGGCTGCAGCCTTTTGTGATGAGTGCCTTGTTTTAAGAGATGGACAAATTTTTGATCACGGGCCTGTGGAAGAACTCTTCACCAGTGAACTTCTCCATGCTGCCTTTGAAGTGGAAGCCACAATCCAACGCCAGGGCGATCATGGCCGTCCACAGATTCAATTCAGGTATCAATGAAAGAGGCGAGGATGAATAGAAAAATAAAAACTCACAAAAGCAGGCTGCCCACTCTGCTCCTCTGCCTCCTGTTCTACACTCTCTTTCTCTCCACTTTTTCCTATGCGGGAGAATCAGGGGGACCGTTTAGACGAATCATCTCCCTCTATCCGGCCCACACCGAGAACCTGGCAGCGCTTGGCCTGGACCAGGAACTGATCGGGATCGCCGCAAGCGACACCTACCCTTCTTCGGTGCTGAACAAACCTCGGTTCAGTCTCCACGACAACCCGGAAAAATTTATCGCCTCCCGCCCTGACCTGGTTCTCATCCGTCCCATGATCACCCATGCAGCACCGCAGCTTTTAGAGCAATTAAAAGGGGCTGGAATTACAATCATCTCCCTGCAGCCGCGCACCATTGATGAGATGTTTGCCTACTGGCAGGAGCTGGGAAGGATCACGGGCAGAGAGGAGGAGGCAAGCCGTATGGTCACCGGTTTTGAGCAGGAACTTGCCCATCTGCAGCAAGTTGTGGAATCCGTTCCCCTGGCAAAACGCCCCAGGGTCTATTTTCAATCCATCCACGCCAAGATGAAGACCTTTTCTCCTTCTTCCATAGCGATCTTTGCCCTCGAGCAGGCAGGCGGAAGGAACATTGCCACAGATGCCCAGGCCAGGCGGGGAACCAATATTGCCGCCTACGGCAAAGAGCAAATTCTGGCCCATGCCCGCGAGATTGACATCTTTCTTGCTCAGGAAGGACGAATGAATCGAATCAGTAAAGAGAAAATTGCCTCAGAGCCTGGCTTCCTGGCCATCAGGGCAGTGCGTGAAGGGAAAATATTTCTCGTTGATGAACAACTGGTTTCCCGTCCGACCCCACGCATCCTGAAAGGAATCGAGGAAATACGTAAAATTCTCTATCCGGCGGACAAAACGAAGAACAGACAAGCAGGCAGTTAGGCTGTAGGCTGTTAGACTGTCAGGCAAGACAAAAGCTCATGCCCTGACAGTCTATAGTCTATCAAGCTAATCCACCTAGCCAGTGTCTGTCCATAAATGAGATTTTTTCTTCTAAATCGAGGCGCTCGATAAATTTAACCGAAGGTGCCCCGCAGGAATCACCCAAACTACGGGTAGAAGTGCCCTTGGGGTGCATATATATGATATCCCGAGGATTAAATTTTGAGAGCAACGAAGCGTTAGGAGAAAAAGGCCATTTAAGGACAACCACTAAACAATAAACCACAACCTCTTCCATAGACCAAGAACCATGAACGCAACACTCCACATCGTTGGCGTAGGCCCTGGAGACCCTGATCTCCTTACCAGAAAAGCTCTCCGTACCCTGGAGGGCTGTCCTGTCATTGCCACGCCCAAAGGATCAAAAAACGGTTCTTCCACTGCTCTCTCCATTGTGGAACAGGCCCTCTCCCTCGATAAAAAAGAGATTATCGAGCTCTATTTCCCCATGAAAAAAATCCACCTGGACAGTGCACCTGCAGACGAGGTGCAGGAGGCCTGGAAAAATGGTGCTGACCAGATCCTAAACTTCATGGAGCAGGGCAAAGATGTGGCCTTTCTCACCCTTGGCGACCCGGCCATCTATTCCACCGGATATTACCTCTACGAGACCATCCTCTCCCTGCATCCAGAGATCAGGGTAGAATTTATCCCCGGCATCTCCGCCATGTCCTCATGTTCGGCTGCCACTTCTGTTCCCATCTGCCTTGGCGACGACAAACTGGCTGTAATCCCGGCCACCTTTTCAGGAGAACAGCTTCGCCAAACCCTGGAGAGCTTTGACACCATCGTTCTGATGAAGGTCCACCGGGTCCTTGATCAACTCATTGATCTTCTTCGAGAACTTGGGCTGTTGGAAAAAGCGGTTCTTGTTGAGCGGGCAGGAATGAAAGAAGAGAACATTCTGACTGACTTGGGCAGCATTCGTGACCAGGTCCATTACTTCTCAACCATAATCGTCAGGAAACGACCCGGCTGCAGAAAATAGAAATGTCTATGAATAGACAGTAACCAATTAGTCGGCCCACTTGGCCTTTACCTGCTGAATCTGGTCAAGGGAATCAAAGAAATGATCCACGATCTGCGGATCAAGAATGATGCCGGAGGCCTCCCGTACGATCCGCAGACACTCTTCTTCAGAAAAGGCTTCCTTATACGGGCGCTTGCTGCCAATGGCGTCATAAATATCCACCGCTGTCACAATACGTGCAGCGATGGGAATCTCATCTCCCTTCAAGCCCTCGGGATACCCTGATCCATCCCAGCGTTCATGATGAGAATAGGCGATAATCCTTGAGATCTGCAACAGACCCGAATCGGAAATAATCCCTTCCATGTTGCCCTCCACCTCACTGGTAAAGCCCTCCACATCTTCAACGCTGAGCGGACTGAGCAGTTCTCGACCGAGTAGACAGTGCCTTTGCATCGTCTCCCACTCTTCCGGAGACAGTCTTCCAGGTTTCAACAGGATACCATCACTGATCCCAATCTTACCCACATCATGAAGGGCACTGCCCAGGGCCATGATGTCGGCCTCTGCCTCGCTGAACCCCATACAGTTTGCCAGAATTTTGGTATAACAACTTACCCGGATAACATGACGACCAGTGGCCTTGTCCCGATACTCCGACGCCTTACCCAGGCGCAGGATGACCTGCATCCTGGTATCACGCAAGAGCTGGTTGGAGTGTTCCAGGGCCTGAGTCCGTAGGCGAACCTTTTCCTCCAATTCTTCCCGATAGCACCGGTTCTCCTTAATAAGCCTGGCCTTTTCCAGGGCCTGCTCCACCGCATAGCGCAGGGTATTAAAATCAGCGATGGGCTTGAGCAAATAACTCCATGCCCCCCGTTTCATCGCCTCCACGACATCACCGATAACCCCTGTTCCGGAAACGACAATGATGGGAAGATCAGGATAGTTTTCATGCACATCCTGCAGGACTTCGAGCCCGTCGACCTCGGGCATTCTCAAATCCACCAGCACCAGATCAGGCTGCTTCTTATGAATCATCTCCAGACCAATACGTCCATTTTCCGCCTCCAGCATCTGGTAGTCATAATCCTCCAGATAGAAACGAAAAGAATCCCGAATCAGACTCTCATCATCGATGGTCAGAATAGTTGGCATTTTTTGATGTATCTACAAAAATCAATTGAAAGGGGTAATAACTTAAGGGTGTCTTGAAAAATTTGGATTTTCGTTCAAGATCAAGGCATACAAAAAGACAATTTTTCAAGATAGCTTTAAGCTTCTTTTCACAGTGGCTATTGTGGGTGACTCAAAAAAAAAAGTCAAGACTTGATGCAAAAAAAAGCATCTCAATAATGCAGTGAGTTTGACAAACATTTTTCTTCATCATTATAATGAAGGAACAAACGTCTCTCACCTTTGCTGCCATCCACCGACCAGACAAACGGATATCGTTCATGCATAACACACCTGCCCCCCTTTCACAGCATAATTTTCTTTCGTATTCTGGTGCTTCTGGGTCTGCTTCTCCTCAACTTTTCCCCTGGAACGATCAGCAAGGCCTGGGCTCTGGAATCAAAAATTCCTGACGAACTCCAGCAATGGATCCCCTGGGTCCTGTATGAGCAGGAAGAGAAAATGTGTAGTCTGGAAACAACGGGGGCAATAAAACGATACTGTACCTGGCCGTCCAAACTTGACCTTGATGTTCACAGCAGTGGAGCTCAATTCAGGCAGGACTGGTTTATTGAGACCCGCAGCCTCGTACCACTTCCTGGAAAATCTCCGTTCTGGCCTCAGGATGTTCAGGTTAACGGTAAGGATATTCTGGT